>DATKLZ010000108.1:0-12049 GCA_035542135.1 Steroidobacteraceae bacterium | reverse complement strand
CGATCCCGGTGCCGGGCACGGCGCTGGTGGGCTACACGAATGCCGGCAAGTCGACGCTGTTCCGCGCGCTGACCGGCGCCGATGCCTACATCGCCGACAAGCTGTTCGCGACGCTCGATCCGACCGTGCGCAGGCTGGTGCTGCCGGGCGGGGCGAACATCGTCGTGGCCGACACCGTCGGCTTCATCCGCGAGCTGCCGCACGAGCTGGTGGCGGCGTTCCAGTCCACGCTCCAGGAGGCCCGCAGCGCGCAGCTGCTGCTGCACGTCATCGACGCGGCCGATCCGCGCCGCGACGAATACACGCAACAGGTCGACGCGGTGCTGGCCGAGATCGGCGCCGGCGAACTGCCGCAGCTGCTGGTCTACAACAAGATCGATCGGCTCGGTGTCGAACCGCGCCTCGAGCGCGATGCGCACGGCAACGCGACGCAGGTGTGGATCAGCGCCGCGCAGGGCCGCGGGCTCGAGCTGCTGAAGCAGGCGATCACCGAGCGGCTCCAGCTCGGCGCGCAGCGCGCCTGGTTGCACCTGCCGGCCGCGGCCGGCGCACTGCGCGCGCAACTTTACGCGCGCGGCGCGGTGCGCGAGGAGCGCAGCGGGAGCGATGGGGCGTTGGCGCTGCGCGTCGAGCTGCCGCCGGCGCAACTGGCCGAGCTGGCGCGTGATCCGCGTGTGTCGCTGGAGTTGCCGGGCCGCGCCGCCCTGGCGCGTGCGCCCCGGCGCCTGAAGCCCGCGCGCCCGGCGACGCCGGCCCGGCGACGCCGTGCCGCGGCATCGGCTGCGCGCTGACGGCGATCGCCATGCAGGCCCGGAACACTCCTGCCGACCCACCGGGCGCCACGCCGCGCGGCGGCGCACCCGGCGGCACCGGTCGCGGCGGACTGCAGGACTGGCGGCGGCGCTGGAGTGGCGGCGACCGCCAGGTGCGCGGCGCGCTGTACGCTGCGGCTGCCGGCGTCGCCCTGGCGTTGTGGCTCGCCAGCGGGTTCTACCTGCTCGAGGACGGCGAGCGCGGCGTGCTCCAGCGCTTCGGCGCCTACGCCGGTGAGCGCGGGAGCGGGGCGGGCTGGCACCTGCCGTGGCCGATCGAGACGCTGACGGTCGTCGACCTGGGCCGCCTCAACAGCGCCGACTTCCAGTCGCGCATGCTGACGCGCGATGGCATGCTGCTGAACGTCACCGCCAGCGTCACGTACCACTATGCCGATGCGCGCGCGGCGCTGTTTGCGGTGCGCCATCCCGATGCGCTGGTGGCCGAACTCGCCGAAGCCGCGCTGCGCGAGTCGGTCGGGCAGCAGGCGATAGCGGCGCTGATGGGCGGCGCGACCCGCGCGCCGCTGTCCGAGGCGCTGCCCGGCGCGATCCAGCAGGCGCTCGACCGCATGCACACCGGCATGCAGATCGTGGCCGTGAACCTCACCGACGTGCAGGTGCCGGAAGCCGTGCTCGCGGCGCAGCGCGATCGCGTGCAGGCGAGCGCCGACAGCGAGCGCGCCGCGCGCGAGGCGCAGGGCTATGCCGACGAGCAGGTCCCGGCGGCCAAGGGCCAGGCGGAGAAGCAACGGCTCGAAGCGGCGGCCTACAAGGCGCAGGTGATCGGCGCCGCCGAGGCGGAGGCGGCGCGCTTTGCGCCGATCGCGGCGGCCTATGCGCGCGCGCCGGCGGTGACGCGCAACCAGCTGTACATCGAGACGATCGAGTCGATCCTGGCGCGCTCGCGCAAGATCATCATCGACGGCAAGGGCGTCAACACGCTGATGTTGCCGCTCGATCACCTGGCCGGCGCCGGCGTGCTCAAGGCTGCCGGCGTGCAGGGCATCGTCAGCGTCGCCGCGGGCGCCGAGCCGGGCGCGGGCACCGGCGCCGCACCGGCGGCCGCGTCTGCGCCGGCGCACCAGGAACCGGCCGCGCCGGCGCCCGGCGCGGGCGCCGTGGACGAGCGCAGCCGCGAGCGGGAGACCCGCCCATGAGCGGGCGCCTGCTCGCGCCGGTGGCGCTCGTGGTCGCGCTGCTCGTCATCGCCTCCTCGAGCCTGTTCGTCGTCGGCGAGGACGAGTTTGCCATCCGCACGCGCTTCGGCCAGGTGCAGCAGGCCGACTACGCGCCGGGACTCCACGGCTGCTGGCCGTTCGAGCGCATCGAGCGGATCGATCGGCGCGTGCTGGCGCAGCGGCTGCAAGGCGAACCGTTCCTCGACGCAGCCCAGCAGGCCCTGTCCGTGGACATCGACCTGAGCTGGCGCGTACGGGATCCGACGCAGTATCGGCGCGCCGGCGAGCGCGCCAGCGCCGAGGCGGCGGTCGCGGGGCAGCTGGCGGAAGCGCTGCGTGCCCGCCTCAAGGCGGCGTACGCGCAGCTGACGCTGCCGCAGATCCTCGATGCGCCGCGCGGCGGCGTATCGGATGACCTGCTGGCGCAGCTGGCGCCGCTGGCCGCCAGCCTCGGCGTGGAAGTCGTCGACGCGCGCGTCAAGCGGATCGACCCGACCGACCAGGTGGCGGATGCGATCTACGCGCGCATGCAGGAGGCCTACGCGGCGCAGGCGCGCGAGCTGCGCGCGGCCGGCACCGCGGCCGCCGACCGGATCCGCGCGCAGGCCGACCGGACGATCGCCGACATCGTGGCGGCCGGCCAGCGCGACGCGCAGCGCCTGCGCGGCGAGGGCGACGCGCAGGCCGCGGCGATCTACGCGCGCGCCTACGGCGCCAATCCCGAGTTCGCGGCGTTCTACCGCTCGCTGCAGGCCTATCGCAACGCCCTCGGCCGCGAGGGCGACGTGCTCGTCATCCAGCCCGACGGCGAGTTCTACAAGTACCTGCACAGTCCGGCGCGGCGCTGAACCATGGTGGAGCTGAACTGGGCGGAGTTGGGCGCGGGACTGGCGATCGCCTCGGTGCTGGAGGGCATGCTGCCATTCCTCAGCCCGCCGGCGATGCGCCGCCTGCTGGAGCGGCTCCTGGCGATGGACGACCGCGAGTTGCGTCTCGGCGGCCTGTTCAGCATGCTGGCCGGGCTCGCCATCCTCTATCTCGTGCGCTAGGAATTTCCATGGGTCGTTTCGTCATCGTCATCGGCACCCAGTGGGGCGATGAGGGCAAGGGCAAGATCGTCGACCTGCTGACCGAGCGCGCCGGCGCCGTCGCGCGCTTCCAGGGCGGCCACAACGCCGGCCACACGCTGGTGATCGGCGGCAAGAAGACGATCCTGTCGCTGATCCCCTCGGGCATCCTGCGCGCCGGCGTGCGTTGCCTGATCGGCAACGGCGTCGTGATCTCGCTCGAGGCGCTGTTCCGCGAAGCGCAGATGCTGGTCGACCAGGGCGTGCCGGTGTTCGAGCGGCTGCGCCTGTCGCCCTCGTGCCCGCTGATCCTGCCCTCGCACATCGCGCTCGACCTGGCGCGCGAGCAGGCGCGCGGCGCCAACGCGATCGGCACGACCGGCCGCGGCATCGGCCCGGCCTACGAGGACAAGGTCGCGCGCCGCGCGGTGCGCGTCGCCGACCTCTACCAGCGCGAGAAATTCGCCGCCAAGCTCGGCGAAGTGCTCGATTTCCACAACTTCGTGCTGCAGCGTTATTTCAACCTGCCGGCGGTCGATTTCCAGCGCACGCTCGACGAACAGCTGGCATTCGTCGAGCGCCTGCGGCCGCTCCTGCTCGACGTCACCGGCGAGCTCGCCAGGCTCCGCGCGGCCGGCGCGAACGTGCTGTTCGAGGGCGCACAGGGCGCGATGCTCGATGTCGATGTGGGAACGTATCCGTTTGTCACCTCGTCCAATACGACCGCCGGCGGTGCGGCCACCGGCACCGGCATTGGCCCGTGCTATTTCGACCACGTGCTGGGCATCGTGAAGGCCTACGCGACCCGCGTCGGCGCCGGGCCATTCCCCACCGAGCTGTTCGACGAGTACGGCGATCACTTCTCCCGCGTCGGCCATGAATTCGGATCGGTGACCGGGAGGCGCCGGCGCTGCGGCTGGTTCGACGCGGTGGCGCTGCGGCGCACGGTCGTCAACTCCAGCGTCTCGGGGCTGTGCATCACCAAGCTCGACGTGCTCGACGGACTCGACACGATCCGCATCTGTACCGGCTATCGCATCGCCGGACAGCTGAGCGATGAGCCGCCGGTGTTCGCCGATGCCTTCGCCGAGGTCGAGCCGGTATACGAGGAATTGCCGGGCTGGAAGGAATCGACCGCCGGCGTGCGCGAATACGCCGCCTTGCCGCCGGCCGCGCGGGCCTACCTCGAGCGGGTGCAGCAGCTCGTCGGCGTGCCACTTGACTTAATCTCGACCGGCCCGGATCGCGAGCACACCATCGTGCTGCGGTCCCTGTTCGACGCCTGAAGGCGCCGCTCGGGGGCCCGCAACCGGACCTGCGTCTGCTTTTGGCCGCCGACGGCGCCCAAACCCGCGTTTTTCCTCAAGAACTTCCGCGCCGGAGCGATAAGGACTGCAGGTGCCACAGCCGCGGACCTGCGATGCGTCCGCCCAAGAAGTGCAATGGAAGACCGTGCGGACGAGGCGGCCGTTGACGACCGCAGCAACGCCCAGAAAAGCGAGCCGGACATGGCGCCGGCGCTGGCCCTGCCCGGCGAGGCGGCGCGCCTGCTCACTTCGCTGGTCGGGCAGCTGGTCGGCTTCGTGTACCGCTGCCGCGACGATCCGCAGTGGACGATGGAATACGTCAGCGAGGGCTTCCATGCGTTGACCGGGCGCCAGCCCGAGGACCTGCTTGGCAACCGCGTGTGCAGCTACAACGACCTGATCCATCCGGACGATCGCGCGCGCGTCGGGGAATACTGCGCCACGAGCAAGGACGAGGGCGCGCGCATCCTGGTCGAATACCGCATCTGCCACCTCGACGGCTCGGTGCGCTGGGTGTCCGAACGCGCGGTGCGCGTCTACGACCGGCCGACCGCGACCTGGAAGTGGGAGGGCTTCATCGAGGACATCACCGAGCTCAAGCGCGCCGAACAGGAGCTCAAGGAAGCGAACGCGCGCTACCAGAGCATCTTCGAGAATGCGCTCGAGGGCATCTTCCAGGTGACGCCCGAGGGACGGCTGCTGGTCGCCAATCCCGCCATGGCGCGCATGTTCGGATATGAATCGCCGGCGGAGCTGCTGGCGGAGCTGCGCGACATCCCGCGCCAGCTGTACGTCGAACCGGAGCGGCGCGCGGAGTATCGCCGCCAGATCGAGTCGCAGGGTTCGGTCAGCAACTTCGAATTCCAGGCCTTCCGCAAGAACGGCGAGGTGATCTGGGTATCCGAGAACGCGCACGTGCGGCGCAACGAGATCGACGGTTCGATCTACTACGAGGGCACGCTCGAGGACATCACCGACCGGCGCGTGTACCAGGCGCAGATCGAGCGGCAGGCGAACTACGACGCGCTCACCGGCCTCGCCAACCGCACGCTGCTCAATGCGCGCCTGCACCAGGCGATCAGCGGCGCGGCCGAGCGTGGCGGCGGGATCGCGGTCGTGTTCATCGACCTCGACCAGTTCAAGTTCATCAACGACACCTACGGCCACGCGCTCGGCGACGGGCTGCTGCAGAGCATGGCCGACCGCCTGCGCTCCTGCGTGCGCGACAGCGATACCGTCGCGCGCCAGGGGGGCGACGAGTTCGTGCTGCTGCTGCAGGGCTATCGTCCGCCGGACCTGGCTGGCGTCGTGCAGCGGCTCCACGCCGCGATCGCCCTGCCGTGGCGCTCGGGCCGGCGCGAGTTCCACGTGACCAGCAGCATCGGCGTGGCCGTCTATCCGGGCGATGGCGACAGCGCCGACGTGCTGCTGCGCAATGCCGACGCCGCCATGTACAAGGCCAAGGAGAACGGGCGCAACGCGGTGCAGTTCTTCACCGCCGAACTCAACCACGCGCTGGTCGAGCGCCTCGACATCGAGCACCGGCTGCGCGGCGCGCTGGCGCGGCACCAGTTCCTGCTGCACTACCAGCCGCGCATCGACATGGATACCGGCCGCGTCGCCGGCGCCGAGGCGCTGCTGCGCTGGCGCGTGCCGCAGCGCGGGCTGGTCTCGCCGGCGCGCTTCATATCGGTGGCCGAGGACACCGGGCTGATCGTGCCGATCGGCCGCTGGGTGCTGCACACCGCCTGCGCGCAGGCGCGCGCCTGGCAGGAGGCCGGGCTCCCGCCGATCGTGGTCTCGGTGAACGTCTCGCCGCGCCAGTTCCGCGAGGGCAACATCGTCGAGACGATCGCCGAGGCGCTGCGCGTCACCGGTCTCGATGCGCACCATCTGCAGATCGAACTGACCGAAGGCCTCGCGATGCACGGGGCCGAGAAGTACGTCGAGATGCTCGGCCGCATCAAGGCGCTCGGCGTGCAGATCGCCGTCGATGACTTCGGCACCGGCTATTCGAGCCTCAGCTACCTCAAGCGCTTCCCGGTCGACCAGCTCAAGGTCGACCGCTCGTTCGTCGTCGACCTGGCCACCGATCCGGACGACGCCGTGATCGTGCAGGCGATCATCGCGCTCGGCCACAAGCTGAACCTGCGCGTCGTCGCCGAGGGCGTCGAGACCACCGAACAGCTCGAGTTCCTGCGCCAGTCCGGGTGCGACGAGATGCAGGGCTACCTGTTCGGCAAGCCGATGATCGCCGCGGACTTCGCCGAATTGCTGTCCAGCCAGGATTTCGGGCGCTACGCGCAGCTGCGCCAGGCCTGAGGCGCGCGCCGGCGCGGGCGCGGAGTATCATGCGCGCATGAGCAAGCCCCCTTCGGCGCCAACGCGCGGGCAGCTGGCGTTGCGCGGCGCCTACGAGCACACCGCGCCCGATTACACCGTCGAGCAGCGCTGGGAGCACTACGGCGCCGACGAGCATTCGGTCTGGCAGGCGCTGTACACGCGCCAGCGCGCGCTGCTCGAGCGCTACGCGGCCCCGGAGGTGATCGCCGGGCTCGACGCGGTCGGCGCGGACGCGCGCAGCATCCCGCGTTTCGATGCCGTCAACGGGCGGCTCGCGCCGCTGACCGGCTGGCGCATCGTCGCGGTGCCGGGGCTGATCCCCGAGGAGCATTTCTTCGCGCACCTGGCGGCGCGCGCGTTCCCGGTGTCGGTGTGGATCCGCAAGCCGCACGAGCTCGACTACCTGTCCGAGCCCGACCTGTTCCATGATTTCTTCGGGCACGTGCCGTTGCTGGCCGACCCGGTGTTCGCGCGCTTCATGCAGGCCTACGGCGAAGCCGGGCAGAAGGCGCAGGCGCACGGCGCCGTGCCGCTGCTGGCGCGCGTGTACTGGTACAGCGTCGAGTTCGGGCTGCTGCGCACCGCCGGCGGCTTGCGCGCCTACGGCGCCGGCATCCTGTCGTCGAAAGGCGAGACGGTGTACTCGGTGGAGAGCCCCGAACCCAATCGCGTCGGCTTCGACATCGAGCGCGTGATGCGCACCGACTACCGCATCGACAGCTACCAGCGCATGTATTTCGTCATCGACAGCTTCCAGCAGCTGTTCGAGGCCAGCTACGGCACCGATTTCGGCCCGCTGTACGATCGCATCGGCAACACGCCGGGCATTGCGCCGGAGGTGCTGCTGCCGACCGACCGCGTGATCACGCGCGGCACGGTGGCGCGCTGACGCCGCCGCGCACCGCGCCGCGCGGACCTTGCTCAGCCCGCGCTCGGCACCGCGCGGGCGGCGCGCCGTGCGTGCGGACTGCGCCGCGCCTCCGGCAGGGGCAGCGCGGTGGTGCGCTTGAGCACGCCGAGGCTGAAGCTGGAGTTCACCGAGCGCACGCCGGGGATCGGCAGCAGGTGGCGGTCGATGAAGGCCGAGTAGGCGTCGAGCGAGGCGACCACGACGCGCAGCAGGTAGTCGTAGCTGCCGCTCAGGCGGACGCACTCGATGACCTCGGGCCGGCGCCTGAGCAGGGCCTCGAACTGCGCGCCGGCGGTCGCGCGCTGGCTCTCGAGCGCCACGAAGGCGAAGGCCTCGACGCCGAGGCCGAGCCGGCCGGCATCGAGCAGGGCGACGGTGGCGCGGATGACGCCGTCCTGCGTGAGCCGGCGCACGCGCCGCAGGCAGGGCGCGGGGGAGAGGTGCACCCGGCGGGCCAGCTGCTGGTTGTCGAGCGAGGCGTCCTGCTGCAGGGCGGCGAGGATGCGCAGGTCGGATTCGTCGAGCGCATAGCCGGCGCTGGCGGTAGTATCAATCATGAGATGGCACTATAATTGCTGACAGGGCACGTGCCCAAGGCCCAGAATGCAACAGCATTGCCCGCGCTGGCAATAAATATCGACTACGCTGCCCGCCCATGAATACCACCAGCAATCCGATGGGCACCGACGGCTTCGAGTTCGTCGAGTACACCGCCCCCGACCCCGAGGCGCTGCGCGCGCTGTTCGAGAAGATGGGCTTTCGCGCGGTGGCGCGCCACCGCTCGAAGAACGTCACGCTGCACCGCCAGGGCGACATCAATTTCCTCATCAACGCGGAACCGAACAGCTTCGCGCAGGCCTTCGCGCGCGAGCACGGCGGCTCGATCTGCGCGATGGGCTTCCGCGTGCGCGACGCGGCGCTGGCCTACAGGCGCGCGCTCGAACTCGGCGCCGAGCCGGGGCCGACGACGGCGGGACCCATGGAACTCAATATTCCGTCGATCCGCGGCATCGGCGGGAGCCTCATCTACCTGGTCGACCGCTACGGCGCCGACAGCATCTACGACGTCGATTTCCGGCCGATGCCGGCGCCGGCCGGGGATGCCGGGCCGGGGCTGCAGCTCATCGATCACCTCACGCACAACGTGCATCGCGGCAACATGGACCGCTGGGCCGGTTTCTACGAACGGCTGTTCAATTTCCGCGAGATCCGCTACTTCGACATCGAGGGGCGCAAGACCGGCCTGTTCTCGCGCGCGATGACCAGCCCGTGCGGCAAGATCCGCATCCCGATCAACGAATCGCGCGACGACAAGTCGCAGATCGAGGAGTACCTGCGCGAGTACCGCGGCGAGGGCATCCAGCACATCGCGCTCTCGACCGCCGACATCTACCGCACCGTCGACCGGCTGCGCGACCATGGCATCGTGTTCCAGGACACTCCAGATACCTACTACGAAGGCGTCGATGCCCGCGTGACAGGCCACGAGGAATCGCTGGCCGAGCTGCGCAAGCGCCGCATCCTCATCGATGGCTCGGCCAAGGATGGCGTGCTGCTGCAGATCTTCACGACCAACGTGATCGGACCGATCTTCTTCGAGATCATCCAGCGCCGCGGCAACGAGGGCTTCGGCGAGGGCAATTTCCAGGCGCTGTTCGAGTCGATCGAGCTCGACCAGATCCGCCGCGGGGTCGTGTGAGCCGGCTGCGGCTCTACAGCTACTGGCGCAGCTCGGCCTCGCACCGGGTGCGCATCGCCCTGCAGCTCAAGGGCCTCGAATACGACTACGTGCCGGTGCACCTGGCCGCCGCGGGCGGCGGCGAGCAGTACAGCGCCGCCTACCGCGCGCTCAATCCCCAGTCGCGCGTGCCGGCGCTCGAGACGGGCGAGGGCGTGCTGACGCAGTCGATGGCGATCCTGGAATGGCTCGAGGAGACGCATCCCGAGCCGCCACTGCTGCCGCGCGCGCCGGCCGCGCGGGCGCAGGTGCGGGCGATGGCGCAGATCATGGTCGCCGACGTGCAGCCGCTGCAGAACACCTCGGTGGGGCGCTACCTGCAGGAGCAGTGCCACCTGGACGAGGCGGCCGTCGATGCCTGGCGCCGACATTGGGTGGCGCGCGGGCTCACCGTGCTCGAGGACATGCTGGCGCGCGGTGGGCCGCCCGGCGACTACTGCCACGGCCCGACGCCGACACTGGCCGATGTGTGCCTGCTGCCGCAGTGCGCGAGCGCCCGGCGCTTCGGCCTCGATCCGGCCGCCTGGCCGCGCATTGCCCGCATCGAGAAAGCGTGCAACGCTAACGCGGCGTTCCAGCGCGCCGCGCCCGCGAACCAGCCGGACGCGGTGCGTTGAACGCGCGCAACACTGGCCGCGGGGAGCATCGGCGCCGATGAAGAACTTCATCCGATATCCGAGGGTCGAGGGGGAGGCGAGCCGCCAGGCGCACGCCGACCTGCCGCGCTGCACGTATGAGCGCGAGATGGGCAAGGAGGGTTTCTTCGGCCCGGCGAGCTTCTTCTACCATCGCCACCCGCCCACCGCGTGGAGCCGCTTCGAGGGTCCGCTGCGGCCGCGCGCCTTCGACCTCACGAAGCTCGGCGCGGCGCCGGCCACGCCCTGGGAGTCGCCGGTGATCCTCGCCAATGCCCATTGCCAGATGCGCTACTGGGATCCGGTGCCCACCATGGATCACCTGGCGCGCAATGCGGACGGCGACCAGCTGCTGTTCGTGCACCGCGGCGCAGGCGAGCTGTACTGCGATTTCGGCCATCTGTCATTCGCCGCGGGCGACTACATCGTGCTGCCGCGCGGCACCATGTGGCGGCTCGAGTGCAGTGACGCCACCGCGGTATTGATGATCGAAGCGAGCAACAGCTCGTTCATGCTGCCCGAGAAGGGACTGCTCGGCCCGCACGCGCTGTTCGATCCGGCGATGCTCGACGTGCCGGTCATGGACGACGCGTTCCGCGCGCAGCAGGGCGAGCGCGAATGGCGCGTGCGCATCAAGAGCCGCGGCCAGGTGTCGACGGCGACCTTCCCGTTCAATCCGCTCGATGCCACCGGCTGGCACGGCGACCTCGCGGCCTGCCGCATCAACGTACGCGACTTCCGCCCGGTGATGAGCCACCGCTACCACCTGCCGCCATCGGTGCACAGCACATTCGTGGCGAACCGCTTCGTCGTGTGCACCTTCGTGCCGCGTCCCTTCGAGACCGATCCGGGCGCGATCAAGGTGCCGTTCTTCCACAACAACGACGACTACGATGAAGTGATCTTCTACCACGCCGGCGATTTCTTCAGCCGCGACAACATCCATCCGGGCATGGTCACGTACCATCCCTGCGGCTTCACGCATGGCCCGCACCCGAAGGCGCTCGAGCGCATGCTGGTGCAGTCGAAGCCGGCCACCGACGAATACGCCGTCATGGTCGACTGCCGCGACGCGCTCGAGGTCGGCGCCGCCGCGGCGCGCGTCGAGTGGGCGGGCTACGTCGATTCCTGGCAGGGCGGTGCGCCGGGCTCGGCCGCGCCGAAGACCTGAGCGTGGGCGGGCGCTAGCGTGAAACTCGCCAGCCTGAAGAGCGGGCGCGACGGGCGCCTCGTCGTGGTCAGCCGCGACCTGTCGCGCTGCGTTGCCGTGCCGGAGATCGCCCCCACGCTGCAGCAGGCCCTCGACCGCTGGGAGGCGCTCGCGCCGCAGCTCGAGGCGGTGTACGGGCAGCTCAACCGCGGGCAGCACGGCGAGGCCTTTCCCGCCGGGTCGGGCGGCGTGGCGGCGCCGCTCCCGCGCGCCTTCCAATGGGCCGATGGATCGGCCTACGTCAATCATGTCGAGCTGGTGCGGAAAGCTCGCGGTGCCGAGATGCCGCAGTCGTTCTGGACCGACCCGCTGGTCTACCAGGGCGGGAGCGACGATTTCCTCGGGCCCACCGACGAGGCGCGGTTTCCCGCCGACGACCTCGGCATCGACCTCGAGGCCGAAGTCGCGGTCATCACCGGCGACGTGCCGATGATGACGGCCGCCGAACAGGTGCGTGCGCGGCGCGATATCCGCCTGCTGATGCTGGTCAACGACTGGACGCTGCGCCACCTCACGGCGAGCGAACTGGCGAAGGGCTTCGGCTTCTACCAGTCGAAGCCGGCCACGGCTTTTTCGCCGGTGGCCGTGACCCCCGATGAGCTGGGCGATGCCTGGGACGGCGGGAAGGTGTCTCTGCCGCTGGCGAGCCACGTGAACGGGCAGCTGCTCGGCGCGCCGGAGGCGGGCGTCGACATGACCTTCGATTTCCCGGCGCTGGTGGCGCACTGCGCGCGCACCCGCAACCTGCGCGCCGGCACGATCATCGGCTCCGGCACCGTCTCGAACCTCGATCGCGCGAAAGGCTCGTCGTGCCTGGCGGAGAAACGCATGCTCGAGACGCTGGCT
>DATKLZ010000107.1:0-12723 GCA_035542135.1 Steroidobacteraceae bacterium | reverse complement strand
TTCAGCCGCGCGGATGGTGCTCGGCGTGCAGTTCCTTCATGCGCTCGCGGGCCACGTGCGTGTAGATCTGCGTCGTCGACAGGTCGCTGTGCCCGAGCAGCATCTGCACCACGCGCAGGTCGGCGCCGTGGTTCAGCAGGTGGGTCGCGAAGGCATGGCGGAGCGTGTGCGGTGACAGGTCGTGGTCGACGCTCGCCTTGCGCGCGTAGCGCTTGATGATGTGCCAGAACGCCTGGCGCGTCATGCGGTCGCCGCGGCGCGTGGGGAACAGGTAATCGGTGGTGCGATCGAGCAGGATCTCGGCGCGCGGGCTGCCGATGAAGCCGCTCAGCCAGCGCACCGCTTCCTCGCCGAGCGGAATCAGCCGCTCGCGATTGCCCTTGCCCTGCACGCGCAGCACGCCCTGCGTCAGGTTGACCTGGTCGACGCGCAGGCTGACCAGCTCGGACACGCGCAGGCCGGTCGCGTACAGCACCTCGAGCATCGTGCGGTCACGGTTGCCGAGCGGATCGCTGACCGTCGGCGCCATCAGGAGCGATTCGACTTCCGCCTCGGTCAGTGATTTCGGCAGCGAGCGGCCGATGCGCGGCATGGCGATCTGCGCGGTCGGATCCTCGCGCACGATGCCCTCGCGCATCAGGTAGCGGAAGAAGCGGCGGAACGACGAGAGCTGCCGGGCCGTCGAGCGCGGGCGCGAGCCGCCCGCGGCGCGCGCGGCGATGAACGCCAGCACGTCGGCGCGGCCGGTGCGCGCGAGCACCACGTTGCGTTGCGCGAGCCAGCGCGACAGCGCGATCAGGTCGGCGCGGTAGGCGGCCAGCGTGTTCGGCGACAGGCCGCGCTCCATCCACACCGCGTCGAGGAACCGGCCGATGATCGGATCGACGATGTCGGCGGCCGGCTCGGCGGTCACTGTCGCATGTCTGCTCAATGCAATTCCTGGTGCGGTGGCGGAATGCCTTATGGTGTGCAGTATGCAAAGGGGGCCCGGTCGGACGATGTGACCGGACTCACAACCACGCCAACGGCTAATATAGGGAGACTTGCATCACACAATGCAGCGACTGAAGCACCCCAAACCGTGACGCCGCCCGCAGCCCCGCAGCGCACCACGGGTCACCTGGCGCTGCTGCCATTGCAGCTGATTTATGGCATCTACGCCGCGACGGCCTTCACGGCCCTGGCGCTCGCGTCGCTCCTGCCGCTGGCGCTGCTGCCGACCCTGCCGGCGCGGCGACGGCTCATCCAGTGGGTCGGTCGCGCCTCGCTGACGCTGATGGGCATGCCGGTGCGCGTGCGCTGGCGAGGCGCGCTTCCCGACCCCTGCATCGTCGTTGCCAACCACTGCAGCTACCTGGACGGCATCGTGCTCGCGGCGGTGTTGCCGCCGCGCTTCGACTTCGTCATCAAGCGCGAGATGGCGTCGGTCCCGGTGGCGGCCTTCCTGTTGCGGCGGATCGGCGTGCAGTTCGTCACGCGCGGCAACCACTCGGGCAAATCGAGCGATGCGCTGCGCGTGATCCGCAGCGCCGCGCGCGGCGGCTCGCTGGCCTTTTTCCCGGAAGGCACGTTCCTGCACGAACCCGGCCTGCTGCGCTTCCACATCGGCGCCTTCGCCGCGGCCGAACGCTCGGGCGCGCCGGTCGTGCCGCTGGCGATCCTGGGCACGCGCCACTGCCTGGCGCCCGGACAGATCCTGCCGCGCCCGGGAATCATCCGGGTGACCGCGCTGGCGACGCTGCGGCCGCAGCCGGGCCATCCCGATGGCGCGGCGGCCTTGCGCGACGCGGCGCGCGCCGCCATCCTTGCCGCCACCGGCGAGCGGGACGCAGCGGGGGGAGCATGAGCGCAGAGGCGATCGAACGGGATGTGATGGACTACGACGTGGCGATCGTCGGCGCGGGTCCGGCCGGGCTCGCCTGCGCGCTGCGGCTGCGCCAGCTCGACCCCGATCGGTCCGTGTGCGTGGTCGAGAAGGCCGCGAGCCTCGGTGCGCACTCGCTCTCGGGCGCCGTGCTCGATCCGGTGGCGCTCGATGCGCTGGTGCCGGACTGGCGCAGCGCCCCGCCGCCGACCTGCGTGCCGGTGGTGCGCGACGAGTTCAGGTTCCTGACCGCACGCGGCAGCTACCGGCTGCCGACGCCGCCGCAGCAGCGCAACCACGGCAACTTCATCGTCTCGATCTCGCAGCTCGTGCCGTGGCTCGGCGCCAGGGCCGAAGCGGCCGGGGTCGACATCTTCACCGGCTTCGCGGCCGCCGCGGCGCTCCATGACGACGGCGGCGCGGTGTGCGGCGTGCGGCTCGGCGACATGGGCCGCGTGCGCGACGGGAGCGAGGGGCCGAACTTCGCGCCCGGCGCCGACATCCGCGCGCCCGTCACGGTGTTCGCCGAGGGCTGCCGCGGCAGCATCAGCAAGCAGCTCATCGCGCGCTACCGGCTCGATGCCGACCGCTCGCCGCCGACCTTCGCGCTCGGCTTCAAGGAGCTGTGGCAGCTCCAGAAAGGTCGCACCACCGCAGGGCTGGTCCAACACACGATCGGTTGGCCGATGCCGCGCGACACCTTCGGCGGCGGATTCATCTACCACCTCGAGCAGGACCGCATCTACATCGGCCTGGTGGTCGGGCTCGACTACGCCGATCCGCGCTTCCAGCCGTTCGAGGCCTTCCAGCAACTGAAGAACCACCCGACGATGCGCGCGCTGCTCGACGGCGGCGAGCTGCTCGCCTACGGCGCACGCTCGATCGCCGCCGGCGGCGCGCAATCACTGCCGCGCATGGAAATGCCCGGCGCGCTGCTGATCGGCGACGCGGCCGGCACGCTCGACGCCGCGCGCATCAAGGGCATCCACCAGGCGATGCGCTCGGGGATGCTCGCCGCCGAGCACCTGCACGCTCACGGCAGCGCCGCGGGCTATGACGCGGCCTGGCGCGCCTCGCCCGGCGGCCGATCGCTCCGCGCGGTGCGCAACATCAAGCCCGGCTTCAAGCGCGGCCTGTGGCTGGGACTGGCGAATGCGGCGCTCGAGACCGTGCTCGGCGGGCGCACGCCCTGGACGCTGCGGCACACGGCCAACGACCAGACGCTGCGCGTCATCGAGCCGCCGGGCGCGCCGGCCGCGACGCGCGCCGACTGGGCCGAGCGCACGCTGCCGCCGCGCGACCGCACCGCGGCGGTCTACCTCGCCTCGACCGCGCACGAGGAGAGCCAGCCGATCCACCTGCACGTCGCCGACACCAGCGTGTGCGCCGACCGCTGCGCGCGCGAGTACGACAATCCCTGCACGCGCTTCTGCCCCGCCGCGGTGTACGAGATCCTGACCGCGGACGACGGCAGCAAGCGATTGCAGATCAACGCCGCCAACTGCGTGCACTGCAAGGCCTGCGACATCAAGGATCCGTACCGCCTGATCACCTGGACCACGCCCGAGGGCGGCTCCGGTCCGAACTACCAGAACCTGTAGGGCGCGGCACCCGGCACATCGATGCGCGAGCGCGCTGCCAGCGGCCTGCCCGAACTCTACCAGCGCGAACTGCGCGCGCGCGGCTGGCGGGAGGATCCCGCCCAGCTCGCGGCGGTCGCCCGCCTCGAGCAACTGCGCAGCGAGTTCCGCGCCCGCCAATCCGGGCTCGGCGTGTTCGGCCGGCTCCGCCGGCGGCTGTGGCTGCGCGGCGCCCCCGAGGCGGTGCGCGGCGTCTACCTGTGGGGCGGCGTCGGGCGCGGCAAGACCTGGCTCATGGACCTGTTCTACGAATCGCTCGGCGGCGGCGCGCGGCGCATGCACTTCCACCAGCTGATGCGCGAGCTGCATGCCGCGCTGGCCTCGATCCGCCAGCGCGAGGCGCCAATCGAGCTCATCGCGCGGCGCATGGCCAAGCGCGCGCAGCTGTGGTGCCTCGATGAACTGCAGGTCACCGACATCGCCGACGCGATGCTGCTCGGCACGCTGTTCGAAGGCCTGCTGCGCGCCAGCGTGACGCTGGTGTTCACCTCGAACGTGCCGCCGGCCGGGCTGTATCGTGACGGCCTGCAGCGCGCACGCTTCCTGCCCGCGATCGCGCTGCTGGAGACGCGACTCGACGTGCTCGAGGTGGATGCGGGCACGGACTACCGCCTGCGGCAACTGCGCCGTGCACCGATCTGGCTCGACGGCGCCGATCCGGGCACGCCGGCGCGCCTCGCGGCCCTGTTCGCCGAGCTGGCCGGCCAGCACGGCGAATCGACGCGCCACCTGGCGATCGGCGGGCGGCATGTCAACGCGCTGCGCCGGGCCGGCGGCGTCGCGTGGTTCAGCTTCGCGACGCTGTGCGTCGGCGCACGCAGCGCCGCGGACTACGCCGAACTGGCGGATCGGTTCCACACCGTGGTCGTCAGCGACATTCCCGTGCTCGATGCCGCGCAGGACGACAGCGCGCGCCGCCTGATCAGCCTGGTCGACGAATTCTACGACCGCGGCGTGAAGCTGGTCGCATCGGCCGCCGCCCCACCCGCGCAGCTGTACCGCGGCGAACGGCTGGCCTTCGAATTCCGCCGCACTGCGAGCCGGCTGGTCGAGATGCAGAGCGAGGTCTATCTCGCGCGGGCCCACCTCGAGCCCGGCGAACGGCGCGGCGACGAACGGCCGGCCGGCGACTGACCGACTGACCGACTGACCGGCTGGCCGGATGGCCGGTGGCGGCGGTAATGGTACGATTCGCACATGGCGGACGGGGCACCATGAAGACAGCGCAGGCGCGCGCACCACGCCACCGGCAGCTCGCGACGCGCCTGCTGCGCGCCTGGCGGGCCAGCCTGCCGCCCGGCGACTGGCGCGCCGCCGGTGCCCCCACGCTGCGCGCCGCCGCCGAGGCGCAGCTGCAGTTCGGCGCGCGGCGCGCGCCGCAGCAGACGCTGGTGCGCGTCAGCAGCCCGCCGCATCCATCCGGCCGCGGCCACAGCTATTCGGTCGTCGAGCTGGTCACCGACGACATGCCGTTCCTGGTCGATACGCTCGGCCTGGCGCTGAGCGAGAGCGGGCACAACATCCAGCTGATCGCGCATCCGATCCTCAACGCGGTGCGCGGCGCCGGCGGCCGGCTGCTCGGCTTCGGTGAACGGCGCGGCGCGCACGTGCCGGTCAGCGAATCGTGGCAGTACCTGCGCATCGACCGCATCGCGACCGAGCAGGAGGCCGCCGCGCTGCAGGAACGCCTGCGCGCCGCGCTCGCCGACGTGCGGCATGCCTGCAGCGATTGGGCGGCGATGCGCCAGGCGGCGCGCGACCTGTGCGAGCAGTTGCGCGAGCGCTCGCCGCCGTTCCCGCCGGCCGTGGTGCGCGAGAGCGAGGCGCTGCTCGCGTACATGGAAGACAACCATTTCACCTTCCTCGGCTTCCGCCGCAGCCGCCTGAAGCGCGGCCCGGGCGGCGCGCGGCTGGTGCCGATCGCGGGCAGCGGGCTCGGCATCGTGCGCAACATGCCGCCATCGCCCCCGGCGCCGCTGCAGGCGGCGCACGAACTGCTGGTCGTCACGAAGGCGAACCACCGCTCCACCGTGCACCGGGCCGGCTACCTCGATGTCGTCGCGGTGAAGGAATACGACGCGCGCGGACGGCTGCGCGGCGAGGCGCAGTTCCGCGGCCTGTGGACCTCGAACACCTACCACGCCGATCCGCGCACCGTGCCGTTGCTGCGCCTGAAGGTCGCGCGCGTGATCGACTCGTTCCCGTTCCGCCCCTCGAGCCACGACGGCAAGCGCCTGGTCAGCATCCTCGAGAACCTGCCGCGCGACGAACTGTTCCAGGCCTCGGCCGCCGACCTGCGCAGCTGCGCGCGCGCGGTGCTGGCGCTGCACGAGCGCGCCCGCGGCGTGTGCCTGGTCATGCGGCGCGACAAGCTGCGGCATTTCTGGTCCTGCCTGGTGTTCCTCGGGCGCGAGCGGCTCGACAACGGCGGCATCCGGCGCATCGAGGCGGTGCTCAAGCGCGCGCTCGGCGGCGGGCAGCTCGATTCCTCGCTCGCGGTCGGCGACGGCCCGCTCGCGCAGCTGCACGTGACGGTGCGGGTCACGGGCGGCGCCGAGGTGCGGGTGCGGCGCCGCGCGCTCGAGCGCGAACTCGATGCGGCGCTGGTCACGTGGCGTGAGCGCGTGCACGAGACGCTGCGGGAGCGGCACGACGAGGCGACCGCCGCGGCGCTCGACCGGCGCTACAGCAGCGCGTTCCCGGCCGCCTACCAGCAGGATGTCACGCCTGCGCAGGCCGTGCAGGACATCGCCGATCTGGAGGGGCCGGCGGCCTCGGGCGCGGGCTGCCTGCGCCTGCGCCTGCACGCCGGGGCCGCACCAGCGCGCGCGCACCTGCGGCTGCTGCGCCATGGCGAACCGCTGCCGATCTCCGAGGCGCTGCCGATCCTCGAGAGCTTCGGCCTGCGCGTGATCGCCGAGCGCCCGTACGAGCTGCGCCACCACGGCGCGGCCTCGGCCTGGATCCAGGATTTCGAGCTCGAGGCGCCGGGGCTCCACGCCGCCGACAGCGCCACGCTCGAGGCCCAGCTGAACATCGCCTACACGGCCGTGCTGGCGGGCGAACTCGACAGCGACGGCTTCCATCGCCTGATCGTCAGCGCCGGCCTGACCGTGTCGCAGACGCGCGTGCTGCGCGCCTGCTGCCGTTACCTGCTGCAGACCGGCCTGCCCTTCAGCCAGGCCTACATGGAACGCGTGCTGCACGCGCATCCGCACATCGCGCTCGACCTGTGGCGGTTGTTCGAGCGGCGGCTCGACCCGGACATGAACGAACGGCGCGCGCAGCGCGAGGCGGTGGCGATCGAGCGGCGGCTGCGGCACGCGATCAGCGAGGTGCGCAACCCGGACGACGATCGCATCCTGCGCAGCTTCCTGGCCGTGGTGCTGGCCACGCTGCGCACCAATTATTTCCGCAGCGGGGAGAAACGGCATCCGCTGGCCTTCAAGCTGCAGCCACGCGCGATTCCGGGCTTGCCCGAACCGCGCCCCGATTTCGAGATCTTCGTGCACGGCACGCACGTCGAGGGCGTGCACATGCGCCGCGGCCTGATCGCGCGCGGCGGCATCCGCTGGTCCGAGCGTCCCGAGGACTTCCGCACCGAGGTGCTCGGCCTGATGAAGGCGCAGCACGTCAAGAACACGCTGATCGTGCCGGTCGGCGCCAAGGGCGGCTTCGTCGCGCGGCGGCTCCGTGCCGGCGCGGCGCCCGAGGAGCGCGCGCGCGTCGTGCTGGGCTGCTACCAGGCCTACATCCGCTGCCTGCTCGAGGTCACCGACAACATCGTCGACGGCGCGGTGCAGCCGCCCGCGCGCGTGCGCCGGCGCGACGGCGACGATCCGTACCTGGTGGTCGCGGCCGACAAGGGCACGGCGAGCTATTCGGATGTCGCCAACGCGATCTCGGCCGAGTACGGTTTCTGGCTCGGCGATGCCTTCGCCTCCGGGGGCTCGGCGGGCTACGACCACAAGAAGATGGGCATCACGGCACGCGGCGCCTGGGAATGCGTCAAGCGGCATTTCCGCGAACTCGGCGTCGACATCATGCGCCAGCCGTTCACGGTCGCGGGCATCGGCGACATGTCGGGCGACGTGTTCGGCAACGGCATGCTGCTCTCGCCGCACATCCGGCTGCTGGCCGCCTTCGATCACCGCCACATCTTCATCGACCCGGACCCGGACGCGCGCCGCGCCTTCCGCGAGCGCGCGCGCCTGTTCAGGCTGCCGCGCTCGAGCTGGAACGACTACGACCGCGGCTGCCTGTCGGCCGGCGGGCAGGTGCTCGAGCGCTCGCAGAAGAGCCTCGCCTTGAGCGCGCCGGCGCGCGCGCTGCTCGGGCTGGAACACGAGCGCGCCACGCCGCAGGAGGTCGTGCGGGCGATCCTCAAGCTGCGCGTCGACCTGCTGTGGAACGGCGGCATCGGCACCTACGTCAAGGCGGGCGACGAGAGCCACGGCGAGATCGGCGATCGCGCCAACGACGCCGTGCGCATCAACGGCGCGGAGCTGCGCGCGCGCGTGCTCGGTGAAGGCGGCAACCTCGGCTGCTCGCAGCGCGGGCGCATCGAATACGCGCTGGCCGGCGGCCGCATCAACACCGATTTCGTCGACAACTCGGCCGGCGTGAACACCTCGGACATCGAGGTCAACCTCAAGATCATGCTCGCGGGCAAGCTCGGCGGCCCGGCGCCCACGGGCGCGCGGCGCCGCGCGCTGCTGGCCAGCGTCACCGATGAGGTCGCCGAGCAGGTGCTGCGCAACAACTACCTGCAGAGCCAGGCGATCAGCCTGCTCGAGCGGCGCAGCGCCGCGGACCTCGGCGATCACCAGCAGCTGCTGCGCCTGCTCGAGCGCGAGGGCGAGCTCAACCGCGCGCTCGAATTCCTCCCGAACGACACCGAGATCGAGGAGCGCATGGTGCGCGGCCGCGGCCTGACCCGCCCCGAGCTCGCCGTGCTGCTCGCCTACGGCAAGATCGCGCTCAACCACGCGCTCACCGAAGCGGGCATCGCCGCCGATCCGTACCTGGCAGGCGAGCTGGAACGCTACTTTCCGCACCGCTGGCGCCGGCGGTTCGCGCGGCGCATCGGGCACCACCGGCTGCGCAACGAACTGATCGCGACCGCGACCACCAACAGCATCCTCAACCGCATGGACCCGGGGTTCGTGACGCGCATGGCTTCGCAGACCGGCGCCGACACGGCGGCGGTCGCGCGCGCCTACACCGTGGCGCGCGACAGCGCCGGGTTGCGCGGCCTGTGGCTCGAGATCGAGGCGCTCGACAACCGCGCGCCGGCCGAGGCGCAGTACGAGGCGCTGCTGGCGACGCGCGACTACGTCGAGCAGCTCACGCGCCGGCTGCTGCTGGCGCGCACCGACGGCCGGCCGATCGACATCGGCGCGGAGGTCGCGCGGCTGGCGCCGGCGTTCGTGGAGATGGAGCGGCTCCTGCCCGCAGCGCTGCCCGGCATCGCGCGGGCGCGCTACGACGAGGTGCGCGAGCAGCAGCTGCGCGCCGGCCTGCCGGCGCCACTGGCCGGCCGCCTGGCCGCACTGATGGCGCTGCGCGCGACGCCCGACCTCGCCTTGATCGCGAGCGAGCTGCGCCGCCCGCTGCCGGCGGTCGCCGCGCAATACTTCCAGACTGCGGCGGCCCTGGGCATCGACTGGCTCGCCGAGGCGATCCGCCTGCTGCGCACCACGGGCAGCTGGCAGGCGGTGGCCCGCGAGCGGCTCTACACCGCCTGCCTCGACGGCCAGCGCGAACTCGCGCGCCGGGCGTTGCGCGAGCGCGCCGGTGACGGCGCCGCACGCGCGCGCTGGATCGAGCGCCTCGGCGCGCCGGGCCAGCAATGGCTGGCGACGCTGCGGGAATTGCGGGTCAGCGCCGCACCCGACCTCGCGGCATTGATGGCGGGCGCCGAGGCGCTGCGCAACCTCGCCCAGTAACCCCACACCGCCACAGGAGCATCCGTGCCCGGCAAATTGCTGCTCGTACGCCACGGCCAGAGCACGTGGAACCTGGAGAACCTGTTCACCGGCTGGACCGATGTCGACCTGTCGGCGCAGGGCATCGAGGAAGCGCGCCAGGCCGGCCGCGAGATCGCCCGCGCCGGCCTCGTGCCGCAGGTGGTGTTCACCTCGGTGCTCAAGCGCGCGATCCGCACCGAATGGCTGATCCTCGAGGAGCTCGACCTGCTGTGGCTCACCGTGCAGCGCGACTGGCGCCTCAACGAGCGCCACTACGGCGCGCTGCAGGGGCTCGACAAGGCGCAAACGGTCGCGCAGTACGGCGCGGCGCAGGTGCAGATCTGGCGGCGCAGCTACGACACGCCGCCGCCGGCGCTGGACCCCGATGACCCGCGTCATCCGCGCTTCGACCGCCGCTATGCCGGCGTGCCGCCGCAGATGCTGCCGGCGACCGAGTCGCTGAAGGATACGCTGGCGCGCGTGCTGCCCTGCTGGGAACAACGCATCGCGCCGGAGCTGCGCGCCGGGCGCGACGTGATGATCGTCGCGCACGGCAACAGCCTGCGCGCGCTGGTCAAGATGCTCGACGAGATGTCGGAGAGCGCGATCGTCGAGCTGAACATCCCGACCGGCATTCCGTTGCTGTACGAGCTGGACGCGCAGCTCAAGCCGCTCGCCAGCCGCTACCTCGGTGATGCCGCGGCGGTGCAGGCGGCCGCGGAGGCCGTGCGCCGGCAGACCGAGAGGCGCGGCTGAGCCCCCGCCGGGGCGCGATGGCGGTGCGCTAGCGGCGCCTGCCGCGGCCGGCGTCGTCGCGGCCGGAGGCCGCGCGCGTGATGCCGGCGGTGGCCCAGCCGTCGTAGCGACCGCCGTGCTGCACGGCCAGCGCGGTGAAATCGCGCCGCGTCGATTGCATCTCGGGCACGGTGATGCGGATCGACTTCAACGCATGCAGCGTGTAACGGTCGCCACGCCGCGGATCGTCACGGCGGAAATCGGTGCTGTAGCCGCGAGCGCCGAGCACCGCCGCCACCTGCTCGCAGGCGCCCTGGTCCGGCAGGTCGAAGAAGAAGTCGACGGCGCTCGCGGCGAACGGATCGCCTCCCTGGGCGCGCAGGTTCTTCACCAACCGCTCGTCCCAGTCCTCGGTCCTGTTCTGGCTCAGGCGCCGCACGGTGAAATACACGCGCACGACGGCGAGCAGCGCGGCCAGCACCAGCAACCACGTGATCCACTGCGGACGCATGCCGCCGGCCCTATTCTTCCGGCGCGATCGTGACGCGCAGCCCCTCGAGCGCCGGGCTGAGCGGAATCTGGCAGGACAGCCGCGAGGTCGCCGGACGGTACGAGACCAGGTCGCGGATCATGTCGGTCTCGTCCGACATCGGCGGCGCCAGCTTCGGCACCCAGGCCTCGTCGACGTACACGTGGCAGGTCGCGCAGGAGCACATGCCCCCGCAGATGGCCGTGACGCCGTCGTCCATGTCACGCAGCGGCTCCATCAGCACGCCGGAATCCGGGGCCTTGAGCTCGATTTCGGCTCCATCACGATTGACGACACGCAACGTCGGCATGAACCACTCCACTTGGGGGTGAACGGGGCGCGATAGTGTGCCGATCATGGCGCGCGGACGCCAGTGCCACGCGCGCGGTGCCACAGCCAGGTCAATCCTTCGTAGACGCGGATCGCCTGCTCGAGCGTGCCGTCCCCGGCCGCCGCGGCCAGGCCAGCGGCCTCCAGCAGCGCCGGCGCCTGCGGCCGCGCGGCCGGGCAGTAGGCCAGCAGGCAGGCGGCATCGTAGACCGGGTCGGCGAGTTGCGCATACTCCCAATCCAGCAGCCACAGGCGCTCGCCTTCGAGGAGGTTCGCGGATCCCAGGTCTCCGTGGACGATGGCGTGGCGCCCGCCGCGCGCGGTCACGCTGTCAGCCGCGCCGTGCACGTCGGCGGCGATCGCGGCGGCGGTCTGCGTCGGGGCGCCGCCCGCCTCGATCAGCCGCAGGTACTGGTTCGCGCATTCGCCCGGGTCGAAGGGCGCCAGGTTCGCGGGCGGCGGCAGCGCGTGCAGCGTCGCGAGCCGGCCGCCGAGGCGGCGCAGCTGCGCGGCCTCCCGCAGGTCGCGCTCGCCCCAGGCGCGCCCGTCGATGAACTCGCGCACCTGCACGCCGGCGACGTCGTCCCACAGCAGCACGCGCGGCGCCAATCCGGCGCGCGCGGCGATCTCGTGGATCTCCCGCTCGCGCGCCCGATCGACGCCGGGCCGTTGCGCCGCCGACCCGGCGACGCGCAGCACGAAGCGCCCGCTGGCCGTGTCGACGCGCCAGCTGTCATTGACGATGCCGCCCTCGAGGCGCTCGACGCGCAGCGGCGCGGCGCCCGATTCCAGGCCCGGCACGCACGCCAGGGCCGCGGGCGGTGGCGTGGCGCCCGCACCGTTCACGACGGTTGCTGGCGGTAGCGGCGCAGCCAGCCGCGCAGTCCGAACACGGCCACGACGATGTAGCTGGCGAACAATCCGGCCGTGGGCAGGTAGCCCTGCCGCACGAACAGGAACACCATGATCAGGTCCGCCGCGATCCAGTAGCACCAGTTCTCGAGCACCGAGCGCGCCACCAGCCACGTGGCGAGGAAGCTCGTCCAGGTCGTCACCGAGTCGAGCAGCGGCCAGGCGGCGCGCGTCTCAGCCGCCAGCAGCCGCGCGCTGAGCGCGCTCACGACCAGGATGATCGCGACGGCCAGCAGGTGCCGCCGCAGCGGCCAGCGGAAGATGCGTCCGGCCTGTTCCGAGGCGTTGCGCGTCCAGCTGATCCAGCCGTACACGGCCATGACCACGTAGTAGGCCTGCAGCACCGACTGCATCGGCAGGCGCGCGTGCGCGGCGATCACGACGTAGCAGGTCGAACTGATTCCGCCTGCGACCCAACCCCAGCGATTGCGGCGCTGGATCAGCAGCACGTACACAAGGCCGGTGACCACACCGACGCCCTCGAGCGCCGCCAGCGGATCGCTGCGCAGCGCGCCGAGCCAGCCGCTAATGAGCGCCAAGGTCGTAGCTCACGGTGATGCCGGCCTGCCGCGGGTCGCCGTTCTGCAGGTACAGCTTGGGCGGGAAATCCGGCGGCTCGTCGCCAAAATAGAACCCATCCACGGCATAGCGCTCGTTGAACAGGTTGCGCGCCCACAGGCTGGCCGTCCAGCGCTGCCGGCGCCAGCCGGCGCGCAGGTTGACCAGCGTGCGCCGGTCGGCACG
>DATKLZ010000106.1:0-12415 GCA_035542135.1 Steroidobacteraceae bacterium | reverse complement strand
CGAGTTCGGGCTACCCCTTCGTCGTCAAGCGGCTGCGCCGCGGCCAGCCGCTCGCGGCGGCCACGGAAGTGTTTCGCGGCGACCCGACCGACGTCGGCGTCGGCCCTGCGGCCTTGCGCGACGGCGACGGCAACACTGCGGTGATCATCGTGCGCTACCGCACCTTTTTCGAGACCGACTACGCGCTGCTCGAAAAGAGCGGGACTGTGCCGCTCGCGCTGCCGCGCAAGAGCGGCATCGTTGGCCTCGTCGCGAACCGCCTGGTCGTCGAGCTGCGCGAGGACTGGCGCGCCGGCAAGGGCAAGGTGTTCGCCTCCGGCTCGGTCGTCGCGATCGACATGGCGCAGGCGCGCGCCGCACCCGGCAAGCCCAGGCCCACGCTGGTCTACACGCCCGAACCGCGGCACGCCTTCACCGCCGCGCGCGTCACGCGTGACAAGCTCGTCGTCACGGAGCTCGACAACGTGCGCGGCCGCGTGCTGGTCTATACGCCGGTGAAAGACGGCGGCTGGTCACGGCGCGCGCTGCCCCTGCCGGACAACGCCAGCATCGAAATTGTCGACGCTGACCTGCACAGCAATCGCGCGTTCATCGAGGTCACCGGATTCCTGACGCCGGCGAGCCTGTGGCTGTTCGACCTCGACAGCGGCGCGGCGCAGCTGGTGCGCGCGCTGCCGCCGCGCTTCGATGCCTCGCGCCTGGTCGTCGAGCAGCTCGAGGCCACATCGAAGGATGGCACGCGGGTGCCCTATTTCGTCGTGCGCGCGAAGGACATGCCGCTCGACGGCAGCACGCCGCTGATCCTCGAAGCCTACGGCGGTTTCCAGGTCTCGCAGACGCCCTATTACTCCGCCACGCTCGGCAAGCTGTGGCTCGAGCGCGGCGGTGCCTACGCGCTCGCCAACATCCGCGGCGGCGGGGAGTTCGGCCCGGCCTGGCACGAGGCGGGCCTGAAGACGCACCGCCAGCGCATCTATGACGATTTCGCCGCTGTCGGCGAAGACCTGATCGCCCGCAAGTACACCTCGCCCGCGCACCTCGGCATCCGCGGCGGATCGAACGGCGGCTTGCTGATGGGCGTGGAGTTCAACCAGCACCCCGAGCTGTGGAACGCCGTCGACATCGAGGTGCCGCTGCTCGACATGCTGCGCTACGAGCAGATCGACGCCGGCAGCTCGTGGGTGGGCGAATACGGCAGCGTCAAGGTGCCGGAGGAGCGCGCCTTCCTCGCCTCGATCTCGCCGTACCACAACCTGCGCGCCGGCGTGCACTACCCGCTGCCACTGATCTGGAGCACCAGCAAGGACGACCGCGTCGGCCCGCAGCACGCGCGCAAGTTCGCCGCGAAGATGTCGGCGATGGGACTGCCGTACCTGTTCTACGAAGTGCTCGAAGGCGGCCACTCGGCCGGCGCGACACTCGATGAATCGGCCTCGACGAATGCGCGCGAGTACACCTACTTCTCGCGCCAGCTCGGATTGCCCTGAGCGCGCTACAGCTCGTCGCGGTCGACGCGCAGCACGGTGCGCAGCAGCACGTCGGCGCCGTTGCCGACATCGGACCAGCGCGACAGTTCCTTCGGCGAATGGCTGATGCCGCCGATGCTGGGGATGAAGATCATCGCCATCGGCCCGAGCTGCGCCAGGTTCTGCGCGTCGTGGCCGGCGCCGCTCGGCAGGTGCATCGTCGCCAGTCCGAGCGATTTCGCGGCGGCCTCGATCTCGCGCTGGATGCGCGGGTCGGCCAGCGCCGGCACGTCATGCAGCGCGCGCGTCATGGTGATCTGCGTGCCGGTGTCGGCCGCGATCTGCTGCAACCGCGCCTCGGTCTCGGCGCCGAGCGCGGCGATCTTCGCATCCGACAGGTCGCGGAACTCGACGCTGAGTTTCACGAGGCCGGGAATCACGTTCGGCGCATTCGGCAACACCTCGAATCGGCCCACCGTGCCCACCTGGCGGCCGGGCGCGCGCGTCGTGATCTCGCGCACCGCCTCGACGATCCGGGCGGCCGCCAGCAGCGCATCGCGGCGCTGGTCCATCGGCGTCGTGCCGGCGTGGTTCGCGAAGCCGTGCACCTCGACGTCGTACTCGTCGATGCTGACGATGCCGTCGACGACGCCGATCGGAATATTGGCCTTGTCCAGCGTCGCGCCCTGCTCGATGTGCAGTTCGATGTAGCAGTGGAATGACTTCGGCGCGCGCCGCGCCCGGTCGATGTGGTCCGGGTCGCCGCCGATCTTCCGCAAGCCATCGCGCATGCGCACGCCATTGAAGGGCCGGTCGAGTATCTCCGCCGGGATCGTGCCGACCAGCGCGCTGCTGCCGATCGGTCCGCCCTCTTCGTTCGACCAGAGCGTGACCTCGACCGGATGCCGCGTGACGATGTGCCGATCATTCAGCGTGCGCACCACCTCGATCGCCGACATCGATCCAACCTGGCCGTCGAAGTTGCCGCCGCGCGGCACCGAGTCGATGTGCGATCCGATGATGATGGGCTTGAGCGAGGCATTGCTCCCCGGCCGCGTGGCGGTGATGTTGCCGGCTGCATCGACGTGCGGATCGAGGCCCGCCGCGCGCATCTGCTCCATGGCGTAGGCGCGGCCGGCGACATCCGCATCGGAGTAGGCCACGCGGCTGACGCCGTCGGCGAAGCTCCCGCCGGCCGGGCGGCCGTAGGTGCTCAATTGTTCGAGCGTCGCCTGCAGCCGCGCGGCATCGACGCGCGGTTCCGCAGCCGGCGCGCCGCGCGCCGCGGCGGCGATCGCTCCACCCAGCAGGACGAGCGCCACGCGAGCCGAAGTGCGGGGAAGGCAACCGGATGTGGTCATGGCATCGCTCCCGAATCGTGCGTGGCGGCCGCGGTTTGCCGCCACAGGAAATAGCCCCGGCCGCCCGGACGCTCGACGCGCCCGATCGCGGAAAACCCGGCCGCGCTCAGGATCGGTTCGTCCGCGCCGCTCACCGACAGCGCGCGTTCGCCGCGCAGGTAGGCCAGCCATTGTTCGCGCGACCAGCGGCCGGGCGCGAGGCTGACGACGAGCCCGTTGGCCGGCACCGCGGGCAACTCCGCCACGGCGCCGCCGCCGGTGCCCGCGGATTCGAGGCTGCGCCAGCTGCCGGCGGGAAGATACAGCTGCGCCCAGGCGCGCGTCGTCTCATCCGGGTTCCACAGCAGCACCGGGCCCGCGCCGGCGCTGAAGGCGATGCGGCGGGCCAGCGCGTCCAGGTCCTGCGCGCGGTTCACGGCGCGCCCCGCGCACAGCAGCCCGAGCGAGAGCAGCAGGCACCAGGCGATCGCGAACTGCTGCACGCGTGCGGTTGCCGGTACGCGCGGCGCGCGCGGCGCGCGCGGCGCGGCGGGGGCGAGGCACAGGCCGCCGCACCACGCGGCGATCGCGGCGGCCGTGCATGAACCCAGCAGGTACAGCGGCCAGGGCGCGCGCAGCGCCGACCATTGGAGCGCGGCGTTCAATGCCAGCACCGCGAGTGACAGCAGCAGCAGCAGCACCGCGGTGCCGATGAGCACGCGGCGCATCGCGGCGGCGTCGACGGCGAGGCGATCGATCGCCAGCGCCATCAGCATCGCGAAGCCAACCAGGCAGGGCGCGGCGTAGATGCTGCGCGCGGTCGTCGCCAGGGACAGCACCAGCAGGCCGGGAAGCGCCGCGCACGCCGCAAAGCGCCAGGCCGCGCGGCGCGCGCCACCGGCGCCGCGCGCGCCGCGCCAGGCGGCTTCGAGCGCGTAGGCGGCGACCACCGTCCAGGGCAGCAGGTACAGCGGCAACTCGAACAGGTAGCGGCCCGGTGAATTGCGGTGGCCGCTGGCGTAGTCGTATCGTGCTTCCATCGCGATCGGCAGCGCCCGGCCGGTGAGGTTGTTCCAGAACAGGATGCGCAGCAGGTGCACGCCGTCGGGCAGCGCCGCGACCGCACTGACCCACAGCGCGATGGCGGCCGCCGGCAAGAGCGCGCAGGTCCACAATTCGGCGCGCCACAGCTCGCGCCAGCGCCGCTCCCAGGCGATGAAGCACAGGAAAGCCAGCACCGGCACCAGCCAGGCGGCGAAATTCTTCGCGAAGAACGCCAGCGTCAGTCCGGCGTGCATGGCGAGGTAGCCGAGCCAGCGCGCGCGGCGCGCTTCGGGCGCGTCGCCGTCGGCGCCGAGCGCGTGGTACATGCCGGCCAGCGCGACGCACACGCCGGCAAGCAGCAGCGCGTCGGTATCGAGCCAGACCTGCACCTGGTAGACGAGCGCCATGGTCGCGAACAGCGCGGCCCCGCACCAGGCCGCGGCGCCGGCGTCCGCGCCGTTGCCGAGCGCGCGGCGCAGCAGCGCCAGCACGGCGATGAATGCGAGCAGCGCGTAGCCGAGCTGCGGAGCGCGCGCCGCCGCCGGCTGCGCGCCGAACACGCGCATCGCGGCGCCGGCGAGCCAGTAGGTCAGCGGCGGCTTCTCGGCGAACGGTGCGCCGTCGAGCCGTGGCAGCGGCAGCGCCTGGGTGCTGACCGATGCGGACAGCGCCGCTTCGCGCGGCTCGTCCGGCGTCCAGTAGACGCGGCCGAACAGGCCGACGCACCACAGCAGCGCCAGCGCGGCGAGGAGCGATGCGGTCTGCCGGTCGGGGCCGTTCATGTGCGCGCGAGCTCAGTCGCGGGCGCGGCCGGAATCACGGGTTCCTCCGCCGCCACGCGCCGCACGCCCGCGATCACCAGCGCGGCGCCCAGCAGCTGCAGCAGGCCGAGCCGTTCGCCGAGCAGCAACCAGGCCATCAGCATCGTGATCGGCGGACCGAGCGAGCCGATCATCGCGGTGGTCGAGGCGCCGAGCCGGCGGATCGCCTCGGACACGAGCCAGATCGGCAGCACCGTCGAGAACACCGCCATCGCGGCGCTCAAGGCCTGCACCGGCCAGGGTTGCGCCACCAGCATGCCGGGCGGGCGCAGGGCGGCGAACTGCAGGAGCGAGGCGACGCAGGCGATCACGGTGGCCCAGGCCGCGACGCGCGCCGAGCCGATGCGCGCGAGCACCGGGCCGGCGCGCAGCAGGTAGGTCGCGTAGCAGACCGCGCTCGCGAACACGAGCGCGCCGCCGAGCGCCACGTTGCCGCTGCCCGAGCGCGCGTCGTGCGTGACCACGAGCGCCACGCCCGCATAGCACAGCAGCAGCGCGCTCCAGGTCGCGCGGCCCGGCGCGCGCCGCGCATGCCACGCGGCGTACAGCACGACGATGGTCGGATACGTGAACAGGATCAGCCGCTCGAGCGCCGCCGAGATGTGCCGCAGGCCCAGGAAGTCGAGGTAGCTCGAGCCGTAGTAGCCGAGCAGGCCGAGCAGCAGCAGCGCACGCCAGTCCCGAGGGCTGATCGGCGTGGCGGCGCGGCGCGCGGCCACGTAGCCCATCAGCAGGAACAGCGGGAGCGAGTACAGCATGCGCAGCGCCAGCAGCGTCTCCGGATCGACGCCGTAGCGGTACGCGGCCTTGACGAACACCGCCTTGAACGAAAAGCCGACCGCGCCGAGCAGCGCGCAGGCCAGGCCGATCGATTGCGGCCGCACCAACTTAAGGACGCAGGCCGTGCGGGCGGATCAGGCCGAACCGCCAGGCCGCTATCAGCAGCAGGAACAGCAGCACCGACAGCACGACGCGCACCGTCAGCGAATGCACGAGCTTCTTCGATTCGCCGCGGTCGGTCGCCAGGTGATAGAGCGCGACGCCCAGGCTCACGATGATGGCCACCAGCACGACGATCACGGCCAGCCTGATCCACTCCATGCCCTGGGCACTCCATCGCGGCGAATCCGGCGCAGGCTTGCCCCGGAGGCCGCGATTATAGGCGCACCGCCTGTACGCCGCGCCCGCCAAGGCCTCACAATGCCCGCCCCCTGTTGAAGCCGGAGCCTGCGCAGTTGCTGCGAGTGACCCTGGGCCATCGGAAATTCCGCGCCGGCATCGGCATGACGGCATTGGCGCTGGCCGGCGTGCTGCTGTTCGGGCAGCTCGGGCGCTGGCAATGGCACCGGGCCGCCGAAAAGCGGGCGCTCGAGGCGCTGTTCGCGGCGGGCGCGGCGGCGTCGCCGATCGAGCCCGGCACGCGCCCGCTGGCAGGGCTGCCGCGCTATACGCTGCTGCGCCTGCGCGGCCGTTACGATGGCGGCCACCAGTTCCTGCTCGACAACATCTCCCGCGACGGCGCGGCCGGCTACGAGGTGCTGACGCCGTTCGAACTCGAGGACGGCCGCACCCTGCTCGTGAACCGCGGCTGGCTGCCGCTCGCGAACGGGCGCCGCGACCCGCTGCCGGATGTCAGCCTCGCCCCGCCACCGGCGCCGGCGGCCGGCGCGCGCGCGTTGCCACCGCTCGAGATCACCGGCCGACTGGACGAGCTGCCGGTGACCGCCCTGCGGATGGGCCGCGTGCCACCCGATGACGGCCCGGGCTGGCCCAAGCGCTGCAGTTTTCCGACCGCCGCGCAGCTGGGCGCAGCGCTGGGCCGGCCGATCGAAGCACGCGAATTGCTGCTCGCCGCGGGCGAACCGCTGGGCTACCGCCGCGACTGGCATCCCGGCGCCAGCGGCTTCGGCCCGGCCCGCCACCTGGCCTATGCGCTGCAGTGGTGGGGCTTCGCCGCACTGACGCTGTTCCTGTATGTCTTCATGAACCTCGAGCGCCGACCCCCATGACCGAAACGACCCCATCCGCCGCCGTCAATCGACGCCCGGTGCTGCTGCTGGTGCTGCTGTTCCTCGCTCCGCTCGGGGCCGCGTTCTGGCTGTACTACGGCTCGAGCTGGCGCCCCGTGCAGCACACGAACCACGGCACGCTGATCCCCCCGGTCACGCTGCCCGAGCCGGCGCTGCCGCTGGCCGCGGTGCCGCCGGCGCGCGGTCCGGACGGCCCGGCCTCGGTGTTCCGGGGCAAGTGGACGCTGCTGGTCACCGGCACGGGCGAGGGCGGCTGCGACGTACCCTGCCGCGGCACGCTCATCTACGCGCGCCAGACCTGGCTGTCGCTGGCGCAGCTGCGCTCCCGGGTGCAGCGCGTGCTGCTGGCCGGACCGGGCTGCTGCGACGTGGGCTACCTGCAGCGGGAGCACGCCGGGCTGATCGCGCTCGACGCCAGCGGCGCGGTGGCCGCCCCGTTGCTGCAGGCCCTGCCCGGCCCGCGCGAGAACACCATCTACGTCGTCGATCCCTTGGGCAATCTGATGATGCGCTACGATGTGCGGCAGGACCCGAAAGGCCTGCGCGAAGACCTGAAGAAGCTGCTCGAACTGTCCCACATCGGCTGACACGACCCACCGCCCACGATGCCCCGCGCCACGCTCATCCGCCCGCTTGCGATCAGCGCATTCCTGCTGTGCCTGGTGGTCGTCGTGCTCGGCGCCTACGTGCGCGGTTCGGATGCGGGCCTCGGGTGCCCGGACTGGCCCGGCTGCTACGGGCACGTGACGCCCGCGGGCGCGATCGCCGCCGCGCAGTCCTCGGGCGGGATGCTGGATGGCGCCACCGTCGATGCCGGCAAGGCCTGGAAGGAGATGGTTCATCGTTACGCTGCCGGAACATTAGGTGTATTGATAATATTAATTGCTGCATTAGCGATACAAACCCGTACGCTCAGGATCGTCTCGCTGCCCTACGCGGCGACGCTCGTCGGGCTGGTCATCGTGCAGGGAATGCTGGGCATGCTGACGGTCACCGAACGATTGCATCCGGCCATCGTCACCGCGCACCTATTGCTCGGACTGACCACATTGTCGGTCTTGTGGTGGCTGGTGCTGACGCTCGGGCGGCGGCAGGCGAGTGCGTGGCGGGGCAGCACCGCCTTCCTCGGATCGAGCCTCACGCTGACGCGGCGCATCGCCCTGCTCGGCCTGCTCACCCTCGGTCTGCAGCTCGCGCTCGGCGGCTGGACCAGCAGCCACTACGCCGCGACCGGCTGCCCCGATTTCCCGAAGTGCCAGGACCAATGGTGGCCCGGCTTCCAGGGCAACGTGGGCATCCATTTCGCGCACCGGCTGGGGGCGCTGTTCGCGACGCTGATGCTGGTGCTGGCGGCGGCGCGCGTGCTGCGCTCACGGAGCGATCCGTTCGCGCGCCGGGCGGCGCTCGCGGTGCTGGCGGCGCTCGGGCTGCAGCTCGCCATCGGCGTCACGCTGGTCAAGAGCGCCTTCCCGCTGTGGCTCGCGACCGCGCACAACGCCGGCGCGGCGCTGCTGCTGCTGGCGGTCGTGGCGCTGAACCGCTCGCTCCGTCCGGCATGGAAGGCCTCGTGAACGCGCCGGCGGATGCCGTGCCCGGCGGCACCCAGGCCGCGGCGCCCAGTGCCCGGCGCACGGCCCGCGCGCAGCGCGCGCCCTGGCACGACTACTTCGAGCTGACCAAGCCGCGCGTAGTCGCGCTGATCGTGCTGACGGCCGTCGTCGGCACCCTGCTCGCGACCCCGGGCCTGCCGCCTCCCGGGGCGCTGCTGTACGGCAACCTGGGGATCGCGCTGGCAGCCGGATCCGCCGCGGCCTTCAACCACGTGCTCGACCGGCGCATCGATGCGTACATGGCGCGCACCCGCGGCCGCCCGCTCCCGACCGGCGCGCTCAACCACGCCCAGGCGATCGTCTTCGCCACCGTGCTCGGCATCGCCTCGATGCTGGTGCTGGCGCTGCTCGTCAACACGCTGACGGCGGTGCTGACTTTCTGCTCGCTGATCGGCTACGCGGTGCTGTACACGGTGTGGCTGAAACGCGCGACGCCGCAGAACATCGTCATCGGCGGCGCCGCGGGCGCCGCGCCGCCGGTGCTCGGCTGGGCGGCGGTGACGAACACGATCGATCCGCACGCGCTGCTGCTGTTCCTCATCATCTTCGCGTGGACGCCGCCGCATTTCTGGGCGCTGGCGATCGCACGCCGCAGCGACTACGCCAAGACCGGCATCCCGATGCTGCCGGTGACGCACGGCGTCGAATTCACGCGCCTGCACGTGCTGCTGTACACGGTGATCCTGTCGCTGGTCACGCTGCTGCCCTATGTCACCGCGATGAGCGGCCTGATCTACCTGGCCGCGGCGCTGGTGCTGAACACGCGCTTCCTGGTGCATGCCGCGCGGCTCAAGCTGACGCGGCGCGAGGACCTGCCGATGCGCGTGTTCCGTTTCTCGATCAGCTACCTGATGTGGCTGTTCCTCGCGCTGCTCGTCGATCACTACCTGCGGATCGGCTGAGCGGCAGCGTACCGCGCGCTCAGCTGCGCGCGCGCGTTGCGAGCCAGGAACCGGCGAGGATCAGCGCGAAGGCGAGATAGCCGCCGAGGCCGAGGTGCTCGCCGAGCACCAGCACGCCCAGGAGCGCTGCGACCGCCGGATTGATGTAGGTGATCACCGAGGCGCGCGCCGGGCCGGCGTGCTTCACGAGGTAGAACATCAGCAGCATCGCCACCGCGGTGCAGGCGAGCCCGAGGATCGCGATCGAAGCCAGCGCGAGCGGCGTGGGCGGGCGCGCCGGGAACGTGAGCAGCGCCGGCAGCAGCAGCGCGAGGCTCGAGACCGCGAGGCTCGCGGCGATCGGCCCGAAGGAGTCGAGCGAGCCGAGGTGGCGGCGGATGATCAGCGGACCGACCGCGTAGCAGACCGCGGCGAGCAGCATGCAGCCCGCGCCCGCCCAGCCCAGCGGGCCTTCGATGCTGCCGAAACCGAGCAACGAGACGACGCCGAGGAAGCCGAGCACGAGGCCCGCCAGCCGCCAGGCCCCGAGCGGCTCGTGCAGCCCGAAGAAACGCGAGATCACGCGCACGGTCAGCGGCACCGAGGCGATCAGGATGCCGGTGACCGAGGAGTCGATCCAGCGCTCGCCGATCGAGATGGCCGAGAACGGGATCGCGAACTCGATCAGCCCGAAGGCGATGATCGGCCCCTTGTGCGCGCCAAGCGCGTGCAGCGCACCGCGCCGCCAGGCGAGCGGCAGCATCACCAGCGCCGCGAGCGTGATGCGGCCCCACGCGACGACCCAGGGCGAGAGCTCCTGCACCGCCAGCTTGATGAAGAAATAGGGCACGCCCCAGATCACGCCGAGCGCGGCGAAGGCGATCCAGGCCCGCGGGCTCAAGCGGCGATCCAGACGAGGCGCGGCGTCGCGTCGGCCGCCGCGTGCACGATGGCGTGCTGGTCCAGCTCGGCGGCAATCCTGCGGGCCGCGGCCAATCCCAGGCCCGGCACCAGCAGGCTCTCTTCGGCGACCCATTCCGCCGCCGGGTCGTGGCCCCTGCCAGCGAGATAGAGCAGGCCGAGCGCACTGATGCGCGCGCACAGCCGTTCGTGCGCAGCGGCGTTCCTCTCGGCCGTCTGCGGCACGCTGCGCGGGTTCCAGCCGGTCATGAACGACGAACAACTCACGTTGAACTGCCTGTGTACCGCGAGCAAGCCGGGGCTCGGCACGTCGACATGCAGCACCAGCGGACCCTCCGGCAGATCGACCACGTAGCGCGTGCGGCGATAGAAGGCATCGAGCTCGGGGTCGGGGACGCCAGCCTGTTGCATGCGCATCATTATGACGTACCCTAGCGGGCCATGATCGTCGAACGCATCTGGGCCGCCAACGAGCTGCGCAACTACCACTACGTCATCGCGTGCGGTGAAACCGGCGAGGCGCTCGTCGTTGATCCGCTCGACTGGCAAGCGTGTTTGAAAGTGGCGGACGATCGTGGCTGGAAGATCCGCCAGATCGTCAACACGCACGAGCACAAGGACCACACCGCCGGCAACGCCGAGCTGGTCAAGGCGACCGGTGCGCGCGTGCTGGCGCATGCGCGCGCCGCCTCGATGATCGGCGGCGTCGACCAGGGGCTCGTCGCGGGCGACGTGATCCGCGTGGGCAGGAGCGCCGAGCTCGAGTGCCTCGACACGCCCGGCCACACCCTGGCGCACGTGTGCCTGCTGGCGCACGCCGAGGGATCAGCGCTGTTCTCGGGCGACACGCTGTTCAATGCCGGCGTGGGCAACTGCCGCGGCGGGGGCGATCCGGAGCGGCTGTTCGAGACCTGCGCGCTGCATCTGGCACGGCTTCCGCCGAGCACGCGCATCTATCCCGGCCACGATTACCTGCAGAACAACCTGCGCTTCACGCGCCACGTCGAGGCCGGCAACCAGGCGGCGGCCGACTGGCTGGCGCGCTCGGAGAACGTGCCGCCCGAACAGCGCCCGGTGCTGACGCTGGCGCAGGAGTTCACGGTCAACAGTTTCTTCCGCCTGGGCGAACCGGGCCTCATCGAGACGCTCCGCCAGCGGGTTTCCTCGCTCCCGGCCCGGCCGACGCCGCGCGAGGTGTTCCTGGCCCTGCGCGAGCTGCGCAACAGCTGGTAATCGTCTCATCGTGCGGCGGTTTCGGTAGCCGCCCGGCGGGCGCGGCGCCGGGGTAGAATTTGCGGCTCCCATGGACGTCTCGCCGATCCTCAACCCCCTGAACGACGCCCAGCGCGCCGCGGTCACCGCGCCGCTGGGCGCGACGCTGGTGCTCGCCGGCGCGGGCAGCGGCAAGACGCGCGTGCTGATCCACCGCATCGCCTGGCTGATCCAGGCCGAGGGCGCGACACCACACGGGATACTGGCGGTCACGTTCACGAACAAGGCCGCGGCCGAGATGCGCGCGCGCGTCGAGGCGCTGCTCGGCCTGTCGGGCGGCGCGATGTGGCTCGGCACCTTCCACGGGCTCGCGCACCGGCTGCTGCGCCTGCACTGGCGCGAGGCCGGATTGCCGCAGGGTTTCCAGATCCTCGACAGCGAAGACCAGCTGCGGCTCATCAAGAAGGTGGTCAAGGCGCTCGAGCTCGACGACACGCGCTTCGTGCCGCGCGAGGTGCAGTACTTCATCAACAAGCACAAGGACGAGGGCCGGCGCCCGGCGCAGCTCAAGGACGGCGGCGATCCGACCGAGCGCACGCTGATCCGCCTGTACGTCGAATACGAACAGGCCTGCGCGCGCCAGGGCGCGGTCGATTTCGCCGAGCTGCTGCTGCGCGCCTTCGAGCTCTGGCGCGATCATCCGGATCTGCTGCAGCACTACCGCTCACGTTTCCGCCACGTGCTGGTCGACGAGTTCCAGGACACGAACGCGATTCAATACGCGTGGATCAAGCTGCTGGTCGGCACGACGGGTTATCCATTCGTCGTCGGCGATGATGATCAGTCGATATACCGGTTCCGCGGTGCACGCGTCGAGAACCTGCAGAAGTTTCACAAGGACTACCCGCAGGCGCAGCTCTACAAGCTGGAGCAGAACTACCGCTCGAGCGCAGCGATCCTCGAGGCGGCGAACGCGCTGATCGCCAACAACTCCTCGCGCCTCGGCAAGGAATTGTGGACCAGCGGCGCGCGCGGCGAGCCGGTGCGCGTCTACTGCGCCTACAACGAGCGCGATGAGGCCGACTTCGTG
>DATKLZ010000105.1:0-2439 GCA_035542135.1 Steroidobacteraceae bacterium | reverse complement strand
TAGGCCACGCGCACGACGCCGAAGCGGCGCTCGAGCTGCTCGATCAGCTGGGGCGTGGCGCGCACTTTCCACTCGTCGCCGAGCACCAGGATGCCCTGGGCGTCGTCGTTCGTGACGCGCACGGCGACCGAACATTCGCCGCCGAGCGATTTCGACAGCATTTCACCCAGTGCGGCGAGCAGTTCCTCGTGCGGGCCCTGCGGCGGCCATTCGACCAGGATGCGGCGCGCGGCGCGCTCGCGCACCGCGGCCAGCGACTGGATGCCGCGCGCCTGGATGCGCCAGGCATCGCTGAATTCATCGAAGCGCAGCGCGCCCTCGACGAGCACGAGCTCGTCCTTGACGACGAGGTCGCGATGGCGCTGGTGGGTCTCCTCGCTCAGGCTGACCTCGATGCGCCCGCTGCGGTCATCCAGCATGAAGCTCACGCGCGGACCGCGGCGGCGCACCTCGAGGATCAGCCCCGCCGCATTCACCCTGCGGGCCTCGCCCCAGCGCTCGCCCTCGCCGCCGGCCGGGCGCGCCTCGCCGGCCAGGTCGCGGATGCGCACGCCGACGAGCTGGGCGAGGTCGCGCTCGAATCGCGCGATCGGGTGGCCGGTCAGGTACAGGCCGAGGGTCTCGCGCTCGCCGGCGAGGCGCTGCGCCTCGCTCCACACCGGCTCGGCGGCGGCGGCGTGCACCGCCTCGCCGGCCGCAGGACGCGGCAGTCCGAACAGGTCGTTCTGCCCGGCCTCCACGGTGCGCGCGGTCTGCTCGCCGGAGCGCATCGCGATCTCCAGCCGCTCCATCAGCGCGGCGCGGTTCTTGCCGAGCGAATCGCAGCTGCCCGAGCGGATCAGCGCCTCGAGCACCCGCTTGTTCACGCGCTGCAGGTCGACGCGATGGCACAGGTCCTCGAGGCTTTGGAACGGCCCGCGCGCCTCACGCTCCTCGACCAGCGCGTCGACCGCGGTGCGCCCGACGCCCTTCACGGCCCCGAGCCCGTAGCGGATCGTCGCCGCATCCGCCACCGCGAACGCGTGAGCGGAGGCGTTGACGTCGGGCGGCAGCACGTTCAGCCCGATCAGCGCGCAATCGTCGATCAGCGTGACCACCTTGTCGGTGCGGTCCATGTCCGCCGACAGCACCGCGGCCATGAAGGCCGCCGGGTGGTGCGCCTTCAGGTAGGCGGTCTGCCAGGCCAGCATCGCGTAGGCGGCCGAATGCGACTTGTTGAAGCCGTAGCCGGCGAATTTCTCCATCAGGTCGAAGATGTGCTCGGCGCGCGCGCGCGGCACCTGCCGTGCCACCGCGCCCTCGATGAACACGCTGCGTTGCTTGGCCATCTCCTCGGGCTTCTTCTTGCCCATCGCACGGCGCAGCAGGTCGGCGCCGCCGAGCGTGTAGCCGGCCAGCACCTGCGCGATCTGCATGACCTGTTCCTGGTACAGGATCACGCCGTAGGTCGGCGCGAGGATCGATTGGAGCTTCGGATGCAGGTAGTCGATCGGCTGGTCGTTGCGGCTGTGCTTGCGGGCGATGAAGTCCTCGACCATGCCCGACTGGAGCGGGCCGGGCCGGAACAGCGCGACGAGCGCGATGATGTCCTCGAAGCAATCGGGCTGGAGGCGGCGGATCAGGTCCTTCATGCCGCGCGACTCGAGCTGGAACACCGCCGTCGTGCGGCAGCTCTTCAGCAGCGCGACCGTCTTCGCATCGTCCATCGGCAGGCGCGTCAGATCGAGCGGCGCTTCGCCGGCGGCCGCGCGCGCGGCATTGATGTCGCGCACCGCCCAGTCGAGCACGGTGAGCGTACGGAGCCCCAGGAAGTCGAACTTGACCAGGCCGGCCGCCTCGACGTCATCCTTGTCGAACTGCGTGACGACGTTGGCGCCGCCCTCCTCGCAGTACAGCGGCGCGAAATCGGTCAGCACCGAGGGCGCGATCACGACGCCGCCGGCATGCTTGCCGGCGTTGCGCGTCAGGCCCTCGAGCGAGCGCGCCATGTCGATCAGCGTGCGCACCTCTTCGTCTTCGCGGTACAGGCGCTTGAGCTCGGGCTCCTTCTCGAGCGCCTTGTCGAGCGTCATCTCGAGCTCGAAGGGCACCAGCTTGGCGATGCGATCGACCATGCCGTACGGGTGGCCGAGCACGCGGCCGACGTCGCGCACCACGGCCTTCGCGGCGAGCGTGCCGTAGGTGATGATCTGCGAGACGCGCTCAGGCCCGTACTTCGCGGCGACGTAGTCGATGACGCGGTCGCGTCCCACCATGCAGAAGTCGATGTCGAAGTCCGGCATCGACACGCGCTCGGGATTCAGGAAACGCTCGAACAGCAGGTCGTAGCGCAGCGGATCGATGTCGGTGATGCCGAGTGCGTAGGCCACGAGCGAGCCGGCGCCGGAGCCGCGGCCAGGGCCCACCGGCACGCCGTTGCGGCGCGCCCAGGCGATGAAG
>DATKLZ010000104.1:0-5002 GCA_035542135.1 Steroidobacteraceae bacterium | reverse complement strand
ATCCTTGATGCGCGACTGGTCGAGCACGTAGGAGCGGATCTGGTTGCCCCAGCTGACATCCGACTTCGAATCCTCGAGCACGCGCGCCGCGGCGTTGCGCTTGTTGACCTCGAGCTCGTACAGCTTGGCCTTCAGCATCTTCATCGCCGTGGCGCGGTTCTTGTGCTGGCTGCGTTCGTTCTGGCAGGCCACGACGATGCCGCTGGGCGCGTGCGTGATGCGCACCGCCGACTCGGTCTTGTTGACGTGCTGGCCGCCGGCGCCGCTCGAACGGTAGACATCCATCTTCAGGTCGGCCGGGTTGATTTCGATCGCGATGTCGTCGTCGACCTCGGGCGAGACGAACACCGAGGCGAACGAGGTGTGGCGCCGGTTCCCGGAATCGAACGGCGACTTGCGCACCAGGCGGTGCACGCCGGTCTCGGTGCGCAGCCAGCCGTAGGCATACTCGCCCTTGATCTCGATGGTCGCGGACTTGATGCCGGCCACTTCGCCCGGCTGCGAGTCGATGACCTCGGCGGAGAAGCCGCGCGCCGCGGCCCACTTCAGGTACATGCGCAGCAGCATCTGCGCCCAGTCCTGCGCCTCGGTGCCGCCGGCGCCGGCCTGGATGTCGAGGAAGGCGTTGTGGGCATCCATTTCGCCGCGGAACATGCGGCGGAACTCGAGCGCCCGCACGCTGGCCTCGTAGCGCGGCCGCTCGCGCTCGATATCCCGGGCGGTGGACTCGTCGTTCTCGGCTTCAGCGAGCTGCAGCAGTTCGAGCGCATCGCGCACCGCGGTGTAGGCCTGGTCCATTTCGCCGAGTTCGCCGCTGAGCCGCGCGCGCTCGCGCCCCAGTTCCTGCGCGCGCGCGGGGTCGTTCCAGATCGCCGGATCTTCCAGTTCTAGGCCGACTTCCTCGAGGCGTTCGCGCTTGCGGTCATACTCAAAGAAACCCCCTCAAGGAGGCGGCGCGCTCCTCGAGATCTTTCAGCGTACGCTTCAGTTGCGTGGTTTCCATCGTCCGGCCCGTGTGCTTCGACGGCGCGCATGGTAGCACGGGCGCAGCGCGACGTCGGGCGGGCGCGCGCCCGGGCGCGTGCTCGGCCGTGTTCAGGCCGGCAGCAGGTGCTCGACGACGAGCTGCAGGCGCCGCTCGCCCTGGTACTCGTTCGTGCCCAGCCGGTAGACCAGCCTCACCCGGCCCTGGGGCAGCGGTTCCGGGCGCTCCGGATCGACGCTGTTGAACGCGATCGCCTCGAACCCGCCACGGCCCTCGCGCGCCGCGACCTGGAATTTCAGGTGCCGCCCGGCCAGCACGCGCGGCGCGCCGCGCAATTCGAATTCGCCGTCGAACAGCGGTTCCGGGAAGGCGGCGCCCCACGGCCCGCCGGAGCGCAGCGCCTCGGCCAGCGGCAGCGCGATGTCGGCGTCGCTGAGCTCGCCGTCGGTCTCGATCGCATCGCTGACCGCGCCCGCCGCCATGGCGCGCGCCACCTCGGCGTCGAAGGCGCGCGCAAAGCGATCGAGCTGGTCACGCGGCAACGTGAGGCCCGCGGCCATCGCGTGACCGCCGAATTTCTCGAGCAGTCCCGGCTCGCGCGTCGCGACGGCCTCGAGCACGTCGCGCACGTGCACGCCGGGCACCGAGCGCGCCGACCCGCGCAGCGTGCGCTCGTCGGCCAGCGCGAAGGCCACGACGGGGCGGCGCAGTTGTTCCTTGACCCGGCCGGCCACCAGGCCGACCACGCCCTGGTGCCAGCCGGGATCGAACAGGCACACGCCGGCGCGCTGGGTGCCGCCGCCGCCCGCGCGCAGCGAGCGCACCGCGGCCAGCGCCGTCTGCTGCATGTCGGCCTCGATCTCGCGCCGCTGCGCGTTCAGCGCATCGAGCTGCGCGGCCAGCGCCGCGGCCTCCGCCGCATCGTCGCTCAGCAGGCAGCGGATGCCGATCGTCATGTCGCTGAGGCGGCCGGCGGCGTTCAGCCGCGGCGCGACCGCGAAGCCCAGGTCGGTCGCCACCAGCCCGGCACGCCCCCGGCGCGCGACATCGAGGAGCGCTGCGATGCCGGGCACGCAGCGGCCGGCGCGGATGCGCGCCACGCCCTGCGCCACCAGCACGCGATTGTTCGCGTCCAGCGGCGCGACGTCGGCGACGGTGCCCAGCGCGACCAGGTCGAGCCAGCTGGCCGTGGCCGGCGCCTGGCCCGGCAGCCGGCCCTCGACCGAGAGCTGGCGGCGCAGCGCCGCGCACACGTAGAAGGCGACGCCGACGCCGGCGAGCGCGCCGCTGGCGAATCCGTTCCCCGGCACGTTCGGATTGACGATCACGTTCGCCTCCGGCAGCTCCGCGCCCGGCAGGTGGTGATCGGTGATCAGCACGTCGATGCCGCGGGCGCGCGCCGCGGCGACGCCGGCATGGCTGCCGATGCCGTTGTCGACGGTGACGATCAGCGAGGGTGCACGCTGCGCGGCGACCGCGACGATCTCGGGCGTCAGCCCGTAGCCGTACTCGAAGCGGTTGGGCACGAGGAAGTCGACCGCGGCGAACCCGCAGCTGCGCAGCGCGCGCACCATCAACGCCGTGCTGGTGGCGCCGTCGGCGTCGAAATCGCCGATGATCAGCACGCGCCGCTGGGCGTGGCGCGCCAGCAGCTGGGCCGCCGCCGCCGCGCCGCCCAGGCTCCGGACCGGCGCCAGGCGTTCGAGCGACAGGTCGAGCTCGGCGCGCGAGCGCAGGCCGCGAGCGGCATAGACCCGGCGCAGCACCGGGTGCAGCTCCGCGCCCAGCTCGCCGGCGGCGTCTGGCACCGTCCGTCGTCGGATCGTCGGCACCGCGTCCATCATCGCAACAGCCACTCCCACCAGGGGCGAACGCGCCGCCAGCGGCGCCACCGGTGCCGCCAGCGCGAACCCTGCAGCGTGATGGCTCGTTCGCCGGCCAGCAGTATCGCACGGTCCCAGCGGCCGCCCTGCCACTGCGCTAGCGCCGGCGCGATCCACTCGCGCTCCAGCGCGCGCAGGCCTTCCGCGCCGGAAGCGGCCCCGAGACCGCAGTCGACCAGCAGCTCGCCCGCCGGCGCCGCGCTGGCGCCGCCCTCCGGCCAGCTTCCGGGCCGCGCCGTGACCGCGGCGGCGCGCAGGCGCGCCAGCCCGTCGATGTACAGGTCCTCGGTCCAGGCGAGCGCGGCCGGTGCCGCGCGCACGGCGCTGATCACGGCGGGCGCGCCGCCACCCCACAGCCACAGCGCGTTGGCCGGCAGCTGGCCGCGCGCACTGCGGGCGAGATTGACCGGATGCTCGTGCAGCCACATTTCCATCTCCGCGCCCAGCCGGCGCAGCGCGGCGGCGTTCGCCCCCGTCGGGAGGCCGCCGCGCGGATCGGCGCCGAGCCACATCGCGGGGTCGTCGTTGCGCGGCCCTCCCGATGCCGCCGGCGCACCGCCGGCCAGCAGCATCTCGCGCCGGCCGGTGGCATGCAGCGTGTAGCCCGCACCGTCGAACACGCGCCCGAAATCCGCCGCCAGCGCGCGTTGCGCCTCCTCGTCGAGTTCGACGAGCCCGGCCGGATGGAGCCGCACCGTGTCGAGCCCGGCGACGAAATGCACCGGCGTCGCCAGCCACAGCGGCTTGCCCGCCGGGAGCCTCGGCACGGCCGCCGCCGCCACGGCCGCGGGCAAGGCCGGATCGCCCGCGAGCGCCGTAGGCAGCGCGAATTCGCGCCACAGCCACGTCCGCCAGCCGCCCGGGGCCGGCAGCGCATCGGCCCGTGCCAGCCATTGCTCGAGCGATGGCAGGCGCGGCAGGCGCGCCAGCGCCTCGCGTTCGAGGCGGGCGGGATAGAGGTCGCGCAGCACGAGGATGAGCCGGTTCACGGTGGTATCGTAACGATCATGCGCCTGGTACTCGACACCGACACCGAGATCCTGACCGTGCGCCGCTACCTGCCCGGCGAGATCGAGGTCGCGGGCACGCTGCTGCGCGCCCCGTTCATCCTCTCGCCCGCGCGCCTGATCAGCGACTGGGCGGTCGGCAATGCGGTGACACTGGACGAGGCGGCGTTGGCGCCGTTGCTGGCGCTGCGTCCGGCCGTGCTGCTGATCGGCGCCGATGCCACCGACGCGCAGGGGGGCAGCGCGCTGCGCCGGGCCGTGGAAGCGCGCGGCGTCGCCTTCGAGCGCATGAACGTGGGCGCGGCCTGCCGCACGTACAACGTGCTGGCGCAGGAGCGGCGCGAAGTGGTGGCGGGTCTATTTCCCTGAGAAGCGCACCGAGAGAAGACACAGGGCGGAAAGATCGCTCAACCAACCAACTATCCGAAGCTGACAGAATCGAATAATTGTCACTGCCTTGTTTTTGTTTTTCGAACTGTTTTTCTTCTTCTGTAGGACTACAGCTCTTCCCCTGGTGCCCTGTGTCTTCTCCCGGTGCGCCTCCCACGAGGCGGACTGCCTGGCGGATGGCTGTCGGTCTTCACCGACAGGGGACCGATACTAGCCGCGCGCTTCGATCATTGACAAGTCGGATAATGGATTCTTTTTTTGCTCAATGAGTTACAGCGTTTACCTCGATTGACTTCAAGACGCTATCCGACGCCTCCGACCAGCGGCACGAAGCTGACGGCGCCCAGAACCTTCTGCTCGATGCCCTCTTCCCGGCGCACGATCCGCAGCAACTGCTGGCGCCCTTCGGGGCCCGCCGGCACGACGAGACGCCCGCCCACGGCAAGCTGATCGATGAGTTCCTCGGGCACGGCCAGCGGCGCCGCGGCGACCAGGATGCCATCGAAGGGCGCCTGCGACCGCCAACCGAGCGAACCGTCGCCGACCTTGAAGCGCACGTTGCGCACGCCCAGTTCCTTGAGCCGCGCGCGGGCGCGCTTCTGCAGTCCGTCGATGCGCTCGATCGTATAGATGCGTTCGACCAGCGGCGCGAGCACCGCCGTCTGGTAACCGCAGCCGGTGCCGACCTCGAGCACGCGCTTGAGCGGCGGCCCGTCGAGCAGCGCCTCGGTCATGCG
>DATKLZ010000103.1:0-37259 GCA_035542135.1 Steroidobacteraceae bacterium | reverse complement strand
TCGACGAACACCAGGTCGCCGAGCGCCGCCTGCGCGTGGTCGCTGATGCCGATCTCCACCGTGCCATCGGCGCGCTCGCGCACCCACTCGTGGCTGCGCGCGTACTTGAGGTCCGCCGGTACATTGCTCATCCGATTGACTCCTTGGAAATGATGATCATGCCGATTGCCTGGGTGATGCGGCGCCGCGCCGCTACACCAGCACGCGTCCGTGGCGCACGAACGGCGGCCGCACGATGCGCGCGTCGAGCAGCTTGCCGCGCACGTCGACCTGCACCGTGGCGCCGACGACCGCCGCGGCGGCCGGCACGCGCGCCAGCGCGATCGAGCGTGCCAGCGTCGGCGAGAACGTGCCGCTGGTGACCAGGCCATCGCCGGCGCTGGTCACGACGCGCTGGTGCGAGCGCATCACGGCGCGCTCATCGAGCAGCAGACCCACTGCGCGGTTCCCACCGGCGGCATTCCGTATCGACTCGAGTGCACTGCGGCCGACGAACTGCCTCTGTGCCGGCTCGAACGCCACGGTCCACGCCAGCCCGGTCTCGAGCGGATTCGTGCTTTCGTCCATGTCGCTGCCGTAGAGGTTCATGCCGGCTTCGAGCCGCAGCGTGTCGCGCGCGCCGAGTCCGCAGGAGCGCACGCCGGCCGCATTGAGGCGCTGCCACAGCCCGGCCGCGCCCGCTGCGGGCAGCATGACTTCAAAACCGTCTTCGCCGGTGTAACCGGTGCGCGATACGAACCAGTCGCCGATCTGCAGTCCGCTGAACGCGCCGATCGACAGCGCCGCGGCGGCGTCGGGCGGCGGGAGCAGCGCGGCCAGCTGCGCGCGGGCGGTCGGGCCCTGCACGGCGATCATCGCCAGCTCGCGCCGCTCCTGCACCTCGACGCCGAAGGGTCCGGCCCGCTCGCGCATCCACGCGAGGTCCTTGTCGCGCGTGCCGGCATTGACGACCAGGCGGTACCAGGCCGGTTCGAGGAAATAGGCGATCAGGTCATCGATGATGCCGCCGTCCTCGCGCAGCATGCAGCTGTACAGCGCCTTGCCAGGCAGCGCGAGGCGCGCGATGTCGTTGGCCAGCAGCGCGCGCAGGAACTCGCGCACCTTGGCGCCGCGCAGGTCCGCGACGCACATGTGCGACACGTCGAACAGGCCGGCCGCGCGGCGCACCGCGTGGTGCTCCTCGATCTGCGAGCCGTAGTTGACCGGCATGTCCCAGCCGCCGAAATCGACGATGCGTGCGCCCAGCGCAACGTGCAGGTCGTACAGGGGTGTGCGCAATCCCAACGTGTGCTCCGGCTGCAAGACCCGGTGGTCGGCCAACAAAAAAGGCGGCAGCTGCACCGCCCAAGCAATGCACCTGCCGCCCCTCTGTCCTTCGTACCTGAGAGATCGGGCCGCGGCCTGGTCGGGCCGCTGCCGCACCCCTTCGGTGGGCGGAACCGTGCTGCCACGGCGCCGCCGCTCTCCAGAGCCCGTCGTTGACCTGCCGTTTCGGGTGCCTGAGCGTTTCCGGGCGGAATTTGCGCCTTCGGCGTCTCTCGCGAGAACTCTTCGGACCGATCCGTTGGACGGGGCACAAATCATAGCAGCAGCAGCCCTGCCGCCTCTACAATTGCCGCTCATGCAGGCCCCATCCCAGCCGTTCGCGCGCCGTGCGACCCTGGCCGTCGACATCGCCGGCGTGCAGGTGGGCGGCGGCGCCCCGATCGTCGTGCAGTCGATGACCAATACCGACACGGCCGACGTCGCCGCCACGGTCGCCCAGGTGCGCGCGCTCGCCGAGGCCGGCTCCGAGCTGGTGCGCATGACCGTCAACACCGACGAGGCGGCCGCCGCGGTCGCGCCGATCCGCGACGCGCTCGCGTCGCAGGGTTGCGAGGTGCCGCTGATCGGCGACTTCCACTACAACGGGCACAAGCTGCTGCGCGATCACCCGGAATGCGCGCAGGCGCTGGCGAAGTACCGCATCAACCCGGGCAATGTCGGGCGCGGCAGCAAGCGCGATACGCAATTCGCCGAGCTGATCGAGCTGGCGTGCCGGTACGAGAAACCCGTGCGCATCGGCGTCAACTGGGGGAGCCTCGACCAGGACCTGCTCGCGCGGCTGATGGACGCCAACAGCGCGCTGCCGGAGCCGCAGACGGCGCAGCAGGTGATGCGCGAGGCGCTGGTACGCTCCTGCATCGACAGCGCGGCACGCGCGGTCGAACTCGGGCTCGGCGCCGGGCGCATCATCCTGTCGGCGAAGGTCTCGACGGTGCAGGACCTGATCGCGGTGTACACCGAGCTGGCGGCGCGCACCCGCCACCCGCTGCACCTGGGGCTCACCGAGGCGGGCATGGGCTCGAAGGGCATCGTCGCCTCGAGCGCCGCGCTGGCGGTGCTGTTGCACCAGGGGATCGGCGACACGATCCGCATCTCGCTGACGCCCGAGCCCGACGGCGACCGCCGGCGCGAAGTGATCGTCGCGCAGGAGCTGCTGCAGACGATGGGCCTGCGCAACTTCGTGCCGCTGGTCACCGCCTGCCCGGGCTGCGGGCGCACGACCAGCAGCTATTTCCAGACGCTCGCGCAAAGCATCCAGCAGCACCTGCGCGAGCGCATGCCGGCCTGGCGCCGCAGCCATGTCGGCGTCGAGGGCCTGGCCGTCGCGGTGATGGGCTGCGTCGTCAACGGCCCGGGCGAGAGCAAGTACGCGAACATCGGCATCAGCCTCCCGGGCACCGGCGAGCGGCCGGTGGCGCCGGTCTACGAGGACGGCGTGAAGACCGTGACGCTCAAGGGCGAGCGCATCGCCGAGGAATTCCAGCAGCTGGTGGAACAGTACGTCGAGCGCCGCTACCCCCGGCGCGAGCATTCCTGACACGCGATCCTGGCAGCGGGAGACGGCCCATGACCACGTTGAGCGAGAAGCGTTGCAAGCCCTGCGAGGGCGGGACGGCGCCGTTGACCGCCGCGGAAGCCGGCGCGCAGCTGGCGCGCCTGGCCCCCGGCTGGACGCTCGCTGCCGACGGCAGGAGCCTGCGGCGCGAATTCCGGTTCGTCGATTTCTATCGCACGATGAGCTTCGTCAGCGCGATCGCCCACATCGCCAACCAGGACGACCACCACCCCGACCTCGAAGTCGGCTACAACTATTGCCGCGTGCGCTACAGCACGCATTCGATCGGCGGGCTGTCGGAGAACGACTTCATCTGCGCGGCGAAGATCGACCTGGTCGCGGCGCTGTAGGCGCCTTCCGGTACGTAATGGTACGAATGTCCGGGCGCCGCCCGCGGCGCTAGCCTCCTGCTGCACGGGTAGAAGATCAACGCAGCTTCAGGAGGCGTTATGAAACTCTCAGCATGGGAACCCTTCCGGGAAATGGACCGCTTCATGGCGCGGATGACGCCCGGCCAGTTCTGGCCGTCAGGGCGCGCATTGCCGGAGCTCCTCGACGCGAAGCTCCAGTGGGCGCCGAGCGCCGACATCAGCGAGACGGACAAGGAATACCTGGTCAGGGCGGAATTGCCCGCCGTGCAGAAGGAAGACGTGCACGTCACGCTCGAGGACGGCATGCTGACGATCCGCGGCGAGCGGCGCCAGCGCCAGACGGAGAAGACCGAGAAGTTCCACCGCATCGAGAGCTTCAGCGGCGAATTCTCCCGCTCCTTCTCGCTGCCCGGGGACGCCGACGCCAGCGCAGTCCGCGCCGAGAGCAAGGACGGCGTGCTGACGGTGCACATCCCGAAGCGGGCGGTCGCGAAACCCGCGCCGGTGCAGGTCAAGGTCAACTGACCGCGCGGGCAGCCGTGCCGGGGCCCCCCTCCCCGGCACGGATTTTTTCTCATCCGGCCAGCAAGCCGATGGCGCGCCGCCAGGCGCCCGGGTCCGTCAACGCGACGAACGCAAGTCCGGCCAACGCGCCACTGAAATGCGCGTCGTGGTTCACGCGGCCGCGCGCATGGCGGGCCGCATACGCGCTGTAGGCCAGGTAGCCGACCGCGAACAGCGGCGCGGGGATCGGCACGGGCAGCGGCATGATGTACAGCGATCCGGTCGGGTAGTAGACGACCGAGGCGAACAGCACAGCCAGGATCGCGCCCGACGCGCCGAGCGAGGCGTAGTCCGGATCGCGGCGATGGCTCAGCCACGTACCCGCCTGGCTGACCAGCAGGCCGAAGGCATACAGCGCGAGGAAGCGCGCCGGGCCGACTGCGCGCTCGACCACGCCGCCGAACGACCAGAGCGTGAACGCGTTGAACAGCAGGTGCCCGTAGTCGGCATGCATGAAGGCGCTGCTGACCACCGTGCCGTACTGGCGGCGCGGCAGCAGCCAGTACGGCCGGAACAGGCAGCGCTCGCGCAAGCCGGGCGATACGCCCAGGCCCGCGACGCTCACGATCCCGATCAGCGCCAGCAGCAGCCAGGTCATGCGCGCGGCTCAGAACCAGTTGTAGTTGAAACTGATGCTGACGCGCTCGGCGTTGCCGCGGCCCGACGGCACCTCATGGCGCAGCCAGCTCTCGAACAGCACCACCCGGCCGGCGCGTGCCGGCAGCGTGACCCAGGCGCGGTTCGCGGCACGCGCGGCGGCGCGGCGCGGCGGCGCCGCCATGAAGCGCTCGAGCCGCGGATCCTCGAACTTGAGGCCGGCGCAACCGGCCGGCGTGCGCACGTAGTAGGTGCCGCTGATCGTCGCGAGCGGGTGCAGGTGCAGCCCGTGCACGCCCTGCCGGCGCATGATGTTGACCCAGCAGTCGGTCATCACCAGCCGCCGGCCGCGCAGGTCGAGATCGAGCGCTCGTGCGAACGAGCGCACGTGCGCATCGAGGCGGCGCGCCAGCTGGGCAAAGGTCGGCGAGACCTGCTGCATGCGGCTGCGCGAGTTGTACGAGGTGTAGCCGCCGGTGTAGTGGCGCGCGGACCAGGCGCGCCCGACGCGATCTTCCCGCCGCAGCTGCAGGCACTCGCGCAGCAGGCGGCGATTCAGCGCGGCGGTGGATCCACCCAGCGGCGCCACGTGGACCAGCGTCGGGAACAGCGTCTTTGGCGGCATGCGCGCAGCATAACCCGCCCGCCACCTCAGCGTTGCTGGTTGGCCGCCTGGTCCTTCGGTTCGGCCATCGCATCGTCCAGGGCGCGCCGGCCACCGGCCGGCTGTTCGAACACCTTCTGCCGGTGCCAGGCCAGGTATTCGCACTGCGCCGGATGGAACGCGCCGACATTGCGCGGCGGCACCACGCCCCAGGCGGGCAGCACCGCCGGGTTCAGGTGGCGCGCGATGAGCAGCTGGCCGTCATCGGCGAATGAAATCAGGCCGCGCTCGAACAGCTGGTCGAAATGCGGCGAGAGCAGCAGGCCATTGGCGCCATCGAGCTTCTCGCGGTCATTGCACTCGCGCCAGGGCTTGATGTGCCGCGCGCGCAGGTGGCGGCGGTCGGGCAGGCCCGACAGCCGGCAGATCGCCTCGTAGCGCTCGACGTTGTCGCGGAACACGCCGAGGCCACGCCGCGCCATCAGCAAGCGCCTGCGCAGGCCCGCGTCGAGCCCGAGCCGCGCGCGCAGCGCGTGCTCGGCCACGTCGTCGGCGCGTTCGGCGCTGCGCAGCGTCGGCGCCATCAGCAACAGCTCTTCCTGCTGGCCGCCGAGCAACGAGCGCAGCAGCTCGGCCAGGCGATCATCGATGCGCGCGAGCGGCACGCCCGGGTTCGCATCGCCCGAGGCGCGCAGCGGCGAGCGCTTCGCCGGCAGCAGCGGCCTGAACGCGGCCGCATGCTCCTTGGGCCGGAGCGGCTGCAGCAGCTCCTCGAAGTGCACCGGCAGGCGCCAGCCGGGCGCACCGCGGCGCGCGCCGCGGCCATGGCCCGCACTGCTCCGCCCGGCGGGAAAGGCCGTGCCCGCCACCAGGCCGAGCGTGGCGATGCGCCCCGCGGTGCAGACGTACACGACCTCGCCGGGCTGCGCCCGTTCGAGTTCGGGATTGCCAGACCACAGGTAGCCGGCGTCGAGCTCGTGACGCCGCGTCTGCGACAGGTTGACCCACCAGGCCACGCGCACTCCTCATCCGGCAGGCCGCCACCGGCCCGCCCCGATGCAGTAGATTATCGTCCTGCGGCACGGATTTCCGGGGGGATGCATGTCTCAGTCCAGACGCTCGTTTGCCAGCGACAACGTGGCGCCGGCCGCACCGGAAGTCATGGCCGCCTTGGCCCGCGTCAACGACGGCAGCGTGCACTCCTACGGCGATGACCCGGAAACGCGGCGGCTGACGGAGCTGGCGCAGGCCACCTTCGAAACCCCGCTCGCCATCTACCCGGTCGCCACCGGCACGGCCGCCAATGCGCTGGCGCTGGCGGTGCTGGTGCCGCCCTACGGCGGCGTCTATTGCCACGAGGCCGCGCACGTCAACACGGACGAATGCGGCGCGCCGGAGTTCTACACCGGTGGCGCGAAGCTCCTGCCGCTCGCCGGGCCCGATTGCAAGCTGCGCGCCGGCCAACTCGACGCGCCGGTGGCGCACGCGCGCGAGATGGGCGTGCACCATGTGTCGCCGGCCGCGATCAGCATCTCGCAGGCGACCGAGTGGGGCACCGTGTACAAGCCCGCGGAATTGCGCGCGCTCACCGCCGCGGCGCACCGGCATGGGCTGCGGGTGCACATGGACGGCGCGCGCTTCGCCAATGCGGTGGCGCACCTGGGCTGCACGCCGGCCGAGGCCAGCTGGCAGTGCGGCGTCGACGTGCTGAGCCTCGGCGCCACCAAGAACGGCGCGCTCGCCGCCGAGGCGGTGATTTTCTTCGAGCCCGGACTGGCGCGCGACTTCGAGCTGCGCCGCAAGCGGGCCGGCCACCTCTGGTCCAAGTCACGCTACCTGAGCGCGCAGCTGTGCGCCTGCCTCGAGCAGGAGCTGTGGCTGCGCCATGGCCGCCACGCCAACGCGCTGGCGACGCGGCTGGCGCAGGGCCTGGGCGAGCGCGGCCTGCGGCTCGTGCACGCGGTCGAGGCGAACGAGGTGTTCGTCGCGATGCCGGTGGAGCTGGCGGCCTCGCTCCGCTCGCAGGGATTCGAGTTCTACGATTGGCCCGCGCCGCGCATCGACGAGCGGCCGATCGTGCGCCTCGTGACCGCGTACGACATGACCAACGCCGACGTCGACGCGCTGCTCGCCGCGATCGCCATGGCCTGAACCGGGCCGCGCGGCGGATCGCGGCTAGGCGCGGCTGGTCGTGGCCGTCTGCGTGTCGTCGTCGTCGCCGCCCGTGCCCTTGAGGTTCAGCGTGGCGGTCGCGGTCGCGAGCAGCACCGTCAGCCCCGCGATGAACAGCAACACCGCAATGCGCCGCGCCCGCGCGCGCCGCGCAGGCGCCGCCGCTTCGGCGCCGGCCAGCGCGGCGATCAACGATGCGAGCAGCACCACCACCGCCGCGGCAAACAACCACATCGCCGCATCGGTGATCGGCGCATCGATGTAGGCGAACCAGCCGAAGCCCGCGCCCAGCGCCGCGAGGTTCCAGTTCACCACCGCGCGCGCGGCGCGGCCACTGTCATGGCCTTCGGTCGACACGGATTCGCTCATCGGTCGGCCACCCAACGCTCCGCCAGCCGCTTGACCACCGCCAGCAGGATCGGCCCGATGAAGATGCCGGCGAGGCCGAAGGCCAGCAGTCCCCCGATCACGCCGCCGAGCACCAGCAACACCGGCAGTTTCGCGCCACGCTGGATCAGCCAGGGCCGCAGGAAGGCGTCGCCGCCGGCGATCAGCACCGCCCAGAGCCCGAGCACGACGGCTGCCGCGACCCGCCCCTGGAAGGCCAGCCACACCACGGCGGGCAGCAGCACCGGCAGCGGGCCGATCTGCATCACGCACAACATGAACACGACCGAGGTCAGCACGCCGGCCGCCGGCAGTCCCGCGGCCCACAGGCCGAGCCCGCTGAGCACCGATTGCACCAGCGCGGTCAGCACGACGCCGGCGGCGATGGCGCGCATCGCCTGGCCGGCGAGCACCGCTCCCTCCTCCGCGCGCGCGCCGCCAGTGCGCCGCGCCATGCGGCGCAGTGCCTGCGCCAGCGCCTCGCCGTGCCGGTAGAACACCACGACCAGAGCCAGCGTCAGCAGGAATTCCAGCGTGATGCCGCCGATCGTGCCGAAGTGCTGGCTGAGCCAGAGCGCCGCCTTGCCCAGGTAGGGTTGCGCCAGGGCGGTCCAGTGCTCGGGACCCTGGGCGACGATGTTGTTCCACCCGGCGGCGAGTTCGGCGCCGAAGGGCAGCCGCGCGACCCACGCGGGCGGGCCAGGCCAGGGACCGGCCAGCATGCGGCCCGCCAGGTCGCGCAGCTCGGGGAGCCGCGTGACCAGCGTGCCGAGCAACAGCGCCACCGGCGCCACCACGGCGACCAGCAGTCCGCCGGTCATCGCCGCCACGGCGAGATTGCGCCGGCCGCCGAACCAGCGCTCCATGCGCAGCATGATCGGCCACGTCGCCACGACGATGATCCCGGCCCACAGGATCGCGGGCAGGAACGGACGCAGCACCGCCAGCGTGCCCCACAGGAGCGCGGCGACGCAGGCCAGCAGGATCGCGTTGCCGATCAGTTGCGAGCGCGTCTCGCCGATCGTGTTCATGGCGCCTCGAACCTCCGCACATCCACGGGTGATTCAAGCACGACTGCACGCTGGTGGATATAGACCCGCCCCGCCGCCGCGCGCATCGGATGGGCCGGCCTCGTGGCTAGACACTGCGGCGCAAGACGTCCGCGTACGGCGTGCCGTCGCGATGCGTGAACCGGGCGGGCTTGCCGCCGGCGGGCGCGCGCAGGTCGATGTCCGGATAGGTCGTGGCATCCTGCTCCGGAAGTCGCGAGCCGATCTCCAGCAGCACGGCTTCCGCCGTGGAGCGATTCTGCAGCGAGTGTCCGTTGGCCTCGCCGGCGGGGAAGCCCGCGGCATCGCCCGCGCGCAGTTGCTCTTCGCCCGCGTCGCTGACGAGCGTGACGACGCCGGCGAGCACGTACACGAATTCGTCCTCGTGGCTGTGCCAATGACGCTGGCTCGACCAGCTGCCGGGCGCGAGCCGCAGCAGGTTGACGCCGAACTGCCTCAGGCCGGCCGCATCGCCGAGGCGGCGACGCTCGCGCGCGCGGCACGGCGCATCGAACGGCGGTGGATAGAGGCTCCCGAGGATGGGGGCAACAGTGGCAACGTCGATGCGCTTGCTCATGGTCGATCCTGGCCCTGGCGGCATTGGGGATCGACAGGATACTCCCGCCGGCGGTGCCAGCGCCTCGCTCAGGGCACCGATTCGCGCAGCGGCGCGAGCGCGGGCGGGGTCGTCGCCAGCGACCACGAGGCGAGCGCGAGCTCGGTCGGGCCCAGCTGCCGGCGCCCCATGTCCCACGTGACCTTCGGGCCGAACAGCATGCGCGGCGCCACGCCGCGAGCGAACTGCAATTCCACCAGCGAGCGGTGCCGGAGCGGCGCGGTGTAGCGCGCGGCCGGATCGAGCGACAGCGGCGTGGCGCGTTCGTAGCGCAGGCCGAAGCGGTTGGCACCGGGGCCGTGCGCGCCGATCGAACGGCTCACGTACAGCATCAGCTGCGAGCCGGGACTGGAGGGCACGAAGCCGGCGCTGTCGCCCGCCTGGGCGCGCGTCGCCGGCACGAGGGCCGTCGCGCCGGCCAGCAACGCTGCCAGGATCCGCTGCGCGAACCGTCCGCCCATCGGCCGACTCCTGTGTCGCATCTCCAGGCATTACTGTGCGGTCTGCGCGGGCGGCAAGTACAGGGCGCGGGGCGCCTCGATTTGAGAGACGCGTGGCAGAAGCGCACGCCGTCCGGCCATTATGGCAACCGGCCGAGCGGGTGCGGCGTTATGACACCGCGCGTGCGATCAATAATTCGCGGCGGCGCGCACCGCGGCGGCGGGCTTGTCGAGATCGGCGAGCAGCTCGGGTCCGATGATCGCCAGCGGCGTCGCGCCATACGACAGCAGCCGGTCGTGGAAATCGCGCAGCGAGCCTTTGTCGCCCTGCTTCAGGATATACGCGGCACACAGTTCTTCGATCTGCGCGCGGCCGGCGGTGTAGGCGAAGTAATAGCCGGGCGAAGCCGCAATGTCGGCGACCTGCGCGGCGGCGGCCTCGCGCGTGAAGCCGCCCTGCGCGGTGTAGAAATCGACCGCCTGTTCGTAGCTCCACTCGCCGCTGGCCAGCCTCGCATCGACGATGGCGCGCGCACCGCGCACCCGCTCCCAGCGCGCGGTGAACAGCCGCCCGTCGAGCCGTTCGCCATACAGGCCGAGCCGCACCAGCATCTCCTCGCCGTAGAACGCCCAGCCTTCGACGAACACCGCGCTGTCCTGGATCTTGCGGATGAAATTCGGATGGCGCTTGGCGATCGATTCCTGCAGGTAATGGCCCGGCATCACCTCGTGCGCGCCGGTCGACATGATGCGGTCGTGGTCGAAATCCTGGTTCATGTCCAGGCGCGCCGCGGCGTCGGCAAGCGAGGCGACGGGCGCGATGTAGTAGGTGCTGGCGTTGGAGGCCGAGAACTTGCGCGGCGGATTCATGTTCGCGCCCGGCAGCACCGGCAGCAGGAAATGCGGGGTTTCGGTGACGCTGACCGTGCCGAGCCAGTCGGGAATCGTCACCACCTCGTGCTCGATCATGAAGGTCGTCAGTTCGGCGATGCGGTCGCGGTAATAGTCGATCAGCGCCGCTCCGCCGGGCGCCAGCCCGCCGCCGGTCTCCGGGCCGAACTTCACGCCCTCGTGGTGCGCCCGCGAAACCAGCCAGGCCTCTTCCGCCCAGCCATGCGCCAGCTCGTCGCGGCCCATGCGCTCGATGTCGCTGGAGTTGAATGGCAGCAGCTGCTCGTCGCGCAGCATGTGGTCGAAGGCCTCGCGCCCGATCGCGAAATTCTCGGGCCAGGAGGCGACGTGCGCATCGATGTAGGCCTTGGTCGCGGCCATTGCCGCGAGCGCCCCGTCGCGCGCCTTCGTGAAGCGTGCAAAGGCGCGCGAGCGGGCGCCGAGCTGCGCGCGCGCGGCGTCGGTCAGCGCGCCGTTGAAGAACTCCGGTGCCCCACCGAGTTCAGCCGCGCGGATCAGGCCGAGCAGGTGGCCGGGATGGGTGACGCCCTTGTTGAACTCGGCGATGTACGCGGGCGCCTTCTCGAGGCGGCTGGTGATGTCCGCCCAGGCCCTGGCCTGGTCGGCGGCGGTCGCGCCCTCCTGCCCGACGATCGGCAGGTGCTCGAATTGCCTGAACACGGCGTTCAGCACCCCGTTCGCCCCCGCGCTGACTCCCCCGGCGCCGTCACTGCCGCCCCCGAAATCCTTGCGGTCGGCCTGGTAGACCTGCAGCACGTTCAGGCCGCGCGCCAGTTCGGCGCCGACCAGCAGCGCATCGTCGCGATCGGCCAGCGCCGTGGCGTCGGTGAATGTCGCGGTGATGTCGCGCAACCGCTGCTGCCACTGCTGCAGGCGCGCGAGATGGGCCGCGCGTGCCGCTTCGCCCGGCACATCGAGCTCGCCGTCGTGGCCGGGAATGCCGAGCGAAGTCGCCTGCATCGGATAGGCTGCGGCCGTCGTGAAGGTGATGTCGCGGGCCAACGCCACGAGCTGCTCGTGCACCGAATCGGCGGCGCGCACCACCGACTGTGGCAATGCCAGCACGAGCGCGCAACTCAGAAGGGACAGCCAGGGCTTGCGCATGCACTCTCCAGGGGAAAACTGAAAAAACGGGTCGCCAATATCCGCCGTTTCAGCGCGCGGATCAAATCGCCGGCGCGGCGGCGCGCCAGGCTTCGATCTCGGCGCGATGCGCCGCATCGTGCTGGCCCATGAACACCGGCAGGTCGCACAGCGCCACGGCGCCCACGCCCTCCTGCGTGCCGCGAAGCTCCCACTCGGCGGGCGCCAGCTGCGCGAGGCGCGCGAGATTGGCCGCGCGCGCGGCCGCGAAGGCCGCCAGCCCTGCCCGCATCGAACGGCTCCGGTAGTCGCGCGCGGCGGCAATGGCGTCGCCGTCGAAATCGGCGAGGTGCGGATTCGCCTCGTGGCGCAGGCGCTCGATGCGGCGGCCGAATCCCTCCTGCTCGAGATCGGCCAGGTGCCACACCTGCTCCACGGGCGAGAAGGCCAGTCCGCCGCGCCGCTCACGCGCCTCGGCAGCGCCAAGCGGGCCGAACAGCGCTTCCAGTTCGCGCGGCATGCGCGCCAGCGCATCGCACAGCGCGCTGCGCTCTGCCGTGGACAGTCTCAGGTATTGCACGGCGCTTCCTCGCACGGCCCGCGCCCCGGTGGCGCGGCCACCGCAAAGCATACCCGCATCGCCGGTGGCGCGGCGAGCGCGCCGCATCGCTCGCCGCTCAGGACTGGAGCGATTCGATCTGCCCGGCGAGTTCCCGGCGTCGGATCTCGAGCCGTTGCCACTGGCGCTCGGTGGATTCGAGCTCCTGCAGCGGCGTGTCCGCCTCATGCCGGAGCGCCCACAGTTCGGCGCGCGCGGCGTTCGCCGCTTCGCTCGCCGAGCGGTAGCGGCGATCGAGCGTCGCCAGGAGCTGGTCGAGCTCATCGGCGGCGACTTCGCTATCCAGTCCGTATCCCATCTTGGATTCCCCGAAATATCGAACCTGCGCGGCCATTGTCCGCGGGGATTCTGACAGCGGCGTTGCAGCGGTGCCGCTAACGCCGATCGGGACGGTGCGGCGGAAAGACCCCGGTCTGCCCGGGCTCGCGCATCCCGGGGCCGCCGACGCCCCACACGCCGGTCTGCTCGGCGATATCCGGAGGCGCCGCGGACGGGTCGGGCGCATGGCGCGTCGCGCGCCAGTTGACCGCCATGATCCGCACGGACAGCGACACCAGCAGCAGCGCGATCGCTCCGTCGGCCAGCGCCTTGAACTCGTGCCCGCCGCGCCAGGCCGAGGCGACGCCGATCGCGGCCCAGCTGCCGATCAGCGCGATGAACACGACGCCGATGACGACCAGCGCCAGGCGCGCCCAGCGCGCGCCGAAGCGTTCGAGGACCCAGGGCGATTCGCTGGCCATGATCGGTGACCCCATGTTGGTGCACATCGGCCGCTGCGGCGCACCGACGAGCACTAGCATGCGACGCGCGTCTCAGTTCCCGCAAGCGACATTGCCCGGGCAACCCGACCCGTCATAATGCCGCAGCGCGGTAGCCACGGCGGAGCCGCACGCACCTCGAGGATGGCCACCGTGTCCGTGACGCTCGGCGAAATGAAGGACCTGTTGCTGCGCTTTTCCTGGGAACGACGGGACTGGGCGCGCGAGGACGTGCAGCGCGAATTCGGCGCGCTGGTGCTGTACATCATGCAGCAGGCGGATCGCCTCGGGATCGACCTGGTGAGCGCCGGCGAATCCTGCGTGATGCGCCAGGCCGGCTCCGTGCCGACCCTCGTTCCGGCGAAGCGCGAGCTCGACGCCTGAGATGACGGCCCGCGCGCCCCGGCCGGGCCGCGCGTGAAAGACTTGGACGGCGCGCGCCCTGCCATGCACCATGGCCGGCAACCTGTCCTGCCCGCGGAGTGTTGGTGCCCCCCATTGCCCTGTGCGCCGTGCTGCTCGCGGCGCTGTGCCACGCCGCATGGAACCTGCAGGCCAAGCGCGCCGCGGCGTCGCGCCACTTCGTCTGGCTGTACTCGGTTGCCTCGCTGCTGGCATGGTCGCCGCTGGTGCTCGGCGTGCTGCTGCTGCAGCGGCCGCACTTCGGCGCCGCGCAATGCCTCGCGCTGCTCGGCACCTCGGTGCTGCACCTGCTGTACTCGCTGTCGCTCCAGGCGGGCTATCGCGCCGCCGACCTGTCGATCGTCTACCCGTTGGCGCGCGGGAGCGGGCCGCTGTTCTCCTTCGCCGGCGCCGCTTTGCTGTTCGGCGAACGCCCGGGCCCGCTGGCGACCTGCGGCCTGCTGCTGATCATCGCCGGCATCGTGCTGGTGGCGAACCTGCACCGCGCACTGCGGCGCTCCGCCGTCCCCGGGCTGCTGTGGGGCACCGTGACCGGCGCCTGCATCGCCGGCTACACGCTCAATGATGGCTGGGCCGTCAAGGCGCTGGCGGTCTCGCCGTTCCTGATCGACTACACCGGCAACTGCTTCCGCGTGCTGGTGCTGACGCCGCAGGCATTGGCGGCGCGCGCCGAAGCGGCAAGGGAATGGCGGACGTACCGGTTGCCGGTCATGACGGTCGCGACGCTCGGGCCGCTCGGCTACATCCTGGTGCTGTTCGCGATGCGGCACGCGCCGATCAGCCATGTGGCCCCGACGCGTGAACTCGCGACGCTGGTGGGCACGTGGTTCGGCGCCCGGCTGCTGGGCGAACGGGCGGCCGCGCAGCGACTGATCGGCGCGCTGTGCATCGTCGCCGGCGTCGTCAGCCTGGCGCTGTCGGATTGAACCCGCGTGCCGGCGCACGGGCCGGCGTCAGTCCTCGCGCACGTAGGTCCTTTCGCGATAGAGCATCGCGACGAAGATGAACAGCACGCCGGTGCCGGCCATCAGGTAGGCGAAGAAGTTGAAGTACTGTGGCCCGACGAGCTTGTAGGTCGACACCTCGCCGCCGCTCGCGTTCCACGCGCCGCTGGTGGCCACGGGCAGGCGATGCTCGTTGTCCATCAGGCGCACGCGGCTGCCCTGCACTTCGGCGACGAGGTAGGTGCCGGCGAGCGGCGCGTCCTTGCCATCGGCGGTATGCACGGTCAGGCCGGTGTTCTCGTTGAAGTCGATCTTCTGGCCCGTGATCATCGTCGTGCCGGAAGGCAGGCTGACCCAGGTCTGCGCGCCGGCGACCACGGACGAACCAGGCAATTCACGCACCATCGCCTCGTTGACCACGGCGGTGCCGAGGTTGCCGAGCGAGATGCACCACAGGTACAGCGCCATGACGAAGCTCTTCAGCCGCAGCGGCGCCTGCTTGTACGAGAACTCCAGCGAGGTGATCGACACCAGCACTTCCGCCGCCGACAGCACCACGTAGGCGAGCATCTGCCAGTAGACCGAAACGCGATGGCCTGCCTGTATCCGCGACTCGATCCAGCTGATGATCAGGAACGAACCGGCCGCGAGGAAGAGTCCGGCGCCCATCTTGCGCAGCATCGTCACCCGGAAGAATCGCTCGCAGAACGGATAGATGCCGAACGTGAACAACGGCACCATGGCGACGATGAACAGGCCGTTCACGACCTGCACCTGCGAGGGCAGCATCGTGATGCCGAAGCCGATGTACTTGTCCATCAGGTCGGATGTGGCCTGCAGCGTCCAGGTGGTGCCATTGCTCTGGTCCCACAGCGCCCAGAACACCGCGACGAACACGTACACCGCCCACAGCCGGCCCACCAGCTTGAGCCCGTCGAGCGAGAAGACCTCCTTCAGCCATGCCTTGCCGGCCGGCGGCACGACGGCGAACTTGTCGCGCCCCAGGTAGAACACCACCGTGGCCACCGCCATCATCGCCGCGGGCATGCCGAAGGCGGGCAGCGGGCCGTATTTCGCCAGCAGCACCGGGCAGAACCAGATGGAGATCGACGAGCCGACGTTGATCGACAGGTAGAAGTAGCTGAACGCCCGCTCGATCAGGTGCTTGTTGCGGTTCGTGAACTGATCGCCCACGTTGGTGGACACGCAGGGCTTGATGCCGCCGGTGCCGAAGGCCATGAGCCCCAAGCCGATGAACAGCGCTTCCGGCGTGCGCGGGCCGACTGCCAGCACCGCGCAGCCGATCATGTAGGCCACCGAGAAGGTCAGGATCGTGCGGTACTTGCCCCAGAACACGTCCGAGATGATGGCGCCGACCATCGGGAAGAAATACGCGCTCACCTTGAACATGTGGCCCCACACGGTGGCGCGCGCCTGGCCGAAGTGCAGCGTCTGCGTCATGTAGACCGCGAGGATCGTGTTGATGCCGTAGTAGCAGAAGCGTTCCGCGAATTCGTTGGCCACGATGTACGGAATGCCTTTCGGCATCTGGTTGCTGTCGTCCATGCGATCTCCTTGGCGGGCCGGGGCGCGGCGGCTTCAGAACGGATTGATGCGTTTCTGCGCCGAGAAGTGCATGTAGCTGACGGCCACGCCCTGGCGCCAGCCGACGCCGAAGCGCACCGGCGCGATCACGCTGGAGCCGTTCTGCACGTAATTGACGCCGAAGCCGCCGACGAAATACAGGCTTCCTTCCACGCCGGGATAGCGGCGGAACAGGTGCGCGGCGTCGGGCAGGTCGTAGACCAGGGCGAACACCTTGACCGCGTTCGCGCCGATGTCGAAGCCGATCGAGGGCCCCTGCCAGTAGACCTTCTGGCCCGCGCCGCCCTTGTAGACCAGTTCGCCGTGGCCGTAGCGCAGCCCCACGCCAATGGCGCCGCCGGCTTCCTCGCCGCGGATGATCGCGACCGGCTGGCCTTTTTCCTTCAGCACCTTCTGCAGCACCTTGCCGAGGTCCTGCGCGCCGTTCTTGAAGAAATCATTGGCCGCCTTCGTGACCTCGTCGTCGCTGTAGGTGGCATGCGGCGCGGGCGCGGCCTTTGCGGCCGCGGCTGACGCGCGCGGCGGCGCCGCCATGGCGGCCACTGCCAGCAGCAGCGTGGCCAGGAACATGCTCTTGCTCATCCGGTTCATGGTCTGCACTCCTTGGACGTAAGACCTTCAGGCGGTCGGCCGGCCGCCGCCGATCAGGCGTGCCGGCAGCATAACGAGCGCGCGCAGGAAGGCAAACACGCCCTCGAACGCGATGCCCACGATGCGGAACGGGAGCGAAACCAGCCAGATGATCGGCCACAGCAGCAGTGCCAGCAGCGCCAGCGGCCAGCACAGCACCAGCAGCACGAGCCACAGCAGCAGCTTCACCAAGCCGCAGCCCTCCCGCGCGAGGCATCGGGCGCCGTCGCTGGGGCGGCGCGCGCCAGCGCCGGCACCTCGCCGGCGAGCCCGAGCGCCCGGCGCGCGAAGCTCCGCCGCAGCAGCGGATTCGCACCCGCCGCGCCCAGCAGGCGCGCCGCGATCCAGCCCGCCGGTCCCGGCCCGCGCGCGAACAGTTCGTTGAATCCGCTCATCGTCCAGCCCATCAAGGTATCGTGCGTCAGCCGTTGCTGCTCGTAGCGCCTGAGCAGGCGCGCGGCGCCCGGGTCCTCGCCTTCCGCCACGCCCGCCGCCAGCACCCCGCAGAGTGCCGCGGCGTCCATGAACCCGAGATTGACGCCCTGCCCGGCCAGCGGATGGATCACATGCGCGGCATCGCCGACCAGCGCGGTGCGCGGGCCGATCAACGACGCCGACGCCGCGCGCCGCAGCGGCAGGCCCAGGCGCTCGCCCACCAGCGTCGTGGCGCCGAGCACGCCGTCGCTGGCCGCCTCGAGCCGGCGCGAGAATTCCGCCGGCGCGAGCGCCATCAATTGCTCCGCCAGCGCGGTGTCGGCCGACCAGACGAGCGAGCAGCGGCCATCGAACAGCGGCAGCAACGCGAGCGGCCCGGTGCCGAGGAACCGCTGCCAGGCGGTGTGCTGGTGCGGCTTCGCGGTCGCGATGTTCGCGACGATCGCGCTCTGGCGGTAATCGTGCTCGCGCAGCGGGAGCGACAGGAGCTCGCGCACCTGCGAGCGCGCGCCGTCCGCCCCGACGACGAGCCGCGCCGTGAGCTCACCGCCGTCGGTGCCGAGCCGCGCCGCATCGGCATCGGTCGCGAGCGAGCGCAGGCGCGCTGCGACGACGCGCCCGCCCTGCGCGCGGAAGCCCTGCAGCGCGGCGGCGGCGAGCGCGCGGTTCTCGATGATGTAGCCGAGGTTCGGCTCGGCCAGCTCGGCGGCCGAGAACACCAGCGTGTGCGGACCATCGGCCGGGGCCGTTTCATGCCAGATGCGCATGCGTTCGTAGGCGCAGATGCGCGCCTGCGGCAGGTGCTCCCAGGCGCCCGCGTTGCGCAGCAGGCATTCGCTGGCGCGCGAGATCGCGGCGACGCGCAGGTCGGCGCTGGCCGCCGCGACCGTCCCGTCGCCGGTTGCGCCGGAGCGCGCGCCGGGTGGCGCATCCAGTTCCGGCGCGAGCAGCGCGATGCGCGCGGGGCGGATGCCGCCGTGCCGCGCCAGCAGCGCCGCGACGGTGGCGCCGTTCGGCCCGCCGCCGACGACCACGACGTCGAAATCGGTGGCGCCGCGCGCGGCGCTCATCGGGCCACCGGCAGGCCGCGCAACAGGCGCGGCGCCTCGTCGCCGAATCCCCAGCTCACGCGCGACAGGGCCCGCTTGGCGCCGGGCGCGAGGTCGAACAGCGCGAGGCCGAGGTTGCGCGCGGCCGCCACGCCGGGCCGGCCGCTGGCGAACAGCCGCACCAGTCCGTCGGTGAATCCGATCATGCCGCGTCGGTCGGACTCGCGGCGCCGCTCGTAGTCTTCGAGCACCGCCGCGGCGCCCGGGTCCGGCGCGGCCGCGAGGATCTCGGCCAGCAGCGCGGCATCGCGCAGGCCCAGGTTGAAACCCTGCCCGGCGACCGGATGCAGGGCCTGCGCCGCGTTGCCGACGAGCACGGCGCGCTCGCCGACCATGCGTTCGGCGCGGCTCAGTCGCAGCGGATAGGCGGCGCGCGCGCCGACCCGCAGGATGCGCCCTATGCGCCAGCCGAAATCAGCCTGCAGGGCGACGGCGAACGAAGCATCGTCGAGCGCGCACACGTCGCGCGCACGCTGCGGCGAGAGCGTCCACACGACCGTGTAGCGGCCGTCGGCCAGCGGCAGCACCGCCAGCGGGCCGGTGGGCGTGAAGCGCTCGTAGGCGATGCCGGCGGCCGGCAGGTCGGTGGCCACGTGCACGACCACCGCGACCTGTTCGTAGTCCTCGAGCTCGGCGCCGATGCCCGCGGCGGCGCGCACCAGCGACTGCGCACCGTCGGCCGCCACCACGACGCGGGCGGTGACGTGTTCGACGGCGCCGCCCCCGCCGCCCCCGGCGGCCGTCGCCCCGATGAGCAGCCGCGCCGCCTCGCGATCCAGCCGCAATTGCGTGACCTGCGCGGGATTGCATATCGCGAGCGCCGGCTGCGCGGCGAGTTGCTGCCACAGGGCGCGCCCGATCGCCCGGTTGGGCACGACGTAGCCGAGCGCCTCGAGTCCCTGCCCGGACGCGCTCAGGCGCGCGGCGCCGGCGTGGCCGGCGTCGGAGACCCGGATTTCGCGCACCGGCGCGGCGTGCGCGGCCAGGTGCGGCCACACGCCGAGCGTCTCGAACACGCGCCGGCTGCCGTTGCCGAGCGCCGTGGTGCGTTCGTCGAAGCTCGGCTGCCAGTCCGAATCGGGGACGACCGCCTCGACCAGCAGCACGCGCCGCTGCGTGCCGGCGAGCGCCAGCGCCAGGCTGGCGCCGACCATGCCGCCGCCGACGATCGCGATGTCGACTTCGGTCGTCCCTGCCGCGCTCATGGTTGCGTGCGCTTCATGCCGCGGCCATCAGCGCTTCGATCTCGTCCGGATCGGTCGGCGCGGCCGAGGTCAGCACTTCGCAGCCACCCGCCGTCACCGCCACGTCGTCCTCGATGCGGATGCCGATGTTCCAGAAGCGCTTGGGCACGCCGCGCATGCCGGCCGGGATGTAGATGCCGGGCTCGACGGTCAGCACCATGCCCGGTTCGAACACGCGCCATTCATCGCCGACCTTGTAGTCACCGACATCGTGCACGTCGATGCCGAGCCAGTGCCCGGTGCGGTGGTTGAAGAATTTCCGGTAGGCGCCGTCGCGGACCAGGCCGGCCAGCGAGCCCTTGAGGAGCCCGAGCCGCAGCAGGCCCTGCGTGATGGCCCGCACCGCGGCGTCGTGCGGCTCGTTCCAGTGGTTGCCCGGCTTCACCCGGGCCAGCGCGGCACGCTGCGCGGCCAGCACGACCTCGTACACCGCGCGCTGCGCCGGGCTGTAGCGGCCGCTAACGGGCAACGTGCGCGTGATGTCGGAGGCGTAGTACTGGTGTTCGCAGCCGGCGTCGATCAGCACCAGGTCACCGGCCTTGAGCGGCTGGCTGTTCTCGGCGTAGTGCAGCACGCAGGAATTGGCGCCGCCACCCACGATCGGATGGTAGGAGATGTCGGCGCCGTGGCGACCGAACTCGTGCACCAGCTCGGCCATCAGCTGGTACTCGGTGCGGCCGGGCCGGCAGAACTTCATCGCGCGCACGTGCGCCCCCGCGCCGATCGCCCCGGCGCGCCGCATGATCGCCAGTTCGTGGCGGCTCTTGTACAGGCGCATGTCGTGCAGCACGTGGTCGAGCGCGACGAATTCCTGCGGCGGATGCGCCCCGGCGCGCGCCTGCGCGCGCAGCGTGTTCACCCAACCGACCACCCGCTGGTCGAAATCGTGGTACTTGCCCATCGTGTGGTAGACGCGCGAGCGTGATTCAAGGAGCCCGGGCAGGATGTCGTCCAGGTCGCCGATCGGGAAGGCGTCGTCGGCGCCGTAGTCGCCTCGCGCCCCTTCGGGGCCGGCGCGCCGGCCGTCCCAGGACTCGCGCGCCGCGTCGCGCTCGCGCACGAACATGACGAATTCGCCCTGCGGCCTCCCGGGGATCAGCACCGCGACCGACTCGGGCTCGCCGAAGCCCGTCAGGTAGTGGAAGTCGCTGTCCTGGCGGAAGTTGTAGAGCACGTCGTTGTTGCGCGTGCGTTCCGGGGCCGCGGGCAGGATCGCGATCGCGTCGCGCCCCATCAGCCGCATCAGCTGGCGGCGGCGGCGGGCGAACTCCTCGGCCAGGGTGGCGCTGATGCGCACGTCAGCCCCGCGCGCTAATGGAGCGACACGCCGGGCGGCGGCGAGGGCTGGCGCAGCGCGCCGAGTTCCTCGAACACCACCTGCACGCCGACGCGGACGAATTCCACCAGTTCGGCGAGCGCCTCCTCGTTGGCGTCGATGCCCTCGGCCGCATCGACGCCGGCGCGCATGATCTGCGCCAGGTCGCGCACGATTTCACCGGCATCGCCCGGGAGCTTCTCCGGATCGGGGGCGCCGCCGGAGCCGAGACCGTAGACGAAGCCGTTGCACCATAATGTCAGCGCCTCGGTGCGCTCCTCGATCGGCGCATCATCGTCGGGCATCAGCAGCTCGAACTGCATCTGCGTGCCGGTGAGCGCGGCGCGGGTCTCGTCATAGAGGCCGCGCAGCCCCGGCACCGCCGCGGCATCGGAGTCGGCGCCCTCGGGCAGGATTTCGGCCAGCCAGTCCTCGAGGCGGTACCCGCCGGCCGCGCACAGCGCCCCGGCGAGCGTGCCATGGGCCTCGGCGGGCTCGGCGACCGCGTGGCAGTCGGCCATGAGGCGCTGGATCTGCGCGTAATTGCTGGACACGGCCATCCGGCGGCATGGTAGGACGCGCCCTGCCGGCGCGCAACCGCGGCGCCGCAGGCGAAATACAGCGTTTCCCGATTGACCGCGCTCGTGGCGCGGAACTATAGTTTTCACATGGCAGACAACGACAAGGGCGGCAGCGCGGAACTCGAGCTCAAGCGCCTCGAAAAGCGCGTCGAGGAACTCATCGCCACCGTGCACCGGCTCAAGGAAGAGAACCGCTCGCTGCGGGCGCGGCAAGACAGCCTCGCCGGCGAGAAGACCACGGTCATGAACCGCAGCGAGCAGGTGCGCGCGCGCGTCGAGGCCATGATCGGCCGCCTCAAGGCGATGGAGCGCACCGCGTGAGCGAGGCCGAAGCCACCCGCGTCAGCGTGCGCATCCTCGACAAGGACTATTTCGTCGCCTGCCCGAAGGAAGAGCGCAGCGACCTGATCGACAGCGCCGCGTTCCTCAACGCGCGCATGAAGGAAATCCGCGACACCGGCAAGGTCGTCGGCGCCGACCGCATCGCCGTCATGGCCGCGCTCAACATCACCAACGAGATGCTGCGGCAGCGTGAACGGGATCACGGTTCGCAAAGCGAGCTCGGCGGGCGCATCCGGCTGCTGCGCGAACGCGTCGAAACCGCGCTGCAGAAGGGACAGCAGCTCGATCTTTAGTGTAGAGTCGGTACCGCGTCGCCTGTGGTGTTCGACAAGCGGGCTGGGTTACCTCTCGACCCTAATTTGAAACACCCCGGGACCAACCCTTGCTGGCAGCATTGTGCAAGTCTGCCCCGAGCAGAAAGCCTTACCTGCCGCAGGAAGTCCCACCTGTTGCTCTGGTCGAGAGCAACGGTCCGCACCGGCACCACGGGTGACGCTTCTTGAACACCCTCCCCCTTGATCCGCTGCGCCGCACGCTGCGGCGTGAACTGCGGGCGCGCCGCGCCGCCCAGCCGCCGGCCGCCCGGCGCGCCGCCGAGCGCCTCATCTGCGCCCGCCTGGCGCGCGCCCCCTGGTTCCGCGCGGGCCTCGACGTCGCGCTGTACCTGTCACGCGATGCCGAGGTCGACACGGCGCCGTTGCTGGCGCTGGCGCGCCGGCGCGGCTGCCGCGTCTTCCTGCCGCGCATCACCGACTACGCGGCGCACCGCATGCTGATGGTGCCGGCGGCCGGCGCGCAGCGCCTGCTGGGCCGTTATCGCATCGCCGAACCGCGCGGCGGCGCGCGGCGCCCGGCCGCGGCGTTCGCCATCGTGCTGATGCCGCTGGTCGGGTTCGATGGCGCCGGCAACCGGCTCGGCAATGGCGCCGGGTACTACGACAGGTTTCTTGCCAATCGGCGTGGCCGGCATGGGAAGCCTCTACTCATAGGCATCGCCTACGAATGCCAGCGCCTCGAGGCGCTGGCCCCCGGCGTGCACGACGTGCCGCTCGACGCGGTGATCACCGAGCGCGGCCTGCATTGCTTCCAGAGGAGACCCTAGAGTCATGGCCTACTGGCTGCTCAAGACGGAACCGTCGGCCTTCGGCATCGACGACCTCGCCCGTGCGCCGCGGCGCACGGCGACCTGGGACGGCGTGCGCAACTACCAGGCGCGCAATTTCCTGCGCGATGCGGTGCGGCGCGGCGACGAGGCGTTCCTGTATCACTCGAGCTGCGAGGTGCCGGGCATCGCCGGCATCGTCACCGTGGTGCGCGCCGGATTTCCCGACGCCAGCGCCTTCGACCGGAAAAACGAGCACTTCGACGCCGCCAGCGATCCGGCCGCGCCGCGCTGGTACGCGATCGACGTGCGGCTGAAGCACCGTTGCAGGCGCATCATCACGCTCGCCGAATTGCGCGCGCACGCCGACGGAAAATTGCGCGGCCTGCGCCTGCTGATGCGCGGCAATCGTCTCTCGGTGATGCCGGTCAGCGATGCGCACTGGCAGTTCATCCGTGCGCTCGAGTGAGTGTGAGTGAGATCACACTGGCGCGCGCGCGACACGCGCGCTTGTTTTTTTATGTCTCGTGTATATACTCGGGCCCCGGACTAACCTGATATATGGAGATCTTTCATGGCTAAGGCAAAGAAGAAGGCCAAGAAGAAAGCTGCGAAGAAGAAGTAAGGGCCTTTACTTCGAGGCGAGTGGAAGAAATTCCGCAAGCCTGATTCAAAGCTGAGACTGTGCCCGCGCAAGCGGGCACAGTCATTTCCGGAGCCTTGAAACATGGCACTTCCGGCGCAACAGAAGAAGCAGCAGGCCGCCGCCGCGGCGCTCGCCGAACTGCACGATGGCATGGTGCTCGGCGTCGGCACCGGCTCCACCGTCAATGCACTGATCGATCAGCTCGCGCCATGGAGCCGCCGCCTGCGCGGCGCAGTCTCCAGCTCGGAGGCCAGCACCGCGCGCCTGCGCGCGCTCGGCATACCGGTGCTCGACCTGAACGAGGTGCCCGAGCTCGGCCTGTACATCGACGGCGCCGACGAGGCGACCGCGCGCCGGGAACTCATCAAGGGAGGCGGCGGCGCGCTGACGCGCGAGAAGATCATCGCCGCGGCGGCGCGGCGCTTCGTGTGCATCATCGACGACACCAAGCTGGTCGACGCGCTCGGCCGCTTCCCGTTGCCGGTCGAAGTGATTCCGATGGCGCGCGAACTCGTCGCGCGGCAGCTCACGGCGCTCGGCGGCCGTCCGGTGTGGCGCGAGCGCATCATCACCGACAACGGCAACCAGATCCTCGACGTGCATGACCTGCGCATCGCCGATCCGCGCGCGCTCGAGACGGCCATCAACCAGCTGGCCGGCGTGGTCACGGTCGGGTTGTTCGCGGCGCGCCCGGCGGACCTGCTGCTCATCGGCACCGATGCGGGCATCCGCCGGATCTGAACCCCTGCGCTAGCCGCGCGGCCCGCCTTCGACCGGCAGCCCCTGGGCGTGCCAGCGCAGCATGCCGCCGGCGAGGTTGGCGACCTTGCCGAATCCGGCGCGCTGCAGCAGCGCGGTGGCCTGCGCCGACCGCCCGCCGGCGCGGCACACGGTCACGATCGGGCGCTCGCGGTCGAGCTCGCCCGCATGGGCCGCCAGTTCGCCCAGCGGCAGCAGCCGCGCGCCGCCGATGTGCCCGAGCGCGTCGTCGAACTCGGCGCGCTCGCGCACATCCACCAGTTGCAGCTGCGGCAGGTGCTCGGCCACCCACTCCGGCGCCACTTCCCAGAAGCCGGCGAACGTGAACGACAGCGGCGCCCAGTCGGGCATCGCACCGGCGCCCTCGCCCTGCGGCGTGTAACCGCATTGCCGGTTCGCGGGTACGGCCACCTCGATCTGCTTCGGGTGCGGCAGCCCGAGGTTGGCCATGTAGCCGACGAAATCGCCTTCGCTCAGCGCCCCGCCGAGCCGCGGGTTGAAGGCGCGCTCCTCGGCGACCGAGGTGACGGTGTTGCCGCGGTAGTCGTGGCCCGGGTACAGCAGGCACGCGTCCGGCAGCGTGAAGATCTGCGAGTGGATCGAGCGGTACAGCGCGCGTGCATCGCCGCCCTGGAAATCGGTGCGGCCGCAACCGCGCACCAGCAGGCAGTCGCCGGTGAAGGCGCAGCTGCGGTCATCCAGCACCAGCGTGATGCAGCCGGCGGTGTGCCCGGGCGTCTCGCGCACCTCGAGCGCGCGGCTGCCGAACGGGATCGTCTCGCCGTGCGCGGCCAGCCGATCGGCCCTCGCTGCGCCGGTGTGCGCGCCGACGATGATCTCGCTGCCATGCAGCTGCTTGAGCCGCCAGGCCGCCGTGATGTGGTCGGCGTGCACGTGGGTGTCGACGGTGGCGCGGAGCCGCAGGCCGAACTCGCGCAGCAGCGCGCTGTCGCGCTGCGCCTGTTCGAACACCGGGTCAACCAGCAGCGCTTCGCGCGCTGCGCTGTCGGCCAGCAGGTAGGTGTAGGTCGAGGAAACGGGATCGAACAGTTGCCGGAACAGCAGCATCGGATGGCTGGGGGACTAGGATTCGAACCTAGGTTAGCGGAGTCAGAGTCCGCGGTCCTACCACTAGACGATCCCCCACCCGTAACCGAAAACCGCCGAGCTGCGACTGTACCAGCCACGGCCGCCCCTGCGGCAGTGACCGGCGTCGCGAATCAACGCTTCGAGTACTGCGGGCCGCGGCGGGCCTTGCGCCGCCCGACCTTCTTGCGCTCGACCTCGCGCGCATCGCGCGTCACGAAGCCGGCCTGGCGCAGCGGGGCACGCAGCGTCGAATCATATTCCATCAGCGCGCGGGCGATGCCGTGGCGGATCGCACCGGCCTGGCCGGTGATGCCGCCGCCGGTCACCTGCACGGTGATGTCGAACTTGCCCGTCAGCTGCACCAGCTCGAGCGGCTGCATCACGATCATGCGGCCGGTCTCGCGGCCGAAGAATTCGTCGAGCGGACGCTCGTTGACCGTGATCTTGCCCGTGCCCGCCTGCAGGTAGACGCGGGCGGTGGAGGTCTTGCGGCGGCCGGTGCCGTAGTCGGGTGAAACTGCCATGGTGATCCTGGTGCGGGTGCTGAGTGCTTACAGTTCGAGGGCTTTGGGTTGCTGGGCCGCGTGCGGATGTTCGCCGCCCGCGAACACATGGAGCTTGCGGAACATGTTCCGCCCGAGCGTGTTCTTCGGCAGCATGCCCTTGACGGCGAACTGCAGCGCGCGCTCCGGATGCTCCTTGAGGAGCTTGCCGAGCGGAATCGTCTTCAGGTTGCCCAGGTACCCGGTGTGGTGGTGGTACAGCTTGTCGTCGAGCTTGTTGCCTGTGACGGCGATCTTGCCGGCGTGCAGCACGACGATGTGGTCGCCCATGTTCACGTGCGGGCTGTAGTCGGCCTTGTGCTTGCCCTTCAGGCGATGGGCGATCTGCGTGGCCAGGCGCCCCAGCGTCTTGCCGCTGGCGTCGACCACGTACCAGTCGCCGCGCACGGTCGACGGATTGGCGAATGTCGTCTTCATGGTGCTGCTCGAAAACTCCAAAACGGGCCCGCCCGACGGGGTCGAAATACCCTTGTGGCGTCAGGCGTCTACCGGAAAAATGGGCGCGGAAGTGTACTCAAGCCCCCCCGCCTTTGCAAAGCTCCTTTTGGCCCCGCCGGCCGCCAGTGGCCTGCCCGCCCGGGGGCTATATATAGTAAGGGGGTGGAACCGCCCCAGGCCCCTGTCTTGACTGCCGATAGCCTGCTCAGGGCGGCCGACAACGCGCTGCGGGCCCTTTTTGCCCCCGCCCGCGCCAACCGGACGCCCCCCGGCCTGCCTGACCCCCCGGCGCTGGAGGAGGCCGAGCGCCGCCACGTGGCCGGCCTGATGCGGGTCAACCATGCCGGCGAGATCGCCGCGCAGGCGCTGTACCACGGGCAGGCCTTGATGGCCCGCGGCGGCGACACGCGCGCATTCCTGCTGCGCGCGGCGGCCGAGGAAGGCGATCACCTGGCCTGGTGCGAACAGCGGCTCGGCGAGCTCGGCGCGCGTCCGAGCCTGCTCAATCCGTTCTGGTATGCGGGCTCCTTCGCGATCGGCGCGGCCGCGGCCGCGCTCAGCGATGCGCTGAGCCTCGGCTTCGTCGCCGAGACCGAGCGGCAGGTCGAGGGTCACCTCGCCCTGCACCTCGAGCGGCTCCCCGCGAACGACCTGCGCAGCCGCCGCATCCTCGAAACCATGCAGGTCGATGAAGTCGGACATGCGCAGCAGGCGACCCGCGCCGGCGCGCGCGAACTGCCCGCGCCGATCCGCGCCGCGATGCGCCTGGCCTCGCAAGTGATGACCCGCACCGCCTACTGGATCTGAGCGGTTCATAAAAACCTTGCGGCCAGCCGGACTTATGTAATAAAAAGCGGGAATGAACCACGCCTCACGGGAACAAAGCGCAGGTCCTATGGAAGAGAATGTCAGAGCACTGAGCGACATTCCGGCGATCAACCGGTTCCTCAGCTATTGCCGCGTTCGCACCGTCCCCTCGAAGACCGTGCTGATCCATGCCGGCGATCTGCCGGATGTCCTCTACTACGTGATCAGCGGTTCGGTCGAAGTGATGATCGAGGACGAGGAAGGCAACGAGATGGTGCTCGCCTACCTCAACAAGGGACAATTCTTCGGCGAGATGGGCCTGTTCTACGAGCAGCCGACGCGCAGCGCCTGGGTGCGCACGCGCAGCGCCTGCGAACTGGCCGAGATGACCTACCCGCGCTTCCGGCAGGTGGCCACCGAGTCGCCTGGCCTCATCTTCGAGCTGGCCACGCAGCTCGCCACGCGGCTCGATCGCACCAACCGCAAGCTCGGCGACCTCGCCTTCGTCGATGTCACCGGCCGCGTCGCGCACGCGATCATGGACCTGTGCAACGAGCCCGACGCGATGACGCATCCGGAAGGCATGCAGATCAAGGTCTCGCGCCAGGAGCTCTCGCGCCTGATCGGCTGCTCGCGCGAAATGGCGGGCCGCGTGCTGAAGGTGCTCGAGGAGCAGGGCCTGCTGCGCGCCACCGGCAAGACCATCGTCGTGTTCAACGCGCGGCCGAAGATGAAGACGCGTCCGGTCGTGATTCCCGCCAAGGGCCCTGCCACGGGTGCGCCCGGGCCGTCGGCGTCGCGCCCCGTGGCCGCCAGCGTGCCCGCCCTCGATGACGACGAGGATGACGAGGACGAAGACGACGACGAGGAGTGAGGCTCAGGCGCTGGCGCTGGCAATGCCGGCGCGCAGTGCGCGGATCGTCGCCGGATAATCCTTCGAACCGAAGATCGCGGAACCCGCCACGAAGGTATCGGCGCCGGCGCGCGCCACCGCGGCGATGTTGTCCGCCTTGATGCCGCCATCCACTTCCACCCGCACCTCGCGGCCCGAGGCGCGCACGCGCTCGCGCACCGCGGCGATCTTGGGCAGCACCCCGGGGATGAACTGCTGGCCGCCGAAGCCGGGATTCACCGACATCAGCAGCACCAGGTCGAGCTTGTCGAGCGTGTAGTCGAGCCAGTCGAGTGGCGTGGCCGGGTTGAAGACCAGTCCCGGCCGGCACCCGTGTTCGCGGATCAGGCCGATGGTGCGATCGATGTGCGCGCTCGCCTCGGGGTGGAAGCTGATGTAGGTCGCGCCGGCCTTGGCGAAGTCCGGGACGATGCGGTCCACCGGCTCGATCATCAGGTGCACGTCGATCGGCGCCGTGACGCCGTGCCTGCGCAGCGCCTCGCACACCAGCGGGCCGATGGTGAGGTTCGGCACGTAGTGGTTGTCCATCACGTCGAAGTGCACGATGTCGGCGCCGGCGGCGAGCACGGCGTCGACCTCGGCGCCGAGCCGCGCGAAGTCGGCGGAGAGTATCGAGGGTGCGATCCAGGGCGTGTTCATGTGCGATCAGTGTACGTGAGCGCGCGCTTCAACGCATGCCACGGACCGCGCGGACCAGCTCGTAGGCCGCCTGGATCTGCTGCGTTCGCTCCTTGGCGCGTTCCAGCATCGATTCGGGCAGGCCATTGGCCTGGAGCTTGTCGGGATGATTGCGGCTCATCTGCCGCCGGTAGGCCTTGACGACCTCGGCATCGCTCGCGCCCGGCGCCGTGTCGAGCAGCGCGTAGGCCTGGCGCAGCCGCTCGGCCTCGGCCGCGGCGCTGCCGCGGGCGCCACCGCCACTGGCGCCGCCGGCGCCCGGCGCCCCGCCCTGCATGCGCCAGCGCATCAGCGTCTCGAGCCGCGTGAAATCGTCGCTCGCCAGCCCGAGCAGGTTGGCCGCGCGCACCAGCCGCGCGCGCGGCGCCGCCGACAGCCCGCCGCCGCCGAGCGCCGCCTGCAGCTGGATCTCCATGAAGAACAGCGCGAGCTGCGGGTAGGCGCGCAGCAGCGGACGAAGCTCGGCCAGCGCGGCGTCGAGCGAGAAATCCGGCTGCTTGCCCTCGCCGAAATAGCCGATCGCCTGGCGCACCTGTTCCGGACTCAGCCGCAGCGCCGCCATCACCGCGCGGGCCGCGGCGATCTCCTGCTCCGACACGCGGCCGTCGGCCTTGGCGACGTGGCCCATGACACGGAACACCGCCGGGAAATACAGCGCCTGCACGCGCGCGGCGCTGTCGGCGCCGAGCCCGTCGCTCGGCTCGGCCTGGTTGTCGAACTGGTGGCCGACCAGCAGCCCGAGCGCCGCGCCGAGCGGGCCGCCGCCCAGGAACCAACCGAGCGCCGCGCCGATGAGCTTGCCGTTCCACATGGTGTCCCGCTATGGTACCCGAGCTTGAGCAACCCACCCGCCACCGTCCACGAAACCGCGCTGCGCTCGCTCCCGCTGATCCACCGCGGCAAGGTGCGCGACGTGTACGCCGTCGGCGCCGATCACCTGCTGATCGTCACGACCGACCGGCTGAGCGCCTTCGACGTCGTGCTGCCCGATCCGATCCCGGGCAAGGGCCGCGTGCTGCACCAGATTTCCGATTTCTGGTTTGACCAGACCGCGCACATCATCCGCAACCATCGCAGCGGACGGCGGCTCGAGGAGGTCATCCACGACCCGGACGAGCTCGCGCTGCTCGAGGGGCGCGCGGCCATCTTCAAGCGGCTCGATGCGCTGCCGATCGAGGCCGTGGTGCGCGGTTACCTCTCGGGTTCGGGCTGGAAGGACTACCAGCGCACCGGCGCGATCTGCGGCATCGCGCTGCCGCGACGGTTGCGGCTGGCCGACGAGCTGCCGGAGCCGATCTTCACGCCGGCCAGCAAGGCGCCCGCGGGCGCGCACGACGAGAACATCGACTTCGCGGCGGTCGAGGAGCTGGTCGGCAGCGCGCGAGCGAACGAGCTGCGCGAGCGGGCGATCGCGATCTACCGGCACGCCGCGGCGCACGCGCGCGCGCGCGGCATCATCATCGCCGACACCAAGTTCGAGTTCGGGGTCGATCGGGACGGCGCGCTGACGCTGATCGACGAGGTGCTGACCCCCGATTCCAGCCGTTTCTGGCCGGCCGACACCTGGCGGCCCGGCGCCAGCCCGCCCTCGTTCGACAAGCAGTACGTGCGCGACTACCTCGAGACCCTCACCTGGGACAAGCGCGCGCCGGGACCTGCGCTGCCGGCCGACGTGATTGCAAACACCGCCGCGAAATACGCCGAGGCGCTCGCGCGCCTGACCGGGCCGCCGACCGGAAGCACGGCGAGAGCCTGAGAAGCCGCCAGGCGAAGCGCCGATGCTGATCTGGCAACGCGTCCGCGACGGCTTCGAGCGCTGGCTGTTCGCGCCGCCCGGCCACCTCAACGCGCGCGAGCGCGCGCGCCGCCTCGCGCAGTATCCGTATGCGCTGCTGCGCGACCTGTTGGGCGGCCAGCTCAACATCCACGCGATGGGCCTCGTCTACGCCACGCTGCTGGCGCTGGTGCCGCTGGTCGCCTTCAGCTTCGCGGTGCTCAAGGGCTTCGGCGCGCACCGCGACCTCGAGCCGCTGATCTACGAGTTCTTCCGGCCGATGGGCGACGCGGCCGGCGAGCTCACGCAGAAAGTCATGGACTTCGCCGACCGCGTGCGCAGCGGCATCGTCGGCTCGGTCGGCCTGGCGTTCCTGATCTGGACGCTGGTCGGCACGCTGAAGAAGGTCGAGGACAGCGTCAATTTCGTCTGGCACGTGGAGCTGCCGCGCAGCTTCATGCGGCGCATCGCCGAATACGTCGCGCTGCTGGTGGTCGCGCCGATGCTGGTCGGCACGCTGATCGGCACCGCGCACATCACCTCGACCAGCGGCTCGGTGCGCGCGCTCTCGCACCTGCCGCTGCTCGGCGACCTGGGCAGCGCCCTGCTCGCGCTCGCGCCGATCGCGCTGGTCAGCGCCGTGTTCACGCTGGTGTACGCGCTGATCCCGAACACGCGCGTGCGCTTCGTGCCGGCGCTGATCGGCGGCGTCACCGCCGGCGTGCTGTGGGCCGCGATCGGGCAGATCTTCACCGCCTTCGTGCTGCTGTCGGCGCGTCTCGCGATCGTCTATGCCGGCTTCGCGATCTTCATCGCGGCGCTCATCTGGATCTACTTCGGCTGGCTGATCCTGCTGGTCGGCGCGCAGCTGTCGTTCTACGTGCAGAATCCCAGCTACCTGCGCGTCGGCCTGCGCGAGCCGCGGCTGTCGAACCTCGAGACCGAACAGCTCGCGCTCAGCATCATGTACCTGGTGGCGCGCAGCCACCTGCGCGGCGGTGAGCGCTGGAGCATCGGCACGCTGGCGGCCGAGCTTGCGCTGCCCGGCGTCGCGGTGACGCGCAGCGCCGACGCGCTCGAGGCGGCCGGGCTCCTGGTCACGACCGAACAGGAGACGCTGCTGCCCGGGCGCGATGCGGGCTATATCCCGGTCCGGGACATTCTCGCCGTGGCCCGCACCGCCTACAGCGTGCACGGCGATGGCCGCTATGTCGCGCCGGCCGCGGTCGCGCGGCTGTACGCGGAGTTCGAGGGCGCGTGGCGCGAACGGCTCGGCACGCGCACGCTGGAAACCTGGGTGATCGAAACCTCGTGATCCCGCGGCGGCAGGCCGCTCAAGTTACAATCAGCGCCGCCTAGGCTACAATCGTCGCCACCTATGACTGGCGACAGCCCCAAGGTCGGCCGCAGGCAGTTGCTGCAGGGCGCGCTGGCCGCCTCGCTCCCGGTTGCCTTGCTGTCCTGCGCGGGCGGGCAGCACGAGCAGCCCGTGCTGCAGGTCGGCGGGCTGCCGGTGACCTGCAACCTCACGCTGCCGGTCGCGTGCGTCGCGCGCGACAGGCTCAATGCCGCGGCGCGCAACGCCGCTCCCCCGTTCGCCTACGAGTACAGCAAGTACAGCGGCTGGCCGGAGATCAAGGAATCGCTGATGGCCGGCCGCATCCAGGCGGCCTACATGCTCGCGCCGCTGGTCATGGACCTGACCGACCGGAAGATCCCGGTCAAGATCGTCTCGCTCGGGCACCGCAGCGGCGCCGTGATCATGGTGCGCACCGACTCGCCGTACCAGCACTTCAGGGAGCTGGCGGGCAGGCGCATTGCGATTCCCAGCCGCTTCGCCGTCGATTTCCTGTTCCTGCGCAAGATGCTGGCGAAGGAGAGCATGACGCCGGCCGACATCACGATCGTCGAGATGCCGCCCCCCGACATGCCGGCGGCGCTGTACGCCAACGCGGTCGAGGCCTACTGCACCGGCGAACCGTTCGGCGCGGCCGCGCAGCGCGCCGGCTATGCGCGGCCGTTGCGCATGACGCGCGACGAGTGGCGCAACTACATCTGCTGCGTGCTGACGGTGCGCGAGGAGCTGATCGCATCCAACCGGCCGCTGGTGCAGGACCTGGTCAGCATGATCCAGGGCGCCGGCCTCTGGCTCGATGCGCAGCAGGGCAATCGCGACAAGGCGGTGCAGATCGCCTGCGGGCCGAGGTTCTTCAACCAGGATCCGAACATCCTGCGGTTCGTCATGGAGAACCCGACCGATCGCGTCACCTACGGCGACCTGCGCATGATCCGCGCCGAGTTCGACGAGCTGATGGAGCTCTCGCTCGCGGCGGGCACGATCAGGCATCCGATCCCGTACGAACAGTACGTCGATTCCAGTTTCGTCGCGGCCGCCACGGCCACGCCGATACCGCTGTAGCGCCGCCGGACCGCCCGCATGCGACGTTGGCTTGCTGCTGCCCTGGCCTTGTCGTGTGGCGCCGCGCTGGCGGCGACCCACGATGCGGCGCTCGTGGCCGGCGTGTTCACGCCGCCGCGCGCCGCGCCCGACTTCACGCTGCGGGGCTCCGACGGCCACGCGCTGCAGCTCGGCCACTACCGCGGCAAGGTGGTGCTGCTGGCCTTCGGCTACAGCTCCTGCCGGGAAGTGTGCCCGGTGACCCTGGCGATCCTGGCGCACGCGCGCCGCCAGCTCGGCAGCGCGGCGAACGACGTGCAGGTGGTCTACATCACGGTCGACCCGGAGCGCGATGACGTCGCGCGCATGCACCAGTTCCTCGCGCTGTTCGACCCGACCTTCGTCGGCGGCTCGGGGAGCCCCGCCGAGCTGGCCGCGGTGCGCAGGCTGTATGGCATCACCGTGACGCGCCACGACACGCCCGACGGCTACGTGCTCGCGCATTCCTCGTTCGTCTACCTGATCGACCGGCGCGGCATGCTGCGCGCGCTGATGCCGTTCGGGCATGGCGTCGATGATTTCGCGCATGACATGGCGCTGCTGGCGCGGGAACCGGGCCCGGGCCGATGACCGCCAGCAAGGCGCGACGCACCCTGCTCCAGGCGACGGCCGTCGCCGCGCTGCTGGTCGCCACGGCGCTGGCCACCGTCGCGCTGCAGCCGATCCATGCGCCGACGCGCGAGCAGCTGTTCGAGATCCCGCGGGGCACGTGGGCGCGGCGCATGGCCGGCGCCCGCGTCGAGATCCTGCCGGCCGAACTGCACCTGACGCTCGGCGTGCGCGACATCCTGGTGCTGCACAACCTCGATGACGTGCCGCAGCAGTTCGGCCCGATCCTGCTGATGCCGGGCCAGACCTTCCGCATGCCGTTCACGATGGCGGCCAGCTACCCGTTCGCGTGCACCGCGCACCTCAGCGGGCAGATGAGCATCGTCGTCGAACCGAATCCGGCCACGCCCTGGGCGCGGCTCGCCTGGCGATTCAGCAACTACCTCCGGTCGGGGCGATGGTCATGAGGCGGGTGCTGCCCTCGTTCATCGTCGCGGCCGCGCTGGTCGCGCTGTGGTGGCTGCTCGTGGCGCTGACGCGGAGCGTGATCTTCCCGACGCCCTGGCAGGTGCTCGAGGCGATGGCCGAGCTGGTGCGCGACGGCACGCTGTGGGAACACATCGGCGCCTCGCTGTTCCGCGTCGTCAGCGGCTTCGGGCTGGCGGTCGCGCTGGCGGTTCCGCTCGGCCTGTGGATGGGCTGGGTGCCGGGCGCCTATGCCACGCTCAATCCGATCTGCCAGATCCTGCGGCCGATCTCGCCGATCGCGTGGATCCCGATCGCGATCCTGTGGTTCGGCGTCGGCAACGAATCGCCGGTGTTCCTGATCTTCATCTCATCGGTGTTCCCGATGATCGTGCAGACCGTGGCGGGCGTGCACGCGATCGAACGCCGCTACCTGCGCGCCGCCGAGAACTTCGGCGTCGCGCGCGCGACGCTGTTCAGGCAGGTGGTGATCCCCGCGGCGCTGCCGCAGATCATCGTCGGCATGCGCGTCGGCCTCGGCGTCGCCTGGCTGGTGGTGGTCGCCGCCGAGATGATCGCGCTGCACTCGGGGCTGGGCTACCTGATCATCGATTCGCGCAATGCCGGCAATCGCTACGACCTGGTGATCGCCGGCATGATCATCATCGGCCTGATCGGCCTCGGGCTCGACGGCGCGATGCGCCTGCTCGAAAGGCATCGCCTCGTGCGGTGGCGCTATGTCCGCTAAGATCCGCGTCGAGGACATCCACAAGTCCTTCGCCACCGGGCAGGGCACGCTGCCCGTGGTCGGCGGCGTCAGCTTCGAGGTCGGCGATGGCGAGGTGGTGGCGCTGGTCGGTCCCTCGGGCTGCGGCAAGACCACGCTGATGAGCATCATCGCCGGGTTCGAGCAGCCGGATTCCGGCGCGGTGCGGATCGACGGCGTCGCGCACCGCAAGCCCGGCAACCAGGGCATCCTGATCTCGCAGCACGGCTCGGTGTTCCCCTGGCTGACCGTGCGGCAGAACCTGATGTTCGGCCTGGGCACCCGGGCCCGCGCCGACCGGCAGGCGCTCGCCGACCACTACGCCGCGATGGTCGGCCTGCAGGGCTTCGAGGCCAACTACCCGCACGAGCTCTCCGGCGGCATGCTCAAGCGCGCCGAGCTGGCGCGCGCGCTCGCGGTCAAGCCCGAGATCCTGTACATGGACGAGCCCTTCTCGGCGCTCGATGCGCTGATGAACCTGCGCATGCGCAATGAACTGCTGCGCGTGCTCTCCGAGGAGCGCCACACCGTGCTGATCATCACGCACGATGTCGAAGAGGCCATCCACCTCGCCGACCGCGTGCTGGTGCTCTCGCCCACGCCGACGCGCATCAAGGCGAGCTTCGAGGTCTCGCTGCCGCACCCGCGCAAGCTCTCGAGCCGCTACGTGCAGGAGCTGCGCGTGGCGATCCTGCGGGAACTGGGCGTCTACGCCGACTAGCGCGCGCTGGCGTTGGCGCGGGCTATTCGCCGGCGATGGTCATGCCCTCGACGACCACCGACCCGCACTGGATCGCGCCGCGCGTGTCGATGTCGGTGCCGACCGCCACGATGTTGCGCAGCATGTCGCGCAGGTTCCCGGCGATCGTCACTTCGTGCACCGGCCAGGCGAGCGCGCCGTTCTCGACCCAGAAGCCGCTCGCGCCGCGCGAGTAGTCGCCGGTGACGGCGTTGACGCCCTGCCCGAGCAGCTCGGTGACGTACAGGCCCTCGCCCATGCGCGACAGCAGCTCGTCGAACGAGAAACTGGCGCCGGGCGCGCCGACCAGCAGGTTGTGCACGCCACCGGCGTTGCCGGTGCTCTTCAACCCGAGCTTGCGCGCCGAGTAGCTGCCGAGCACGTAGCCGTCGAGCACGCCGTCGTGCACGAGCTCGCGGTCGCGGGTCGCCACGCCTTCGGCATCGAAGTTGGCGCTCGCCAGCGCGCGCCGCAGGTGTGGCCGCTCCTGCATCTGCAGGAAGGCCGGATACACCTGCGTGCCGGCGGCATCCAGCAGGAACGAGGCGCGCCGGTACTGGCTCGCGCCGCGGATCGCGCCGATGAAATGCGAGTGCAGCCCGCGCGCCATCTCGGGCGAGAACAGCACCGGCGCGCGCCGCGTGCCGATCCGGCGGGCGCCGAGCCGGGCGAGCGCACGCCGCCCGGCTTCCCGGCCGACCAGGGCAGCCGGCATCAGGTCGGCCGCGCTGCGCGCCACCGTGTACCAGTAGTCGCGCTGCATGTCGGCGCCGACCTGCGCGACCAGCGCACAGCTCAGCGAGTGGCTGGTGCTGGGGAACCCCGCGAGGAACCCGTGCGTGTTGCCGAACACGCGCACGCCGCGGTGCGTGCTGAGCGAGGCGCCCTCGGAATTGGCGAGCCGCGCATCGAGCGCGCGCCCCGCCGCCTCGCACTCGCGCGCGATCCCGATCGCCTGCTCCGGCTCGATGCCCCAGGGATGGTCGAGGTCGAGGTCGGGGAATTCCCGCGCCATCATGTCGGCATCGGCGAGGCCGGCGCACTCGTCGCTGGCCGTGTGCCGCGCGATCGCGCAGGCCTTGGCGACCGTCTGGCTGACGGCTTCGGCGCGCAGGTCGGCGGTGCTCGCCGAGCCCTTGCGGTGGCCGAAGTACACGGTCACCGCCATGCCGCGGTCGCGGTGGTATTCGATGGTTTCGACCTCGCCCATGCGCACCGTGACGCTGAGGCCCTGCTGCACGCTGGCGTCGGCGTCCGCGGCCGAGGCCCCGGCCGCGCGCGCCCCGGCCAGCGCGCTGGCAACGACCTGCTGGAGCTCGGGGATTCGCGTCGCGTCGACTGCGGAAGACATGGCAGAATTGTAGCAGTGCGCGCGTGCGCGCCTTGCCGGATCGGAGCATGACGTCCCGGGAACCCATCGATGACGGTGACGAGCTGGCCGATCGCCCGAGCCGGTCGGCGCGCAAGCGCGCGGCCGAGTACATGCAGAAGCTCGGGGTAAGGCTGGTGGGCCTGCGCGAGACGCAGCTCGAGGCGCTCGAACTGCCCGAGGAGCTGCGCGAGGCGCTGCGCGAGGCACGCCGGCTGCGCGGCCAGTCGGCGCTGGCGCGCCAGCGCCAGTACATCGGGCGCCTGATGCGCGACCTCGATCCGGGCCCGATCGAGGCGGCGTTGGACAGGGCCGCCGGCCTGGCCGGGCCCCGTGGTAAAATCCCCCGATGAAGCCGCTGGTTGGCATCATCATGGGGTCGGCCTCCGACTGGGAAGGCATGCGCCCCGCCGCGGAAATGCTCGAGAAGCTCGGCATTGCCCACGAAGTGCGCGTCGTGTCC
>DATKLZ010000102.1:0-13577 GCA_035542135.1 Steroidobacteraceae bacterium | reverse complement strand
TACGCGCCCACCAGCCAGTGGAACCTGCCGCCGGGCTTCGACACCAGGCGCAGCTCGTTCGACCAGCGCTCCGGATTCGTGTGGTACTCGTAGAACTGCAGCGGCACGTTGCAGCCGGTGTACGGACCGCCGGAGAAATGGGTGGTGCCATCACCGTTATCCACCACGGTGCCGCCGTAGACCGGATCGTTCAGGCAGGCGAAGCCCTCCTGGGCACCCTTGACATCCCGGCCAAGGTAGTAGGAATAACCCGACACGTTCTCCATGTACTGCGAGTACTCGTTGTGCTGGCGCGTCGGCAGCGACCAGTACGTGCTCGCGAACACCAGGTCGGCGATGCCCACGTCGCCATCGACATGGAAATCGACCATCTTCGCCTGCTGCTCGTGCGACTCGGGGCCAAAGCGCGATACCGCGCGCGGACCGTTGTTGGCCAGGTCTTCGTCCCATGCGCCCTGGGTGTGCTGGTGCTGGTAGCTGTAGGTCAGCGTCGCGCTCCAGCGCGGGTTGAACGTCGCGCCCAGGGCCAAGCGGCCACCTTCGGCATGCTGGTGGTTGTAGTCGCTGCCGGCCCAGGCGGCGTTGTCCGAGGTCCTGCCATTGGCCCAATGGCGCGTCGTCAGCACGTTGTCGATGAACCCGCCATGGTGGTCGCTGAAGGCCGAGGCGCGCAGCGCCAGCACATCCTTGATCAACGGAATGTTGATGAAGCCTTCCGCGGTGCCATCGCGTCCGCCACCCTTGATCTGGCCGCCGTCGAGGTCCACGCCGGCACTGAACGCGCTGGCATCCGGCTTGTTGGTGATGTAGCGCACCGCGCCGGCCATCGCACCCGCGCCGAAGGTCGTGCCCTGCGGGCCATTGAGCACCTCGATCTGCGCGATGTCGTACAGGTGCAGGTCCGGCTGCGTGCCGAACCAGCTGGTCGACATGTCGTCGACGAAGAAGCCGGTCGACGATGCGTCCGCGTAGTTGGGATTGCTGCCGTCCGACACGCCACGCATCACGAACAGCTGCGTGCCGGGCCCGGTGCTGATGAACGATATCGACGGCACTTTCTCGGCGTAGTCCTCGAACTGGCTGATGGCCAGGTCCTGCAGGTCCTTCTTGGTGAACACGTCGACGCTGATCGGCACCTTCTGCAGGTTCTCTTCGCGCTTGCGCGCCGTGATGATGACCTCCTCGAGCTGGTCGGAGGGCTGCGTGGCGGCGACCGCCGCGCCGCGCGGCGCCGTGACTGCCAGGATCGAGGCAACGGCAACACCGATCCGGGTGGCAACCTCGGATGAGGTTGCTGGGCCTGCGGCATTTCGCTCGAGTTTCGGCATGGGCGTTCTCCACGCAGTCCGATGGCCAGGCATCGGCCGCGCATGGCGGGCAGCGCGAGGCTCGCCCGGTATAACTACACGCCCATATAGTATCCGGTGCCGCCTTGCGCAGCGTCAACGCACAAGCGGCTCAATCGGAGTTCGGGAGCGTAAGCAGCGCGTCGCCGAGCGCGGCGCGGAGCGGCTCGAGTTCGCGCTCGAAGTGGCGCCAATGGCCGATCGCGCTGCGGTAGATCGGCTGGCGCACCTGCTCCGCGCTCGCGGTGCGCACGGCACGGCGCGTTTCATGGAACGCGAGGCAGGCCGGCTCGAACGGCAGGTTGCAGTGCTGCAGGATCCGCCGGATCTGCTGCTCCGGGGCGTGCACCAGCTGCTCGTATTTCACCTGTAACACCTTGCCCGGCAGCACCGCGTCCCAGTGCGCCATGGTCGCGAGGTAGCTGCGGTAGTAGCGGCCCAGGTCTCCGAGGTCGTAGCTGAAGGCCTGGCCTTCGGCGAAGTGCTGCTTGTAGAGGCTGAAGCAGCAATCCATCGGTTCGCGCCGCGCGTCGATCACCGTGGCGTTCGGCAGGATCGAGTGGATGAATCCCACGTGGCTGAAATTGTTCGGCAGCTTGTCGATGAAGCGCGGCTTGCCGGAGCGGAGCGGCGCGGTTTCCTCGAGGTAACGCGCGCCGAGCGCCGCGAACTGCGCGCGCGACAGCGCCGCCACGCTTTCGGGATAGGCGCCGCGCGCATCCCCCGGCCCACTCAGGTCGCGCACCAGGTTGAGGATGTTGGGCAACTCCATCGTGCCCTCGACCCGGGAGTGGCTGGCGAGGATCTGTTCGATCAACGTGGAGCCGGAACGCGGCAGGCCGACGATGAAGATCGGCGCGGCGCTGGCATCGCCGCAGCCGGCATGCGCGGCGAAGAACTCCGCGCTGAAGAACCGCCGGATGCGTGCCGCGCGCTGCTCGAAGGCGCCGATGTCGAAGGGTTGGTCGAGGCGGCGCAGCTCGTTGCCGCGCGCGTAGTAACCGAACGCGCGCGGATACTGCTCGCGTTGCTCGTAGGCCTTGCCGAGCGCGAAACACAGCTGCGCGTCGCCGTCGCGTTGGCGTCGCGGGTCGCCGAGCACCTGCTCCATCGCGGCGATCTCGGCATCGGAGAAGCGGTAGTTCTTGAGGTCCGCGAGGCTCCAGTAGGCTTCGGCATGGCGCGGATCGAGCGCCAGCGCCTCCTTGTAGGCGGCTTCGCAGTCGGCGCGGCGGCCCAGCGTCTTGTGCACGTGGCCGATCGAGGTGCGCAGCCGCACCTCCTGCGGTTGCAGCTGCACGGCGCGCTCGTAGGCGGCCAGCGCTTCCTCGGGTCGCAGCAGCCGGGTCGCCGCCGCCGCCGTCGCGATCCAGCTCTGCGGGTTGTCGGGCTCGATCGTGCGCAGGTATTGCGCGGCGGCCGCGGCCTCGGCGAGGCGCCCGAGCGAGAGCAGTGCCGGTCCCAACCCCCGCCAGGCGAGCGGCAGGTGCGCTGACTGCCGCAAGGCATGGCGCAGCAAACGCTCGGCATCGGCGGGAACGTCCGCGGCCAGCGACAACGCCCCCAGGCCGCACAACGCCGCCGCGTGCCCGGGATCGCGACGCAGGATCTGCCTGAACAACTCCTCGGCGGCGCGACGATCGCCGGCCAGCATTGCCGCCGTCGCCGCCTCGATGCTCGCCCGCTCCGGATCGCACTGGCGCGCGCGCTCGAAGGCAATGCGTGCATCGTCGTACTGTTGCAGGTCGACCAGCACGTCCCCGTAGGCCAGCCAGGCCAATGCAAGGTGCGGATGCTGCGCGAGCACGGCGCGCACCTGCTCGCGCGCCTCAGCCGTCCGCCCCGCGGCGCGACAGGCCCGCGCCCGGTCGACGCGTGCGTGAGCGAAATCCGGCGCGTCGCGCAGCACGCCGTCGAACTGCGCGATGCTCTCTTCGATCCGGCCCTGGTCGAGCAGCGAAATGCCGAGCAGCCAGCGGTTGTGCAGGTCGCCGGGCGCTTCGGCGCTCAGCGCGCGCAGCGCCTGTTCCGCCGTGCGCGCGCGGCCCGACTGCAGCGCCACCGCCGCGGCGCGCTGCCGGTGTTCATACGTGGCATCGGGTGAGGGCCCGGTCATCGACAGCGGATCCGTAGCGGTGGCGATGCCCCATTCTATTTCAGGAACGCAGCCGCAACCCACGCGGATCGTACGGGGGTTCGGCGAGGATCCGCGCCGCGCGCGACTCGCCGATCACGTCGACTTCGAGCGGCACCGGGCGCGCGGTGATGGCGGCATCGACGTAGGCGAGCGCCAGGCTCTGGCGCACGTGGTGGCCGTAGGCGCCCGAGGTGACGAATCCCACCGTGCTGCCGCCGGAACGCACCGGTTCAAATCCGCTGACGTCCGCATCCGGGCTGTCGACCGCCAGCAGCACGAGGCGTTGGGCCGGCCCGCGCTCGCGCTCCGCGAGCGCCGCGGTGCGGCCGATGAAATCGCCCTTGTCGAAGGCGATGAACCGATCGAGTCCGCTCATCGCCGGCGTGTACGACTGCGCGAATTCGAGCGACCACACGCCGTAGCCCTTCTCGAGCCGCAGGCAGTCCTGCGCGCGCATGCCGATCGGCCTGATGCCGAACTCCGCCCCCGCCTCCAGCAACGCATTCCACAAGGCCTTCTGCTGCGCGGCCGGCACGTTGATCTCGTAGCCGAGTTCGCCGGTCAGCGACACGCGCGCGACGATGGCCTGCGCGAGGCCGACATCCACTGCCGCCACGCCGAGGAACGGCAATGCGGCGTTGCCGACATCGGTGCGCGTGAGGCGGGCGAGGATGTCGCGGGAGCGCGGACCCGACAGCGAGAACCCGAGCCAGCTCTCCGAAAGATTGTCGATGCGCACGCCGCTGGCGGGCAGGTGATCGTTGAACCAGCGCTGGTGCCATTCCTGCAGATAGTACGACCCGACCAGCCAGAACCGATCGTCCGCCAGGCGCGCCACGCTCAGGTCGCCCAGGAGCTTGCCGCTCGGGCTCAGCATCGGCGCAAGGCGCATGCGCCCGATGCCGGGCAGCGTGTTCGCCAGCAGGTGGTCGAGCCAGGCCTCGGCGCCCTTGCCCGAGACCTCGTAGCGCGCGTAGACGCCGGTGTCGAGGAGCCCCGCTGCCTGGCGCGTCGCGGCGACTTCCGCCGCAATGAAGCGGTGCGCGGACGATCGGCGCAGCGTCGGTTCGTCGACGAAGTCCGGCTCACCGGGCGCGAAGAACTGCGGGGTCTCCATGCCCCACACGACGCCGAAGCGCGCGCCGGCGGCCGCCTGCGCGTCGTAGCTCGGCGTCATCTTCAACGGTCTGCCTGCCGGCAGTTCCTCGTTCGGATAGGCAATCACGAAGCGCCGCGCGTAGAACTGCGCGGTGGTCTCGCGCAGGTAGCGATCGTTGCTCGCGAACGCGCCGTAGCGCGCCACGTCCATGCCGAAGATGTCGGCGCCCGGATCGCCATCGACGATCCAGTTGGCGAGCACCTTGCCGATCGCGCCGCCCTGCGAGAATCCGGACATGCAGCCGCAGGCCGCCCAGAAGTTGCGCCGCCCGGGCACGGGGCCGACGAGCGGGTTGCCGTCGGGCGTGAACGTGAACGCGCCGTTGACCCACTTGCGGATGCCCGCCTCGAGCAGGCTCGGGAAACGCTGGAAACCGATCTGCAGCTCGGGGCTGATGCGATCGATCTCCTCCGGGATCAGGTCCATGCCGTAGTCCCAGTCGGCGCCCTCGGTCTTCCAGTGGCGCGGATTGCGCTCGTAGACGCCGAGCAGCACGCCCTTGCGCTCCTGTTGCAGGTAGGTGAATCCCTCCAGGTCGGTGACGCAGGGCATTTCATCCGCGCGTTGCACGAGCACCGGCAGGTCTTCGGTGATCAGGTAGTGGTGCATCATCGGCGTCAGCGGCAGGTCGAGCCCGACCATGCGGCCGACGCGCCGCGCCCACAGCCCGGCCGCGTTGACGACATGCCCCGCGGTGACCACGCCCTGCTCCGTCTCGATGCGCCACTCGCCGCCCGCGAGCGGGCTCAATGCGATCACGCGGTTGCGCAGGATCACGTCCGCGCCGCGCTTGCGAGCGGCCAGCGCGAAGGCATGTGTGGTGCCGTGCGGATCGACGGCGCCCTCGTGCGGATCGAACAGGCCGCCCAGGAGCCCGGCCGGGTCGACGATCGGGCAGTCGGCGACGATTTCATCGGGCGTCGCGAGGCGCGCGCCGATGCCGAGCGTCTGGTAGATCGCGCACTCGGCCTTCAGCCATTCCCAGCGCGCCGGTGTCGTCGCCAGGCTGTAGCCGCCCGGCATGTGCATGCCGACGCTCTGGCCGCTCTCGGCCTCGATCTCCTTGTACAGGTTGATCGTGTACGACTGGAGCGAGGCGATGTTGGGATCATCGTTCAGCGCATGGAAACCCGCGGCGGCATGCCAGGTGGAGCCGGCGGTGAGCTCGGCGCGTTCGATCAGCGCGATGTCGGACCAGCCGCGCCGCGCGAGATGATAGAGAATGCTCGTGCCGACGATGCCGCCGCCGATGACCACGACGCGGTAGTGACTCTTCAAGATCGGCTACTCCTCTTCGACCGCGTCGGCCAGCACGGCCTTGCGCTGCGCCATGTATGCCTGCAGCGCCTCGTCGCGCGCCGGGTCGAGCCCGGGATCCTCGTAGTCGGCGAGCATCTGCTTCCACACCTTGTTGGCGCGCTGCTCGGCGTTCAGGCTCCCTTCCAGCGACCACTGCTCGTACGAAGAGTAATCGGCGATCGTCGACTGGTAGAAGGCGCTCTCGAAATTCGCCTGCGTGTGCGCGCAGCCGAGGAAGTGGTTGCCGGGCCCGACCTCGCGGATCGCATCGAGCGCCTGGCCGCGCTCGCTCAGGTCCATGCCGGCGGCCAGCACCTGCATCATCGCCAGCTGGTCGACATCCATGACGAACTTCTCGTAGCCGCTGACCAGCCCGCCCTCGAGCCAGCCGGCCGCGTGCGTGACCAGGTTGACGCCGGCGAGGAGCGTGGGCAGCAGCGTGTGCGCGCTCTCGTATGCGGCCTGCGCATCGGAGACCTTCGACGAACACAGCGAACCGCCGCTGCGGCAGGGCACGCCGAGGCGCCGCGCGAGCTGCGTGGTGGCGAAGATCATCTGCGTGGCTTCGGGCGTGCCGAAGGTCGGCGCACCGGTGCGCATCGACACGGCGCCGACGAACGAACCCATGATCACCGGCGCACCCGGCCTCACCAACTGCGTGAGCGCCATGCCGGCCAGCGTCTCGGCCAGGATCTCGGCCATGCAGCCGGCCGCCGTGACCGGGCCCATCGCGCCGGCCAGCACCGCCGGCACGACGATCGTGCCCTGGTTCTTCGCGGCGAACACGCGCAGCGCGCCGAGCATGCGGCCATCGAAGGTGAGCGGCGAGTTCGAATTGATGTTGCCGAGCACGACCACGTGCTCGCCGAGGAACTCCTCGCCGAACAGCACTTCGGCCATGCGCACCGCGTCGGCGGCATGGCCGGGCGTCTCCGGAGTCGCCTCGCACCCTTGGTCGCTGAGGCGGAAATAGGCGTACTGCACGTCGAGGTGCCTCTTGCCCGGCGGAATGTCCATCGGCTCGACCGCGGTGCCGCCCGAGAAATGGATCGCCGGCGCCACGTGCGCGAGCTTGATGAAGTTGTGCAGGTCCTCGAGGGTGCCATAGCGGCGGCCGCGGTCGAGATCGGTGACGAATGGCGGCCCGCCGACCGGCGAGAACACCGTGGCGTCGCCGCCGAAGCGCACGTTGCGCGCGGGGTTGCGGGCATGCAGCGTGAACTCGCGCGGCGCAGTGGCCAGCAGCGCACGCGCCAGGCCGCGCGGAATGCGCACGCGCTCGCCGTGCACGTCGGCGCCCGCCGCGCGCCACAGGCGGAGTGACTCCGGGTCACGCCGGAACTCGATGCCGATCTCCTCGAGGATGGTCTCGGCGTTGCGCTCGATGATCTCGACCGCCTCGCTGCTCAGCAGGTCGATGACCGGCAGCCGGCGGCGGATGTAGGGAAGCTTGGCCGGCGTGCGGTGCGCCCGCGCCGCGCGCCGCGCATCCCGGCCGCGCCCGCGGCCGGTTCGCTCGATCAGGGCTCCCTCGCTCATGCGCCGCCTCCGGTTTGGCTTATTTATAACACATGTAAGGTTTAGGCCGCAGCGGCCGCGGGGCCGTGGCGAGCCGCGGCCGCACTGGGGTATGCTTGCGATCAGGGGGCCGCACCATGGCGGCACAGCGACGCGAACCGCGACAGCAGGCCGCACGGTGCCCAGGATCGTCGATCATGACCGACGCCGCGAGGAGATCGCGCAGCTGGCGGTGCGCGTGATGCAGCGCGACGGGGCGGACAGCGCCACCGTGCGCGGCATCGCCCGGGCGGGCGGCTTCAGCATCGGCGTGCTGAGCCACTACTTCCGCGACAAGGACGAACTGGTGGGGTTCGCCTTCCAGTGGCTGGCGCAGCAGTCGTTCGCCGACCTCGACGCCGCGGTGGCCGGCGCGGCGCCGGGGCTGGCGCGGCTGCGCACCGCGCTCGAGTTCATGGTGCCGGCGACCGCCGCGCCGAGCTTCATCCGCGTGTGGCTGAACCTGTGGGGCGGCGCGACCGGCAATCCGGCGCTGGCGCGCGTGCACCGCGATTACTATGCGCGCTGGCGCCGCTACCTGGGCCGCTACCTGCGCGAAGCGGTGCGGCGGCGCGAGATCGCCGCGCCGCGTTCGCTGCGCAACACCATCGACCTGCTGACCGCCGCCGTCGATGGCTACTGGATCGGCGCGGCCTTCGAACCCCGGCGCTTCCCGCTGCGCCGGCGCCGGGCACTGGTCGCCGGACTGCTGTCCACGGTGCTGCAAGCGCGCCGCGCTCCGCCGCGCCGCGCGGCGCGCCGGCGCGCACCACCGCGGCGTGCCGCATGAGCGCCGCACCCGGCTTCGCGCGCCGCTATTCGGCCTGGTCGCTGCTGCGCGCCCGCTTCGCGGGGCCCGGCTATTGGCGGCCGCTGTGGTCAGGGCGCCGGTTGCAGCCGGCCTACGACGTCGTCATCGTCGGCGCCGGCGGCCACGGCCTCGCGACCGCATTCCACCTGGCGCGCGACCACGGCATCCGCCGCATTGCCGTGCTCGAGAAGCGGCTCGTCGGCTACGGCAACGTCGGGCGCAACACGACCATCGTGCGCTCCAACTACCTGCTGCCCGAGAACCATTACTTCTACGAAGACTCCCTGCGCCGCTGGGAAACGCTGTCACGCGACCTGAACTACAACGTCATGTACAGCCCGCGCGGCGTCGTCGACCTGGCGCTCACCGACGATGCGATGCCGGCGCTCGCCCGGCGCGGCAACGCCATGCGCCTCGCCGGCATCGATGCCGAACTGCTCGACCTCGCCGCGCTCGAACGCTTCGCGCCCGAACTCGCGCCGCGGCGCAAGCGCCGCTTCCCGCTCGCCGGCGCGCTGTTGCAGCGGCGCGGCGGCACGGTGCGGCACGATGCCGTCGCCTGGGGCTACGCCCGCGCCGCGAGCGCGCTCGGCGTCGACATCATCGAGGACTGCGAAGTCACGGGCGTGAGCGCGACGGGCAATGCGGCCGACGGCGTGGAGACCACGCGCGGCCACGTCAAGGCCGGGCGCATCGTGTTCGCGACCGCGGGCCACACCGGCCTGGTCGGCGCGATGCTGGGCACGCCGCTGCCCATCGAAACCCACCTGCTGCAGGCGATGGTGTCCGAGCCGATCAAGCCGCTGGTCAACTCCGTGTTCGTCTATGTCTCGCCCGGGCACGGCGAGACCTACATCTGCCAGTCCGACCGCGGCGGCCTCGTCATGGGCGGCCACCTCGACGGATTCCCGTCCTACACGCGCGAAGGCACGTGGCACCGGCTCGAAGACGTCGTGCAGGGCGCGCTGGAACTCTTTCCGTGCATCGGCGGCGTGAAGATCCTGCGGCAATGGGCCGGCACGAACGACATGACGATGGACGGCAGCCCGATCATGGACCGGCTGCGCCACGACAACGTGTTCGTCAATGCCGGCTGGTGCTACGGCGGGTTCAAGGCGATCCCGGCCTCGGGCGCGGCCTTCGCGCGCTTCGTCGCCACCGGTACGGCGCCCGACCTGATCCGCGCCTATCGGCTGTCGCGCTTCGCGACCGGGCACATGCTCGACGAGCCCGGGTACGGGCCGTTCCCGGTGCGGCTGTGACGCGGCTCACCTGCCCGTTCTGTGGTCCGCGCGAGCTGTGCGAGTTCGAGTTCCACAAGACCGTGCCGGCGCCCGGCAGCGTCGATGAATATGCGCGCACCTACCTGCGCGTGGCCGATGCCCATCTGAGCATCGAGCACTGGCAGCACGTCGGCGGATGCCGCGCCTGGCTGCAGGTGCAGCGCAATCCATCGACCGGCGCCGTGCTCGCCATCGACATGCTCGCCGGGGAGCCGCGATGAGCGCCGCGCCCGCGCGAAGTGGCGCGCGCCTCGGCCCCGGCGAACTGACCTTCACCTTCGACGGCCGCCGCTACCGCGCCCGCACCGGCGACACGGCGGCCTCGGCGCTGCTGGCGCAGGGCGTGCGCGTGATGGGACGCAGCGTCAAGTATCGTCGCCTGCGTGGCGCGCTGGGCGCTGGCGCCGAGGAACCCAACGCGCTGTTCAGCGTCGGCGAGCAACCGTTGCTCATTCCGAACGTGCAGGCGACGCGGCTCGTGCTGCGCGAGGGCATGAGCCTGCGCAGCCAGAATCGATGGCCGTCCCTGCGCTTCGACCTCGCCTCGCTCCTGCAGGCCGGCGGCGGCCTGTTCAGCGCGGGCTTCTACTACAAGACCTTCATCTGGCCTTGCTGGCGGCGATACGAAGGACTGATCCGCCGGCTGGCGGGCCTGGGCGAAGCACCGCGCGGATGCGCCCTGCCCATGGCGGCCATCGAGCACCTGCGCTGCGACGTGCTCGTCATCGGCGCCGGCCCCGCGGGTCTGGCGGCCGCGCGCGCCGCCGCGCGCGCCGGCGCCAGCGTCGTCGTGTGCGAGAGCGAGCCCGCCTGCGGCGGCGAGCTCGAGTTCGAATCCGCGCTGGTCGAGGGCCTGGCCGGCGCCGAGTGGATCGCGGCGACGCTCGCCGAACTGGCTCAACGCGGCGCGCGCATCCTCACCGACACCACCGTCGTGACGGACAACAACGGCGAGTTCATCGCGCACGCTGAACCGGGCGGCCTGCCGGGCCGCAACGCCGTGTACCGGATCCGGCCGCGCTCGCTCGTCAGCGCCGCGGGCGCGCTCGAACAGCCGATCGTCTTCACCAACAACGACCGGCCGGGCGTGATGCTGCTGGGCGCGGCCGAGCGCTACCTCGCGCGCTACGGCACGCGCGTCGGACGCGAGCTCGTGCTGTTCGCCAACCACGATCGCGCGTACGCGAGCGCGCGCCGCTTGCTCGATGGGGGCATGCGCGTGCGCGCCATCGTCGACACCCGCGACGAGGGCACGGTGGCCGCCGCCGGTGCACTGGCGCCGCTGCGCGCCGAGCTGGCTGCGGCTGGCGTCGCGCTGTTCAGTGGCCATGCCGTCACCGCCGCCGTGGGGCGGCGCGCCGTCGCGGCGGCGCTGGTCAAGCCGCTCGGGACGGACGGCGCTGCCCGGCGCATCGCGTGCGACACCATTCTGGTCAGCGGCGGCTGGTCGCCGGCGCTGCATGCCGGACTGCACGGTGGCGAGGCGCGCGCCTACGAACCACGGCTCGGCGCATTCGTCCCGGCCGAACCGCCGGCGGCGCGCGTGCACGCCGGCGGCGCCAACGGCCGGCTCGAGCTGGGCGCCGCGCTGGCCGACGGACATGCGGCCGGCGCGCGCGCCGCGGCCGGCACCGGCGCTGTCGCTGGCACCGATGGCGGTGCGCCGCCGCAGGCGCAGGGCGACCCGCCACCGCGCCTCGCGCCGTTCGCGCGCTCGCCCTGCAGCGTGGCGGACGAAAAGCGCCAGTTCATCGACCTGCAGAACGACGTCACGGTGGCCGACCTGCGCGTGGCGCTGGCGGAGGGATTCATCGACATCGAGCACGTCAAGCGCTACACGACGCTCGGCATCGGCACCGAGCAGGGGCGCAGCAGCGCGGTGCCGGGCGCGGCGATCCTGGCCGAACTGCGCGGGGTGACGCCCGCCGACACCGGCACGAGCCGGCCGCGCCCGCCCTACCAACCGGTCACGATGCAATCGATCGCGGGCTTCCATACCGGCGAGGCCGTGATGATCTCGCGCCGCACGCCGCTGCACGAGGCGCATGTTGCGGCGGGCGGCGTGCTCGAGCCGATGGGCCTGTGGATGCGGCCGCGCTATTACCGCGCGAATGGCGGCAACGCCTTCGATGCGGCCGTCGCCGAGGCGCGGCGCGTGCGCGCGCACGGCGGCATCGCCGACGGTTCCACGCTCGGCAAGCTCGAGATCGCCGGGCCCGATGCCGCGGCGTTCCTCGATTTCATGTACCTGTCGAAGGCCAGCAGCATCAGGGTGGGCCGCAGCAAGTACATGGTGAACCTGCGCGAGGACGGCATCGTGCTCGACGATGGCCTGGTGCTACGCCTCGCCGAGGACCGTTTCCTCGCCACGACCAGCTCCGGCCACGGCACGCACATGCTCTCCCATTTCGAGCACCATCTGGCCAGCCAGTGGAGCGGCCGCGGCGTGACGGTCACCGATGTCACCGACGCCTGGGCCGTCATCGTCGTGGCGGGGCCGCAGAGCCGCAGCACGCTCGCGCAGGTGCTCGGAGCCGCATGGCAGCGATCCCTCGCCGGGCTGCGGCACATGGATTTCGCCGACGGCCTGCACGCCGGCCACGCGTTGCGGGTACTGCGGGCCAGCTTCTCGGGCGAGCTCGCATTCGAGCTGCATTGCCGGCCGGCGCTCGCCGTGCCGCTGTGGGATACGCTGCAGTCGGCCGGCCTGTCGCCCTACGGGCTCGAGGCGCTCGACATCCTGCGCATCGAGAAGGGATACCTCGTGGGCTCCGAGCTCAACGGGCAGACGACGCCGCTCGACCTGGGCATGGAGGCGCTGGTGAAGCCCGGCCAGTCCTGCCTCGGCCGGGCACTGCTCGACCGACCCGCGTTCCATGAAGGCACGCGCCCGCGGCTGGTCGGACTGCGCGCCGCCGACGGCCGCGCACCGCTCCTGGCCGGCGCGCAACTCACGACCGACGCGGCCTCGACGCGCCCCTGCGGATACATCACTTCGAGCGCCTACAGCCCGACGCTGGGCGAGTGGCTGGCGCTCGCGCTGCTGGCGCGCGATCGCGCCGTCGAGGGCGGCACGGTGACGGCGCGCGATCCCTTGCGTGGCGGCGACACCCTGGTGCGCGTCGTCGCGCCGGTGCATTTCGATCCCACCAGCGCCCGCATGAAGGCCTGAGGCAGCATGTCCATGATCGCACCCTGCCACATCGAGCGACAGCCACCGCAACGCCTGCTGGAATTCGCCGCGTTCCGCTGGCCGGCAGCCGCGCTCGATGGCGCCGCCTGGCCGAGCGCCCCGGGCGGCGTCGTGCGCGACGAGGCCGGGCAACCCCGGCTGCTGCATGCTGCCCCGGGCCGCTGGCTGCTGCCGGACCCGAGCGAGGCCGTCCAGGCGCAGGCCGATGCCGCGGCGCGCAGCGGCCATGGCGCCGCGATCGATGTCACCGGCCAATGGGCAACGCTCACGATCACGGGCGCAGGCGCGGCTCGGCTGCTCGCCTGCGCGATCGAGATCCACTCCGTGCTGGAAGGCCGCGACTGCGCTTCGGTGCGGCTGTTCGATTGCCCCGCCGTGGTGGCACGCAGGCCCGACGGATACGCGCTGTGGGTGCAGTCGAGCTACGTCAGCGACTTCCTCGCCACCGCCAGCCGGTTCCTGGCGACCCTGCAGCCATCGGCCTAGGCCGGGCGCGTCTGCCGTCGCAGCGCATCCCAGCTCGCGTCCGCGCTCCAACCCCCGTCGACCGGCAGGCTGATGCCGTTGACGAACGCGCTCTGCTCGTCGTCGGCAAGCCAGGCGATCGCCGCGGCGACATCGGCGGCGCGGGCAAAGCGGGCCATCGGCACACGATCGATGATGTCCTGGTCGGAGTAATGCCCGGAAGCCTGGTCGGCGGCATCCATCTCCGTCTTGATCCAGCCCGGGCACACGGCGTTGACGCGCACTCCGCGGCCGCCCCACTCCGCGGCCAGCGTGCGCGTCAGGCCC
>DATKLZ010000101.1:0-3369 GCA_035542135.1 Steroidobacteraceae bacterium | reverse complement strand
TTGATCACGAGCAGCAGTTCGGCCCCGGCGGCGCGCGCGCGGCGCGCCGGCTCGCGCTCCCAGATGTCCTCGCAGACCAGCAGGCCGATGCGGAACCCCTGGCATTCGAACACTGCCGGGTCGCCGCCCGCGGTGAAATAGCGCTTCTCGTCGAACACCTGGTAGTTCGGCAGGCAGGACTTGCGCGTCAGCGCCACGCGCTGGCCGTCGAGATACACGGCCGCGCTGTTGTAGATGCGCGTGCCCTCGTATTCCGGGAAGCCGATCACCATGCCGATGCCGGGCACCGCCTCGAGGCCCTGCAGTGCGCGCTCGATCTGGATGCGCAGGCCGCGATGGAACAGCAGGTCTTCGGGCGGATAGCCCGACAGCGTCAGTTCCGGGAACAGCACCAGGTCGGCGCCCAGCTCATCGCGGGCGCGCGCCGCCGCGCGCAGCGCGCAGGCCAGGTTCCCCTGCACGTCACCGACCAGCAGGTTCGTCTGGGCGAGCGCCAGCGTCAGGCGCGGTGTGGCGTTCAATCGGACTCCCTGACGGTCCGCGGCTAGCGCCGGCGGCGCGAGCCGGCGCGCGGCTTGCCCGGCCGCGCACCGGACTTGCGCTTGGCCGGCCGTTTGGCCGCGCGCCTGGCCGCCGCGCGCTTTGCGGGCCGCCTCGCCTGGGGCGCTGCCGGGCGCGGCGCAATGTGCGCCGCACGCGCACGCGCGCGGCGCGAGCGCCGCAGCGCCTCGGCCATCGCGCTGCCGAGCTCGGCCGGCGATTTCACCGTACGCACGCCCGCCGCCTCGAGGGCGCGGTACTTGTCGGCGGCCGTGCCCTTGCCGCCGGCGATCACGGCGCCGGCGTGGCCCATGCGCTTGCCCGGCGGCGCCGTGACGCCGGCGATGTAGGCGACCACCGGCTTGGTCACGAAGCGGCGGATGTGTTCGGCCGCGGCTTCCTCGTCGCTCCCGCCGATCTCGCCGACCATGACGATGCCTTCGGTCTGCGGGTCGCGCTCGAACAGCTCGATGACGTCGATGAAGTTCATGCCGCGCACCGGATCGCCGCCGATGCCGACGCAGGTGCTCTGGCCGAGGCCGTTGCCGGTGGTCTGGAACACGGCTTCATAGGTGAGCGTGCCGGAGCGCGAGACGATGCCGACGCAGCCGGGCTTGTGGATGAAGCCCGGCATGATGCCGATCTTGCATTCGCCCGGCGTGATGACGCCCGGGCAGTTCGGGCCGACCAGCCGCGTGCCGGTGCCGGCCAGCACCGCCTTGACGCGCACCATGTCGTTGACCGGCACGCCCTCGGTGATGCACACGATCAGCTCGATGCCCGCCTCGGCCGCCTCGAGGATGCCGTCGGCCGCGAACGGCGCGGGCACGTAGATCATCGTCGCGGTCGCGCCCGTGGCCTTGACCGCGTCGCGCACCGTGTCGAACACGGGCAATCCCAGGTGCTTCTCGCCGCCACGTCCAGGCGTGACGCCGCCCACCAGCTTCGTGCCGTAGGCGAGGCTCTGCTCGGAATGGAACGTGCCCTGCTTGCCGGTGAAGCCCTGGCAGATCACCGCGGTGCGCTTGTTGACGAGGATGCTCATGGCGCCACCTTGCCCGCGGCGGCCTTGCCCGCGGCGGATTTGGCCGGCGCGCCGCGCGCGGCCGCGACCACCTTGCGCGCCGCGTCGGTGAGGTCGCTCGCGCTGATGATCGACAGCGACCCGCCCGCGAGCTTGGCGCGCGCGGCTTCGGCATTCGTGCCCTCGAGCCGCACCACCACCGGCACGCGCACGCCCGCCTCGCGCACCGCATCGATGATGCCTTCGGCGATCAGGTCGCAGCGCACGATGCCGCCGAAGATGTTGACCAGGATCGCGCGCACCTTCGGGTTCGACAGGATCAGTTCGAACGCGGTCGTGACGCGCGCCGCGGTCGCGCCGCCGCCGACGTCGAGGAAGTTGGCGGGCGCGCCGCCGTGCAGCTTGATCAGGTCCATCGTGGCCATCGCGAGGCCGGCGCCGTTGACCATGCAGGCGATGTCGCCGTCCAGCGAGACGTAGTTCAGGTCGTGCTCGCTCGCGATGCGCTCGGCCGGGTCTTCCTGGCCCGGGTCGCGCAGCGCGGCCATCTCGCCCTGGCGGAACAGCGCGTTCGCCTCGATGTCGAGCTTGCAATCGAGCGCCAGCAGCCTGCCCTCGCGCGTGACGATGAGAGGATTGATCTCGATCAGGCTCGCGTCGCGCTCGTTGTACAGCCGGTAGAGCGCGAGCAGGATCGACTGGAACTGCGCGAGCTGCTCGCCCTTCAAACCGATGCCGAAGCCCAGCTGCCGGCACTGCCAGGGCTGCAGGCCCGCAGCCGGGTGCACCGTGGCCGAGAGGATCTGCTCCGGCGTGTCGTGCGCCACCTGCTCGATGTCCATGCCGCCGGAGGCCGAGGCGACCACAGCGATGCGGCCCTTCTCGCGATTGAGCGTGAGACTCAGGTACAGCTCGCGCTCGATGTTCGAACCGGCCTCGACATACACGCGCTCGACCGGCAGCCCGGCAGCGCCGGTCTGTTTCGTGACCAGCCGCCTGCCGAGCATGTCGGCCGCGGCAGCTGCAACTTCATCGAGACTGCGCGCCAGCTTGACGCCGCCGGCCTTGCCGCGTCCGCCCGCGTGCACCTGCGCCTTGACGACCCACGCCTCGCCGCCCAGTGCGCGCGCCGCGGCTTCCGCCTCGCCCGGGTTCGTGGCCGCCATGCCTTCGGGCACCGCGACACCGTAGCTGGCGAGGATTTTCTTCGACTGGTATTCGTGCAGGTTCATCGAGCGGGCCCGGTGCGAAAGGTGCGGAATTGTCGCGGAAAGCCGCCACGGATGCTACCTTGACGGCATGAATTCCCAAGCGGATGTGGCCGCGGCCGGCGAGCGTTCGCAGACCGATCTGGGCTGGCGCATCGTCGGATTGACCAACCTCTACCGCCTGCTGGCGGTGGTGCTGATGCTCTCGGTGCACCTGCTGACGCAGCCGGTGCCCGCCTTCGGCAGCAACCTGCCGCGCCTGTTCCGCGGCACATTGGCAGTGTATTTCGCGCTGGCCGCCCTGCTGGCCTTCGCCGGCCGGCGCCATTGGCCCGGCCGGCGCACGCTGGTGCTGACGCACGCGCTCGTCGATGCCGCCGCGATCGCGCTGCTGATGTACGCCAGCGGCGGCGTGGCGAGCAACCTCGGCATCCTGCTGGTCATTCCGGTCGGATCGATGGCGCTGCTCGCCGTGGGACGCGAAGCGCTGGTCATCGCCGCGATCGCCGCGCTCGCCATCCTGGCGCAGCAGATCGCGAGCCAGCTGGCCGGGTTCAGCGGCACCGGCGACTACCTGCTGGCCGGCGTCATGGGCGC
>DATKLZ010000100.1:0-7379 GCA_035542135.1 Steroidobacteraceae bacterium | reverse complement strand
CGGCAGGAACGGCGCGAACACGAAGCCGGTCTGGCAGAAGATCACCGCGAACAGCAACGCGTAGATCCACAGGTCGTAGCGCGCGAGCAGCTCGACCAGGTGGCGGTCGAGATGCAGCACCAGGTCGATGAGAAACTGCAGTGTCGTCATGGGTGGGGCGCGGGCGCGGCCGGATCAATAGCTGCGTGTGACCGGCGCCGCGCCGCGCAGTTCCGCGAGCGCGACCGCCACCGGCGCATCGCGCCGCGCCAGCGTCGGCGGGCGCCCGGGGGCGTCGAGCGCCGCGGGAGGCTGCCGCGCAGCGCCGAGCACGCGATCGGGTTCGATGCCGATGCCATTGATCGAGTCGCCGGCCGGCGTGTAGTAGCGCGCCGTCGTCAGCTTCAGCGCGCCACCGCCGGACAACGGCATGACGGTCTGCACCGTGCCCTTGCCGTAGGTGCGCGCGCCGAGCAGCAGCGCGCGGTCATTCTGCCGGAGCGCCGCGGCGAGGATCTCGGCGGCCGAGGCGGTGTTGCCGTTGACCAGCACCGCGATCGGCGCGCCATCGACCAGGTCGCCCGGCGTCGCCACCATGCGGAAGCGCGCGTCGCGCAGGCGTCCGTCCGCGCTCACGATCGTGCCGCGCTCGAGGAAATCGTCGGCCACCTGCCCCGCCACCTCGAGCACGCCGCCGGGATTGTCGCGCAGGTCAACCACCAGGCCTTTCAGCTGCCCACCAGCTCTTGCGCGAAGTTGCCTGATGGCGCTCCTGACTTCGGCATCGGTCGCATACGTGAACTCGCGGATGCGCAGGTAGCCGTAGCCCGGCGCCAGCGTCTCGGCCGCGGTGCTCGCCAGCTCGACCTGCGAGCGAACGAGCTGGACTCTTGACAGACCGTTGAAGGTTCTTCCGCGCTGCACCGTCAACTGCACCGCGCTCCCCGGCGCGCCGCGCAACTGCGCGGCAGCGGCGTCGATGTTCACGGCGTCCACCTCGCGCCCGTCGATGCCGATGATCCGGTCGCCAGCCCTGAGCCCGGCGCGGCTCGCGGCGGAGGCGGGCAGGCAGCGCACGATGCGCAGGGCGCCGTCGACTCCCTCGACCTCGACACCGATGCCGGCGTAGCTGCCGTCGGTCGAAGCCTTGAGTTGCGCGTACTCAGCCGCATCGAGCAGCGTGGAATGCGAATCGAGGGCGGCAACCAGGCCACGCGCGGCCTGGCTCATCAGCACGTGTTCGTCGACCGGATCGACGTAGCCCTCGCGCACGCGCTGCAGCACCTCGGCGAGCAGCCGCACGTCCTGCGCGGGCAGGGATGCGGAGGCATCGCGGGAGAAGGCGGTGGTGGTGGCGCCGGCGGCATCCGCCGGCATCTCCGGCGCGGCCGCGGAGGCATCCGGGTTGGGCTGCAGCGCCAGGGCCAGCAGGAAGCCGAGCAGTGCGCCCGCAATCAGCGTCAGCCCCAGCCGCCATGTGGAAAGGTCGCGCAACAGGCCCATGCGCGCGGATACTACACGGCCTGCGCGGTCGGCGTGTCCTCGCTGAGCTCGATGCTCTCCACGGTGCCGTGGGTGACCGCCGCGTACAGCGGCAGCTGCTCGAGCACGTCGCTGATCGGCACGGGCTGGCCGATCGCGAATCCCTGCCCGTAGTCGACGCCGAGCTGGGCGATGCGGTTGCGGATCTCGTCGGTCTCGACGTACTCGGCCACGGTGCACAACGACATGGCACGCGCCAGCTGCGCGATCGCCTGGATCGTCGACTCGGCCTTCGGGTCCTTGAGCACGTCGCGCACGAAGCTGCCGTCGATCTTCAGCATCGAGATCGGGAGCGAGCGCAGGTAGGCGAGCGAGCTCAGGCCGGTGCCGAAGTCGTCGAGCGCGATGCCGCAGCCGAGCTTGCGCAGACGCCGCATCAGCGTCTCGGCGTGCGCGAGGTTGCCGATCGCGGCGCTCTCGGTCAGCTCGAAGCACAGCGCCTCCGGATTGATGCCGCTCGCGGCGATCTGTTCGCACAGGAACTCGGTGAACGCGCCGTCCTTGAGCGACTGGCCGGAACAGTTGATGCTGAACACGACCGGATTGCCCGCCAGCAGCTCCGCGTGCGGCTTGAGCAGGCGCAGCGCCTCGCTGGCCACCCAGCGGTCGATCTCCGGCATGAGCTGGTAGCGGTGCGCGGCCGACATGAAATGATCCGGGCCCACGGTCTGCCCGTCGGCGCCGATCATGCGCAGCAGCAGCTCGAAATGCGGCCGCAGCGGCGTGCGGCCCAGCGGCAGCAGCAGCTGCGCGTTCAGCCGCAGGCGCCCGTCGACGATCGCCGCGCGCAGGTCGGTGATGACGTTGATGTCGGTGAAGCGGCGGACGATGCTCTCGTCCGCCTCCTGGAAGACCTCGACGCGGTTGCGCCCGCGGTCATTGGCGGCCTTGCAGGCCGTTTCGGCGGCGGCGAAGGCATGCGTGAATTCCTGCGCGCGCGGTTCGACCGCGGCGACGCCGATGCTGATAGACACCGACAGCGTGCCATCGCCGATGGTGGCGCCGAGCTGCTCGGCCCCCTGGCGAAGCGACTCGGCGAAGGCCGCCGCGTCGTCGAGCCCGACCGGCAGCAGCACCGCGAAGCGGTCGCCCGAGATGCGCGCCGCGATCGCGCCCGGCGGCACGCGCTTGCGCACCAGTTCGCCGAGCTGCGCGATCACCTTGTCGCCGACGTGCATGCCGTAGCTGTCGTTGATGACGTGCATGCGGTTCGTGTCGATGGCCAGCGCGCTCCACCAGCGCTGCACGCTGCTGTGCTGCTTGAGCGTGCTGTTCACGCGCTGCTCGAAGGCCGGGCGGTTGAGCAGGCCGGTCAGCGCGTCGTAGCTCACCGAGATCACCGCCGCCACCCGGCGCGACAGCAGTTCGGCCAGCCGCGCCTGGCGTTGCGTGAATTCGGGCATGTCCTCGGGCCGGAACAGCGCCAGCACGCCGATCGCGCGGCCGTCGCCGCGCATCACGGCGCAGGACAGCAGCCGGTAGGACTTGCCTTCCTCGCTGCCGTTCAGCCGCATGCGGTTGACGATGACCGCTTCCCGCCGCAGCTGCGCCGTCGAGACGAGGTGCCGGTGCGCGCGCGCGACCAGGCTCGCCTCGATCTCGTGGTTCGGGTCGCGGTGCACCAGCACCAGGCCCTTCTCCGGGATGATGATCGCGGCCAGTCCGCCCTGGATGTGCTCCACGGCGGCGCGCAGCACGGCCTTCAGTTCGTCGCCGCCGCCATCCTCGGCGTTGGAGTCGCTGCTGCTGACCGACAGCAGCATGTCGAGGTCCTGGTCCTGCTCGGCGAGCGAGCCGCTGAGGTTGCTGATGTGTTCGCGGCTCACCAGTTCGCGGGTCAGGATCTCGAGCGCGGGTCGCACCAGCGAATGCACGAACTTCAGCGTCGGCTGCTCGCCGCTCGTGCTGGCCTTGCAGCGCAGCAGCACGGCTGCGAACGGCGCGGCGACATTCGGACGCCACAGCCAGAAGATGTACATCGGTTCGCCGTCGGTCACGCACACGCCGGGCGTGGCGGGATCGTTGGTGGCGTGGCGGATGGATTCGCCGACCAGGCGCGCGAGCGAGGGTTCGGTCACCATGTCGCTCGACCAGATCACTTCACCGGACGCATTGAAGATCGACACGCCGGTCATGCGCGGCAGCAGCGCACGCAGCAACTGCGTGTAGGTCTCGAACTCGGACCCGCCCTGGTTGCCGGTTGGTGTGCTGGTTTCGGGGATCATGGATGTGCGCCGCGGGCAAGCATCGTTGATACGACGGATCCGGGCTTTGAACCGGTTCGCGCTTTACTTAAAAGTGCGCTGCATTCGACGCCCTGGCCCGCGACCCGGAGTGTGACCGGGTTCTCACTGCGCCCGGCGCGGGCGGCAAGGCGCGCCGTGCTACGGCCGGCGCTGCCGGAACCAGGGCTGTGGATCGATCGGCTTGCCGGCGCGGCGGATCTCGAGGTACAGCTGCGGCTCGGGCCGCCCGCCGGTGTCGCCGGCGGCCGCGATGACATCGCCGGCGCCGACCGCTTCGCCGACCGACTTGCGCAGCTGGTCGTTGTAGCCATAGAGGCTGAGATAACCGCCACCGTGGTCGACGATCGTCAGCAGCCCCAGGCCGGGCAGCCAGTCGGCGTAGATGACGCGGCCGGCGGCGATCGCGCGCACCGGCGCGGCGCGCTCCGTCGCGACGACCACGCCGTTCCAGTCGACGCCACTCGCGCGCGTGTCTCCGTAGCTCGCGACGATGCGGCCCGCGACCGGCCACTCGAGCCGCCCGCGCAGCCGGCCGAACTCGCTGCGGTCGTCGGCACGCGGTTGCGACGGGGCCGCGCGCGCCAGTTCGCGCAGCAACCGCTCGAGGCTGGCCTGCTGCTCCCGCAGCCGCGCCAGGCTTGCGGCGCGCGAGCGCGCCTCGGCCTGCAGGTTCTCGAGCGCGCTGGCGCGTTGCGCGCGGCCGGTCTCGAGCTGCGCCAGCCGCTGCGCGCGGTCCTCACGCAGCTGCGCGAGCGAGCGAGCCTCGGCGGCGAGCTCCGCATCGAGCTGGTCGATGCGCTGCACCTGCTGCTGGATGCCGGCGATCTGCACGGCGCGGGCGCGGCCGAAATAGCCGTACCAGGCGTACAGGCGCTGCGCCGCCGCCGGGTCGCGCTGGTTGAGCAGCAGCTGCAGCGGCTCGTGCGGTCCCATGCGGTAGGCGAGGCGCAGCTGCGCGCCGAGGCTCGCGCGTTCGGCGGCCAGCGAGGCGCTGATCCTGGCCCGCTCGGCACCCAGCGTCGCGCGCTGGTCGGCATGCGCCTTTTCCTTCGCCTGCAGGGTTTCCAGGTCGGAGCGCGTGGCCGCGACCGCCAGTTCGGCGCTGCGCAGGTTGCGCGCCAGCCGGTCGCGTTCGACCGCGTCGCGGCCGACATCACGGCTCACCTGCTCGATGCGCTGCTTCAGCGCGCGCAGCTGCGCCTGGGTCTGGCTCCGGTCGGCCGAAGCCGCGCCCAGGGACCCGCACACCGCCAGCCCGGCCAGCCCCGCCAGCAGCAGCGGCCCGAGTCGCTCGAAATATGGCACGCGCCCCGGCCTCATGCGAAAAGTCTAACGCAGCGGGGCTATAATGCGCGGCCCTGTTGGAGGACCTCCAGGCCCAAGCCATGCAACGCCTGCTCGAATATACCGCCCACCACCCGTCGCTGGCGCTGTTTGCCGTGGCCGCGGCGCTCGCCGTGCTGGTGTACGAGCTGCGTGAGCGGGCCCGCGGCGCCGGCGCGATCGGCGCCCACGATGCGGTGCGGCTGATGAACCAGGGCGCGTTGCTGCTCGACGTGCGCAGCGCCGAGGACTACGCCGCCGGCCACATCCGCGGCGCGCGCAACATTCCGGCCGCGCAGCTGGCGGGCAGCGCCGATGCGCTGAAGCGCTACAAGGACAAGCCGGTCATCGTGTACTGCGAGCAGGGCGTCAGCGCGCTGGGCGCGATGCGCGCACTCGCGCAGCAGGGATTCGGCCAGGTGGTCAACCTGCGGGGTGGACTGCGCGCGTGGCGCGCCGAACAGCTGCCGGTCGCGCGCGACTAGCCCGGCCCGCCCGCCCGCACGCATCGCACATTGCCCGCATGGCAGCGCCGAAGGTCGAGATGTACACCACGAGCTGGTGCGGATATTGCGAGCGGGCGCGGCAGCTGCTGCGCAGCAAGGGCGCCGAGTTCCGCGAGATCAGCGTCGAGGGGCAACCCGGGCTGCGCGCCGAGATGATCGAACGCAGTGGCCGGCGCACCGTGCCACAGATCTTCATCGGCGCGCGGCATGTCGGCGGCTCCGATGAACTCGCCGAACTCGAGCGCTCCGGCGAACTCGACGCGCTGTTGGCGGGCGGCGCGGATGCGTGATTCTTGATGATTGGCTGGAACACAAACCCTTAAGGAACATCAGCGATGAGTACCGAATCCCCACAAGCAGCAGCGGGCACGGCAGCCGGCGGCGCGCAGCTCTCCCTGCAGGCCGTCTACCTGAAGGACTGCTCCTTCGAGGCACCGCTCGGGCCGCGCGTCACGCCGGACTGGAATCCGGCCATCGGGCTCGACCTCAACACCTCGGTCAACGTGATCGACGGCGACCTGCGCGAGGTGGTGCTCACGGTGACGGTGTCGGCGAAGATCGGCGAGCAGACCGTGTTCCTCGTGGAAGTGAAGCAGGCCGGCGCCTTCGTGATGCAGAACCTCACCGAAGACGACTACCGACGCGCCGCCGGCATCGTCTGCCCGGGCGTCCTGTTCCCGTACGTGCGCTCCGTGGTCTCGCACCTCGTCAGCCAGGGCGGATTCCCGCAGCTGCTGCTGCCGCCGGTGAACTTCGAGGCGCTGTTCGCGGCCAACAACCCGGCCACCGCCAGCGCCGCCACCAACTGATCCGGCACGCGCTCGCGGCACCGCCATGATGTGGGCGCATCGATGACCGTGCTCGCGCCGCCCTCGCAGGTCGCCGTGCTGGGCGCCGGCTCCTGGGGCACGGCGCTCGCGATCCAGTGCGCGCGCGCCGGCAACGCGGTGCGGCTGTGGGGACGCTCGGCGCCGCTGTGCGCGCAGATGGCCGCGGAGCGCCGCAACCCGCGCTACCTGCCCGACGCGCCGTTCCCGCAAGGCCTCGAGGTGGTCGCCGACCTCGCCCGCGCGCTGCGCGGCGCCGACGACGTGCTGGTCGTGGTGCCGAGCCACGCGTTCCGCGAGCTGCTGGGCTCGATCCGCGACCTGTTGACCGACGGCCAGCGCCTGTGCTGGGCGACGAAGGGCTTCGAGATCAGCACCGGCCGGCTGCCCGCCGAAGTGGCGCGCGAAGTGCTCGGCACCGGCCGGCTCACGGCGGTGCTCTCGGGTCCCACGTTCGCGCGCGAAGTCGGCGCCGGGCTCCCGACCGCGATGACGATCGCCTCGCGCGATCCGGACTACGCCGCGCAGCTCGCGCACGATTTGTCCACCTCGGTGTTCCGCGCCTACACCTCGACCGACATCGTCGGCGTCGAGGTCGGCGGCGCGGTGAAGAACGTGCTCGCGATCGGCGCCGGGCTGTCCGACGGCCTCGGCTTCGGCGCCAACTCGCGCATCGCCCTGATCACGCGCGGCCTGGTCGAAATGACGCGGCTCGGTGTCGCGCTCGGTGCGCAGCGCGAAACCTTCATGGGGCTGGCGGGCTTGGGCGACCTGGTGCTCACCTGCACCGACGACCAATCGCGCAACCGGCGTTTTGGATTGCTGCTGGCGAAGGGACTCAAGCCCGAAGCCGCGCTCGCCGAGATCGGCCAGGTGGTCGAGGGCTACAAGGCCACGCGCGCGCTGCGCGCCGTCGCCGAACGCGAGCGCGTCACGATGCCGATCTGCGAGGGCCT
>DATKLZ010000099.1:0-25826 GCA_035542135.1 Steroidobacteraceae bacterium | reverse complement strand
CTGTGCCAGCTGCTGATCGACCGTGGCGTGATGGTGCGCTTCGCGATCCACCCGGTCGCCGGCCGCATGCCCGGCCACATGAACGTGCTGCTCGCCGAGGCGGGCGTGCCCTACGACCTGATCGCCGATCTCGACGAGATCAACGCGGAATTCGAGACTGCCGATGTCGCGCTGATCATCGGCGCGAACGACGTGGTGAACCCGGTGGCGCGCAACGACAAGTCGAGCCCGATCTACGGCATGCCGATACTGAATGCCGACAAGGCGAAGAACGTCATCGTCATCAAGCGCGGCCAGGGCGCGGGATTCTCGGGCATCGAGAACGCGCTGTTCTACCTCGACAACACGCGCATGCTCTACGGCGACGGCCAGGCCGCCGCCAGCCAGCTGATCCAGGCCGTCAAGGCCGCCTGAAGACCCGCGCGTCCTTCCCGTCCTGGGCGGACGCCTGCGCGTGGAGCCTGCTCCGGCGGGATTTTTTTCCGTTGGGATGCAACCAATCGGACGTTGTCGCGTATCTAAGCCAGGGCAGCGCGAGCTGCACGATGCCGGCTGCGTCTTCGCCGGCTGTACTTCGTGGCCGACCCAAGGAGACTGGCATGTTGCGAATTCAATCACTCCGTTCAATGCTCCTGGCTTCGTCAACCGCCCTGGCGATTGCCTGGACGCCGACCATGGCGACCATTGCGACCGCTGGCGACGCGGTCGAAAGTCAGACGATCCGCATCAAGGACTACGACCTGGCAAAGCCAGACGACGTCGCGCGGCTCTACAAGCGGATCGGCAAGGTGGCGGTCGAGGTTTGTGGCGGCGAATCGCGAACCGGCACGCTGCTGGCAAGCGCGGCTGAACAGGCATGCGTGCAGCAGGCCGTCGACAGTGCCGTGGCGAACATCCACAACGATCAGCTGACGGCATACCACCGAGTGCGGTCCGGCGACTCGAAGCTCGCGGACCGCGGTGGCACGGGCGGCAAGAGCGGCAAGGTCGACGCCAACCACAACTGACGGCAAACCGCATTGCGGCGTCGGCCCTGCCGATGCAGCGGATTCCCGCGACGCGCCGCCGGCATTGCAGCCGGCGGCGCCGGACCGTTGCGTGATGCCGTCACGACCATGCGCGCAGGAGATTTTCCTGCGCGTCCGCCGAAACCATTCGCGCCACCGCGAGTATCAAGGACAAGGCAGCACGCAGCTGCACGACACCGATGATTCCTTCCATGCCGAAGTCAAGGAGGCTGGTATGTTGCACCCCGAATTTCCCCGCGCGTCGCTGCTCGGCGCGATGGCCGCGCTGCTGGTGACGCTGGCGCCCACCACCGCGCGGGCCGACGATGCCGCGATGATCCGCAAGTCCGTCACCGTGAACGTGTCCGACCTCGACCTGGCGCGGCCGGCCGACGTGAAGACGCTCCACCTGCGCATCCGGCGCGCCGCCGCCGAGGCCTGCAGCTACGGATTCGGCGCGGCCGGGACCAGCGCTGCGGAGCCGGATCGCGACTGCATGGCGCTCGCCATCGCCGGCGCGCTGGAGCAAATCAAGCCGGTGCACGTGACGTACGAACCAACGCGCACGCGCTGAACGTTGCCGGGCTGGGGGCGCCGCTCAGTGCAGCCCCTGGCGGCGTTCGCGCCGCGCTTCGAGTCGCTCGCGCATGTGCGCGCGCTGCTCGGGCGTGGCCTGCAGCCAGCGCCGCCGCAGCGCCCGCCGCTGCCACGGCGGCAGCTGCGCGAAGGCGCGGAAATTCTCGCGCACCAGCGCCTGCGACTGCGGATCGAGGCGCTGGAACTGCTCCCAGCGCCGGCGGATCAGCTCGCGCCGCTCCTCGGGCAGCGCCCGCCAGGTCTGGAAACGCTCGCGCGCCTGCTCGCGCTGTTCCGGATTCATCTGCAGCCAGCGCTGCGCGCCGCGCGCGAGCGCCTGCTGGCGGGCCGGCGGCAGCGTGGCCCAGTCGCGCTCGTGGCTGCGCAGCAGCTGCTGCTGCTCGGACGGGAGCGACTTCCACTCGATCGCCGGCGCGGACGGGGCGAGCGCGGGCGGCGCCGCGGCAGCCGGCGCGGGCGCGGCCTCGCCTTCGGCCGCGAACGCCGGAAGGCCCAGCGGCATGGCGAGAATCGCCAACAGTATCCACAGTGACTGACGCTTCATGATTGCTTCACCTTGCGGGGCGCGTTCAGCGCGGGCGGCGTGCTGGCGGGTGCGGCCGGTTGCGCCGGCGGCGTCGCCGCGGGTGGCGCCGCCGCGGGCTTCGCCACCTTGCCGACATCGGTGTTGGCCAGGTAGTCGTGCCAGCCCGCTTCGTTCGAATCGACCGAACCCAGGTACTCGAGGAAGTCGGCATCCGCGGCCGCGTCGGCCGCATGGAGCGGCGCCGTTGCCAGCGCGCTGCCGCACAGCAGGCCGAGCGTGCGCCAGTCGAATTTCAAGTGCCGACCCCATTGTCGGTTTCCTCCTGCGCGGCGCCCACCGCCCAGTCGTAGAACTCGTAGTCGACGTCGGCGCCGGGCGCGCCCTGGTCCTGCGCGAGCGCGAGCGCGTCGCGGTCGGCGAGCAGTTCGAGGTCATCGGCGGCGGCGACGCTCGCCACGCTCGGCGACATCGGCCGCGGAAGCGGGCCGTACCCACCCTGCATCAACAGCACTGCCAGCACCGCGGCGGAGACCGCGCCGGCCGGCAGCCAGCGCTGCCAGGCCGCGGGCGCGGCGACGGAGCGCGCGCCCGGGCGCTGCCCGAGCGCGGCATAACGCGCCTGCGTCAGGCGCGAACGCGTGCGCGCCGGGAGCGAAGCGGCGCTCTCCTCGAGCAGCGCGCGCGTGCGGCGTGCGAATTCCACATCACGCGGATCGGGTGCTTCGCTCATGTCCAATACTCCCCCAACCGGGCGCGCAGTGTCTGCAGCGCGCGGAAATAATGCGTCTTGACGCTGCCTTCGGAGCAGCCCATCGCCTGCGCCGTCGCGGCGACATCGAGGCCCTCGAAGTTGCGCAGCAGGAAGGCCTGGCGCTGGCGCGCCGGCAGCTCGCCGAGCGCGGCCTCGAGCGCGCGCAGCGTCTCGTCGGCCTGCACCTGCGCAGGCGGCAGCGGGCTCGGGTCGGGCGCCTGCTGCAGCGGGTCGGCCGCCTCGTCGTCGTCGGCGCCGGCCCAGGGCAGCCAGGACATCACGCGCGCGCGCACCGAGCGGCGCCGCTGCACGTCGCGCACGCAATTCTCGAGGATGCGGTAAAAAAGCGGGGCCCATTCCGCGGCCGGCCGGCCGGCATAATGGCGCACCAGCCGCAGCATCGCCTCCTGCACCGCGTCGAGCGCGTCGTCTTCATGGCGCAAAGCGATCTGTGCGATCCTGAACGCCTTGCGTTCGACGGTGGCCAGAAAGCTCTCCAGCGAGCGGGTTTCCTGCTGCGTCGAATCCTGCAATGCGGTGGTCCTGAGCGAAAGGAGGCTCGTGGCGCCGGGCAGCAATGTAGCAAACGCGTCCATGGTTGAAGAGCAGAACGGGCCAGCCGGCAGGGGGTTGACCGGCGCTCAAGGGTCCGGAGTTTGCGCCAGAATCATCCACTTACGCACCACGGTGCAGGTCGTATCGCAAACCCTGTCCGCCATGGCGAAAGCCGGGGCCGCATTCTCCGTAACTCGATGAAAACCAATGGTTTAAATCTGCGCTTGCGTTGTCCCGATGGCCCGGATTGGCGGCGGCGGCCGGCAATGGGGGCCAGGCGGGGCCTGGCCGTCCACAGACTTATCCACACGGCGGCGTTCCGTGGCCGTGGCTGACGGGGCGCCAGCCGGCGCCACGGCCACCGGCGTGCTGCGCGTGGCCGTCGACTGCCCGCTCCGCTCGCTCCTCGACTACCTGCCGCCCGCCGGAATGAGTCCCGAGGACTTGCCGCCGGGCGCGCGCGTGCGGGTGCCCATGGGCGCCCGCAGCGCCGTCGGGGTCATCCTCGCGCACGCCGGCCACTCTCCGCTTCCGCCGCAGCGCTTGCGGCGGATCACGGCGCTGCTCGATGTCGAGCCCCTGTTCGACACCCAACTGCTCGAATTGCTGCGCTGGACGGCCAGTTACTACCAGCATCCGCCGGGCGAAGTGCTTGCGGCGGCGCTGCCCGCCGCGCTACGCGCCGGCCAACCCGCCACCGCCCAGGAGGCGTGGCTCGCGTTGACCGAAGACGGCCGCGCCGCGGCGGCGGCCGGGGAGCCGCGGCGCGCGCCGCGGCAACGCGAGCTGGCGGCGCTCCTGGCCGCCCATGCGAAAGGCCTGCCGGCCGCTGAACTCGACACGCTGCTGCCCGATTGGCGCGATGCCGCCCGCGCCCTCGCCAGGCGCGGCTGGACGGAACAGCGGCTGCACGAGGCCGCGCCCGCCGCGGCCGCCGCGGCAGCGGCGGCAGACGCGGCGGCGCACGCGCCGGCGGCCGATGCGCCGCCGGCACTGAGCGCCGCGCAGGCCGCCGCCGTCGCGGCAATCGAGGCCGGCGCGGATCGCTTCGGCAGCTTCCTGCTCCAGGGCGCGACCGGCAGCGGCAAGACCGAGGTGTACCTGCGCCTGGTCGCGAGCGCGCTCGAGCGCGGCGCCGGCGCGCTGGTGCTGGTGCCGGAGATCGGCCTGACGCCGCAGTTGCTCGAGCGCTTCCGCTCGCGCCTGCGGGTGCCGATCGCGGTGCTGCATTCCGCGTTGAGCGACGGCGAGCGGCTGCAGGCCTGGCGCGCGGCGCGCGCCGGCACGGCGCGCGTGGTCATCGGCACGCGCTCGGCGGTGTTCGCACCGCTCCGTGCCCCCGGCCTGATCGTCGTCGACGAGGAGCACGACAGCTCCTACAAGCAGCAGGAGGGCGGTTGCCGCTATTCCGCGCGCGACGTGGCGGTGCGGCGCGCGCAGCAGCTCGGCGTGCCGGTGGTGCTCGGCTCGGCGACGCCGGCGCTCGAATCGCTCCACAACGTGCGGCTCGGCCGCTACCGGCAGCTGCTGCTGCCACGCCGCGCGGACCAGGCGGCGGCGCCGCGCATCGCGCTGATCGACCTGCGCGCGCACGCCGTGCACGCGGGCCTGGCCGGGCCCGTGACGCAGGCGATCGCGCGCCACCTCGCCGGCGACGGCCAGGTGCTCGTGTACCTGAACCGGCGCGGCTATGCGCCGACGCTGCTGTGCACGAGCTGCGGCTGGATCGCGCCCTGCACCGAATGCGACGCGCGCCTCACCGTGCATCGCGGCGCGGCGCAGCTGCGTTGCCACTATTGCGGCGCCTCGCAGCCGTTGCCGACGCGCTGCGGGCGCTGCGGCTTCGCGGTGCGGCCGGTGGGCCAGGGCACCGAACGCATCGCCGAGACGCTCGCCGCGATGTTCCCGGATGCGCCACTGGCGCGGCTCGACCGCGACACCGTGCACAGCGCCGCCGACATGGAGGCGGTGATGCGCTCGCTCCTCGACGGCTCGGCGCGCATCCTCGTCGGCACGCAGATGGTCACGAAGGGGCACCACTTCCCCGGCGTATCGCTGGTCGCGGTCATCAACGCCGACCAGGGGCTGTTCAGCGCCGACTTCCGCGCCGCCGAGCGCCTCGCGCAGACGATCGTGCAGGTGGCCGGGCGCGCCGGCCGCGGCGCGCGCGCCGGCGAGGTGCTGATCCAGACCGAATACCCGGAGCATCCGCTGCTGCAGGACCTGATCCACAACGGCTACGAGGGCTTCGCGGCCGGGGCGCTGGCGGAGCGCGAAGCCGCGCGCTGGCCGCCGTTCGCGCGCCTCGCGTTGCTGCGGGCGTCGGCCCGCACGGCGGCCGCGGCGCTCGATTTCCTGCGCGCGGCGCGCGAGTGCGCCACGGACGTGCCGCCGGCGCGGCTGCTCGGTCCGGTGCCGGCCAGCATGGCGCGCCGCGCCGGCCGTCACCATGCGCAATTGCTCATCGAGGCCGCGGGCCGCGGCGAACTGCACCGATTCCTCGAGCAGTGGTTGCCGCGCGTCGAACGCCTGCCGGCCGCACGCCGCGTGCGCTGGGCGATCGACGTCGATCCGCTGGATCTGCAGTGATGGCCCGTCGCGATCGGGCTGGCCATACCGTGACGGAAATCCTTAAACTGCGCGCCCTATGAAAACCGAGCTCGAGGAACTGCTGGCGCAGGCGCTGGCGAGGATCGCGGGTACCACGTTCAACGGCGAGATCGACCGGAGGAACATCGTCGTGGAGCGCGCGCGCGATGCGCAGCACGGCGACTACGCCAGCAACGTGGCGCTGCGCCTGGCCAGGGCCGCGGGCCTGAAGCCGCGCGAGCTGGCCGAGGCGATCGTCGCCGCGCTCCCGCCGAGCGCGCTGGTCGCGAGCGCCGAAGTGGCCGGCGCCGGCTTCATCAATTTCCGCCTCGCCAGCGATGCGCAATACGACACGCTGCGTCGCGTGCTCGAGCTGGGCGAACGCTACGGCTGCAGCGAGGCCGGTGGCGGCAGGCGCGTCATGGTCGAGTTCGTCTCGGCCAATCCCACCGGCCCGCTGCATGTCGGCCACGGGCGGCAGGCGGCCTACGGCGCGACGCTGTCGAACCTGCTCGCGGCCACCGGCCACCGCGTGCAGCGCGAGTACTACATCAACGACGCCGGCCGCCAGGTCGACATCCTGACGACGAGCGTGTGGGTGCGTTACCTGCAGTCCTGCGGCGAAGCGGTGCCGTTCCCGGAGAACGGCTACCGCGCCGACTACGTGAACGCGATCGCCGCGGGCGTGCGCGGCGCGCACGGCGAGGCGCTGCGGCATCCGGCGGGCGCAGTGCTGGCCGGGCTCCCGCCCGATGCGCCGGCCGGCGACAAGGAGCAGTACATCGACGCGCTGGTCGCGCGCATGCGCACGCTCGTCGGCCCCGCCGCCTACGAGGCGGTGCTCGAGCGCTCGCTCGAGGCGATGATCGCCGACATCCGCGCGGACCTCGCGGAGTTCGGCGTCGAGTTCGACCACTGGACCTCCGAGCGCGCGCTGGCGCGCTCGGGCGCCGTCGAGCGCACGCTCGCGCGGCTCGACTCGCTCGGCCAGACCTACGAGAAGGACGGCGCGCGGTGGCTGCGCACGACCATGCACGGCGACAGCGAGGATCGCGTGCTGGTGCGCGCGAACGGCTCGCAGACCTATTTCGCGCCCGACCTCGCCTACCACATCGACAAGCGCGCGCGCGGCTTCGAGCTGATGATCGACGTGTGGGGCGCCGATCACCACGGCTACATCGACCGCATGCGCGCGGGGCTGGTGGCGCTCGGCGAGCCCGGCGAGAGCTTCGAGGTCTGCCTGATGCAGTTCGTCAGCCTGTACCGGGGCACCGAGAAGATCCCGATGGGCAAGCGCGACGGGCAATTCGTCACGCTGCGGCAGCTGCGCGGCGAAGTCGGCAACGACGCCTGCCGGCTGTTCTACCTGATGCGCAGCCACGACCAGCACCTCGACTTCGACCTCGAGCTCGCCAAGTCGCGCAGCAATGACAACCCGGTGTACTACCTGCAGTACGCGCACGCGCGCGTCGCCAGCGTCATGAAGCAGCTCGCCGCGCGCGGCCTCGCCTACGACGCGGCCGAGGCGCTCGCGAACCTGGACCGGCTCGACGGCCCGCACGAAGCGGCGGTGCTGACCGCGCTGCGCAGCTACCCCGACGTCATCGACATGGCGGCGGCAAACCGCACGCCGCACACGCTGGTGCATCACCTGCGCGAGCTCGCCCAGGCCTTCCACACCTGGTACAACTCGGCGCAGTTCATCGTCGACGACGGGCCGACGCGCAACGCGCGCCTGGCGCTGGCGCAGGGCGTGCAGCAGGTGCTGCGCAACGGCCTCGCGCTGCTCGGCGCCAGCGCGCCGGAATCGATGTGAACAACCGCCGGCTGACCGGCCGCGATTTCAAGGGCGTGCGCCGCGGCGGGCTGGCGCTCGGGCGCTGGCGCGACCTGGGGCTGGGATTCGGCGCGGGGCTCCTGGTCGCGCTGGTGATCTACGTCGGCGACCACCGCGAAGCGCCTTCCGCCGGCGACAGCGCGCTGCCGGCGTCGCCGACGCCGCGCCATGGACCGGGCCGCGCCGGTACCGGCGCCGCGGGCGCCGCCGCCGGCGACGATGGCACCGATGCCGCCGCCGACAAGTACGACTTCTACGACGGCCTGCCGAAGTTCGAGATGGTCGTGCCGGAGAAGGAACACGGCACGCGCGTCGACGCCGCCGCGCGCATCGACCGGCCCGGCACGTATTTCCTGCAGGCGGGCTCGTACCGCAACATCGAGGACGCCAACCGCATCCAGGCACAGCTCGCGCGCCAGAACATCAGCGCCAACGTGCAGCGCGTCGCGCTCGACGCCGACGTCTGGTACCGCATCCGCATCGGGCCGATCAAGGACCTGAACCAGCTCAACCGGCTGCGCCAGCAGCTGCAGGCTGCCGAGATCGTCTCGCTGGTGATCCGCGTCGAGGAGTAGCGCAGCGGCGGCCGCCCCAGGGGCCGGCGATCAGTGCCGGAAGCCGGTCCAGCGGGCCGCGGTGCGCGCGATCCAGCCCTCGAAGCGCAACGGCGCGTCGAGGTAGGCGAGGCAGATGCACTCGGCCTCGTCGGTGACGACGGGCTGGTGCGTCACCTGCGCATCGGTCTCGTCGAAATCGCCGGCATCGAAGCGGGACCGCCCGTCGTGGAAGGCGCCGTGCAGCACCTGCGTGAACTCGGTGCCGCCGTGCGAATGGCGCGGCAGCGTGCGGCCCGGCGCGATCTTCAGCAGGAACACGCTCGCGCGCGCGGCGTGCGGAACCCCGATCATGCTGCAGCGCATGCCGGGGCCGATCCACCGCCAGGGTTCGGCGCTGCAGCCGGCCAGCAATCGCGCGGGCAGCAGCGGCAGGGCATCGCGCGGGAAACCCGCCGGCGGCGCGGCGGGCGCGGCGGCGGCAACCGGCGCGCGGTCCGCCTCGATGCGTTGCAGGGTCTGCGCGAACGCCTCGGCGCCGAGGCTCACCGGATCGCCGGTGCGCAGCAGCTCGCCGCCGAGCTCGAGGAATTCCCGGCTGCGGCGCCGGCAGGCGCCGCAGCGCTCGACGTGCGCGGCCAGGACGAAGCCGCGGCCGCTGTCCAGCTGGCCCGATGCCAGGGCGAGCAGGTGCTGGTCTGACGGGTGGTGCTGGATCACAGCTCGATGCCTTCCAGTCGTTGCCGCAGGGCCGCCAGCCCCAGGCGGATGCGCGATTTCACGGTGCCCAGCGGAATGCCGAGCGTCGCGGCGATGCGCGCGTGCGTCACCTCGCTGAAGTACGCCAGCCGCACCGCCTCGGCCTGTTCGGCCGGCAGGCTCGCCAGCACGGCGTGCACGCGTTCGCGCCGTTGTTCGCCGAGCAGCGGCGCCGCGCCATCGTCCGCCGCATCGCAGTCGGCCAGGTCGGCGAGCCAGGCGCCGCGCTGCTGCTGCGCGGCACCCGCCGTCGCGCGGCGGTGCTGGTCGATCCACAGGTTGCGCGCGATCGTGAACACCCAGGTGCCGACCGCCGCGCGCGCGGGGTCGAAGTCCCCGGCCTTGCGCCACAGCTGCGCCAGCGTTTCCTGCGCCAGGTCCTCGGCGGTGGCCGCATCGGCGCCGGCGCGCATCAGGAATCCCTTGATGCGCGGCGCGAGCACGCGGAACAGCGCCGCGAACGCCGCCCGGTCACGGCCCTGCGCGACGGCGCCGACCAGCGCCGCCAGTTCCTCCGGCCGCGGGTCGGCGGCATTCACCATGGCGAGCACGGGCGCGCCGCGGCCGCCACCGCGCCTCGGCCGGGGCTGGATCGCGATCGCCGGGGTTCGCAGCACGACATGCATGCCCATTGTACGGAGTGACCGGCGCCTTGGATCATCCCGGCGCAGCGCCGGTGATCCAATCGCCCCGCGGCTGCGTATATGTCGCAAAGGGAGCGTGCCGCGATGGGATTGGATGCACTGGCGATTCGTTGGGCGGAACAGGGGCAACTGCCGGACGCGCTGGTGCGCACCGGCATCCGGCAGATCGTGCGCTCGCGCCGGCGCTCGCTGCAGCGGGCGCAGCGCCACGGCGCGGGCGAGGCCACGCGCGCCTTCGGCCAGCGCATGCGCAGCCAGCCGATCGCGGTGCAGACGCAGGCCGCCAACGAACAGCACTATGAGCTGCCGGCCGAGTTCTTCGCCCTGGTGCTCGGGCCGCAGCGCAAGTACAGCTGCGGCTGGTGGCGCGAGGGCGTGCGCACGCTGGACGGGGCCGAGCGCGCGGCGCTCGAGGCCACCTGCGAGCGCGCCCAGCTGGCCGACGGCCAGCGCATCCTCGAGCTCGGCTGCGGCTGGGGATCCCTGACGCTGTGGATGGCCGACCGGCTGCCGCGCAGCACGATCATCGCGGTCTCCAACTCGCACTCGCAGCGCGAGTACATCCTCGACCAGGCCGCGCGGCGCTCGCTGCGCAACATCGAGGTGCGCGTCGCCGACATGAACCGCTTCGAATTCCCGCCGGGCCTCGACCGCGTCGTATCGGTGGAGATGTTCGAGCACATGCGCAACTGGCCCGCGCTCGTGCAGCGGATCGCCGATTCGCTCGTGCCGGGCGGCAAGTTCTTCATGCACGTGTTCTGCCACCGCGAGGTGCCGTACCTGTACGAGGACGAGGACGCGAGCGACTGGATGAGCCGGTATTTCTTCTCGGGCGGCATCATGCCGAGCGACGCGCTCGCGGCGGAATGCCAGGATCACCTGGCGCTGCTCCGGCAATGGCGCTGGGACGGCACGCATTACCAGCGCACCGCGCGCGCCTGGCTCGACAACCTCGACCGGGAGCGCGAGCGCGCTCTGGCGATCCTGTCGCGCACCTATGGCGCCGGGCAGGCGGGGCTCTGGTTCCAGCGCTGGCGCATGTTCTTCATGGCCTGCGAGGAACTGTTCGGGTACCGCGCGGGCCAGGAATGGTGGGTCACGCACAGCCTGTTCGAGCGCCGCGCTTGAGCGACATCGCCGACAGGCTCGCCCGGCTTCGATCCTCGATGCTGCTGAACGCCGTCCTGTTCCAGGCCGGCTGGTGGGCCTGCGTGCTGGCGGCGGCGAACCACCGGGCCGCGCTGGCGCTGCTGGCGCTCGCCGGCGTGGTGGCGATACAGGTGCTGCTGTACCCCGCGCCGGCGCGCATGCTGCGGCTGGCGCTGCTGTGCCTCGGGCTCGGCGCCGTCATCGAATCGGCGTTCGTCGCGCTGCGGGTCACCGCCTTTCCGCACGACCAGATCCTGCTTGGCCTGGCTCCCGCATGGATGGCGGGCATGTGGGCCCTGCTCGCGACGTCGCTCGATGCCTCGTTGCGCTGGCTGCAGCAGCGTGCGCTGCTCGGCAGCGCCTTCGGCGCCGCCGCCGGCCCGCTGTCGTACGCGGCGGGTGCGCGGCTCGGCGCGCTCGCCCTGCCCGGCCCGCGCTCGCCGTGGGTCATCGCGGCCGTGTGGGCCGTCGCCTTCCCGCTGCTGCTGCGGCTCGCGCGACCGCCGGCCGCGGCACCGGTGATCGCATGATCGAAGTGTGGCTGCACAGCCTCGGGCCCGTCGTCGCGTTATCGGCCGTGGCCTGGGTCGTATGCACCGCGCGGCGCAACGCCGGGCTGGTCGACATCTTCTGGCCGTGCCTGTTCCTGGCTGCCGCCGGCTACGACGCCTGGCGCTACCGGAACGGGTCGCCGGCGAGCGTCACGATGGCCGCGCTGCTCGTCGCCTGGGCGCTGCGCCTCGCCGTGCACCTGGCGATGCGCAACTGGCGCGCCCCCGAGGATCGCCGCTACGCCGCGATGCGCGCTCGCCACGAGCCGGGGTTCGCCTGGAAGAGCCTGTACCTCGTGTTCGGCCTGCAGGCGCTGCTCGCCTGGATCATCTCGGCGCCGCTCGCCTTCGGGCTCGCCGGGCAGTCATCGCCGCGGCCGCTGTGGCTGTTTGGCCTGCTGCTCGCTGGCGGCGGGCTCGCGATCGAGGCGATCGCCGACGGCCAGCTGCGCACCTTCAAGCGGCGTGATACGGCGGCGCGCGCGGTGCTCGACACGGGCCTGTGGCGCTACAGCCGCCATCCGAACTATTTCGGCGAGTGCTGCCTGTGGTGGGGGCTGTTCGCGATGGCGGTGCGCGCCGACACCTGGTGGATCGTGGTCTCGCCGGCGCTCATGACGCTGCTGCTGCTGCGCGTCTCGGGCGTCACGCTGCTCGAGCAGGACATCGCCGATCGCCGTCCCGCCTACCGCGACTACGTCGCGCGCACGCCGGCGTTCTTCCCGTGGAGACCCGCTGCCCCGGCCGCGGTGCGCCGCCACGACGAGGCGCGGCCGTGAAGATCGCGATCATCGGCAGCGGCATCGCCGGCAACGTCGTGGCGCACCGGCTGCATCGCCGCCACGAGATCGTCGTCTACGAGGCCGGCGACCGGCCCGGCGGCCATTCGCACACGCACCACATCGAACACGCGGGCCGCCACTACGACATCGATTCGGGTTTCATCGTCTACAACGAGGACAACTACCCCGAGTTTACGCGGCTGCTCGCCGGGCTCGGCGTGGCGACGCAACCGAGCCGGATGAGCTTCTCGGTGCGCAACGAGCGCATCGGCCTCGAGTACTGCGGCACCAATGCGAACACGATCTTCGCGCAGCGGCGCAACCTGGTGAACGCGCAGTTCTGGCGCACGCTGCTCGAGATCCGGCGCTTCAATGCCCGCGCGCCGGCGCTGCTCGCCGCCGGCGCCCGCGAGATCGCGCTCGGCGACTACCTGCGCGCCGAGGGCTACAGCGCCGTGTTCACCGACCACTACATCGTGCCGATGGGCGCGGCGATCTGGTCGACGCGGCCGGGCCTGATGCTGAAGTTCCCGGCGCAGTTCTTCATCCGCTTCCTGCAGAACCACGGCATGCTGAGCATGGGCAAGCCGCTCGCCTGGCGCTCCATCGTCGGCGGCTCGCAGCGCTACGTCGAAAAGCTGGTCGCGCCGTTCCGCGACCGCATCCGCCTGCGCACGCCGGTCGAGCGCGTGCGGCGCACGCCCGCCGGGCTGTTCGTGCACGCCCGCGGCCACGAGCCCGAGCGCTTCGATCGCGTGTTCATGGCCTGCCACAGCGACCAGGCGCTGGCGCTGTACGCGGATCCCACGCCGCTCGAGCAGCAGGTGCTGGGAGCGATCCCCTACCAGCCCAACATCGCGGTGCTGCACACCGACGCCTCGCTCCTGCCCACCTGCCGCCGCGCCTGGGCCGCGTGGAACTACCACGTGATGAGCGATCGCGAAGGACCGGTGTGCCTGACCTACGACATGAACGTGCTGCAGAACCTGGACGCGCCGGTGCGCTTCCTCGTCACGCTGAACCGCGCGGATGCGATCGATCCGCGCCGCGTGCTGGCCGAGGTGCGCTACGAGCACCCGCTGTTCTCGCCGGCCTCGACGCAGGCGCAGGCGCTGCACCGCCAGCTCGACGGCCAGCACGGCATCTACTATTGCGGCGCCTGGTGGCGCAACGGCTTCCACGAGGACGGCGTGGCCAGCGCGCTGAGCGCCGTGGCACACTTCGAGCAGGACGATGAACAGCGCGCTCTATATCGGGCGGGTTAACCACTGCCGCCTCGAGCCGCGGCGGCACGAGTTCAACTACGCCTCATCGCTCCTGTGGCTCGACCTCGCCGAGCTGCCGACGGTGTTCGAGGATCGCTGGCTGTGGTCGGTCGAGCGGCCCAACCTCGGCTGCTACCGCCGCGAGGACTACCTCGGCGACCCGCGCCTGCCGCTCGACGAAGCGGTGCGCGATTGCGTCGCGGCGCAGGCGGGCCGGCGGCCGCAGGGCCCGATCCGCCTGCTGACGCAGCTGCGGCTGTACGGCCTGGGCTTCAATCCGGTGTCGTTCTACTACTGCTACGACGCGCGTGGCGAGCGCGTCGAGGCAATCGTCGCCGAGATCACCAATACGCCGTGGAACCAGCGCCACCGCTACGTGGTGACGGCCTCGACCGACCCGCCGGCCGGGGAGCGGGCAGCCGGCGAGCGGCTGCGCTCGCGGTTCGACAAGTGCTTCCACGTCTCGCCGTTCATGCCGATGCAGATGCAGTACGAATGGACGTTCACCGAGCCGGGTGACGAACTGGGCATCGTGATGGTCAACCGGCGCGCGGAGCGCGCCGTGTTCAGCGCCACGCTGCGGCTGCGCCGCCAGCCGATGACGGGTCCCGCGCTGGCCGCGCTGCTGCTGAACGTGCCCGCCTCCGGCCTCGGCATGCTCGCGCGGATCTACTGGCAGGCGCTGCGCCTGCGGCTGCGCGGCACGCCGTATTTCGCGCCGCCCGCAGGCGGCGTGCCGCGCGGCGCGGCGGACGCCGCGCCTCCGGCCGCCGACGCGGGCGCTCAGTCCTCGGCGCTGTGACTGATCTCGATGCCGAGCGAACGGAGCTTGCGGTACAGGTGCGTGCGCTCCATGCCGACGCGCTTGGCGAGTTGCCCGACCTTGCCGCCGCACAGCTGCAGCTGCTGCTGCAGGTAGGCGCGCTCGAAGTGCTCGCGCGCCTCGCGCATCGGCAGTGAGAGCAGGTCCTGCTTGACCAGCGGGGCGTCGATCGGCGCCTGCGCGCCCAGCTCGCGCTCCACTTCCTCAAGCGAGATCTCCTCCGGCCCGCCGCGCAGCAGCAGCCGGCGCAGGAGGTTGCGCAGCTCGCGCAGGTTGTCGGGCCACGGGTAGTTGCGCAGCCGGTTCTGCGCCGCGACGCTGCAGCGGCGGAACTGCAGCTGCTCGCCTTCGGTGAGCTGGTCGACGCACTGGCGCAGCAGGTCGGGCACGTCCTCTGCGTATTCACGCAGTGGCGGCACGCGCAGCGGCAGCACCGCGAGCTGCGCGTACAGGTCGCGGCTCAGGCCCGAGCCGCCGGCGCGGGTCTCGATGCCGGGCAGCGCCGTGCCGATCACGCGCGCGTCGAATTTCAGGCTCGCGCCATCGCCGCCGCGAACGTAGCTGCCGCCCTCGAGCACGCCGGCCAGCAGGCGCCGCGCGCTCTCGGGCAGTTCCTCGATGTCGCCGAGATAGAGCGTGCCCCCGGCCGCCTGTTCGAGCAGGCCCGGTTGCCCGTCCGCGCCGAGCAGCGCCGCCGCCGCCCGCTCGTCCTGCAGCGCGCGCGGATTGCAGCTCACGAACGGACCGCTGGCCCGCGGACCCGACTGGTGCACGAAGCGCGCCAGCGCCTCGGTCTCGCTGCCGGGTTCGGCGATCAGCAGCAGCGGCGCCGGATACGCGGCCAGCCGCAGCAGTTCGCTGCGCAGCTGCAGCGCGACGCGCGAGCGGCCGTGGAGCGGCGCCTGCGCGCGCGTGGCCACGTGGCCGCCCGCCTGGCGCGTGCGGCGGGCATCGAGCGCGCGCTTGACGGTCGGCAGCAGTTTCGCGAGCGACAGCGGCTTCTCGATGAAATCGAAGGCGCCGAGGCGCGTCGCCTCGACCGCCGTCTCGACCGTGCCGTGGCCCGACATCATCACCACCGGGCAATCGTGCCGCGCGTCGGCGGACCATTCGCGCAGCAGCGTGATGCCGTCGGTGTCGGGCATCCAGATGTCGAGCAGCACCAGGTCGGGGGCGGAGCGCGCCCGCGCCGCGCGCGCCTGCGCGGCGTCGGCGGCGACATCGACGTCGTGGCCTTCCTCGCTGAGGATCTCCTGCAGCAGGCGGCGGATGTCCGCCTCGTCGTCGACCACGAGTATCCGGCTCGCATTCATGCCCGCTCCCTCCGCAACTCCGTGCGTTTGTCCGCCGTGGCCGGCAGCAGCACGCGGATGCGCGCCCCGCCGGCGGCCAGGTTCTCGGCGCTGATCCGGCCGCCGTGTTCCTCCACGATACGCTGGACGATCGCCAGGCCCAAGCCCGTGCCGCGCGCCTTGCTGGTCACGTAGGGTTCGAAGGCGCGCCGGAGGATATCCTCGCGGAAGCCGGGCCCGTTGTCACTGACCGTGATTTCGGCCTGCGCCGGCTTGACCGTGCGGAGCCACCGGGTGCGCACCGTGATGGCCGCGCCGGCGACCCCGGCGAGCGCCTCGATGCCGTTGCTGAGCAGGTTGGCGAGGATCTGGCGCACCCGGCCCCGGTCGGCCTCGATTTCCGGCAGCTCCGGGTCGAGCTCCATGACGATGGCCACCCCCGGATCCTGCAGGCGGTACAGCTCGACCACCTCGGCGGTCAGCTGGTTGAGGCTGAACTGCGCCAGCTGCACCTCCGGCGCGCGGGCGTAGTCGCTGAAGGCGTTGACCATCTGCTTCATGGCATCGACCTGCTGCACGATCGTGTGCGTGCCGCGCTCGAGCAGCCGCGCATGCTCGGTATCGAGGCCCGGCAGGAGCTTGCGCCGCAACTGCTCGGCCGACAGCTGGATCGGGGTCAGCGGGTTCTTGATCTCGTGCGCGAGCCGGCGCGCCACCTCGCCCCAGGCGGCGTTGCGCTGCGCGGTCAGGAGCGCGGTGACGTCCTCGAACACGATCACCAGGCCCGGATCGTCCTCGCTGGTGTGCGGCAGCGGCGTGCAGGCCCACAGCAGCATGCGCGTGCCGGCCTCGTCATCGAGCGCCAGCTGCTCGCGCCACTCGCGGTCGCCCTGCGCGAGCCGCGCCCGCAGCGCGCCGACGAATTTCGCCACCAGCGGCGCCGCGCCCGCGGCCGAGGCGGTCAGGCTCTGGCCGACCATCCCGGAGAGGTCGCCGCCGAGGATCATGCCGGCCGACGGATTGGCGCTGCGCAGCTGCAGTTGCTCGTCGACGACCAGCACGCCGCTCGACAGGCGCGAGAGGATCACCGCCAGCCGTTCGCGCTCGCGCTCGACGGCCTGCCGGCCGAGCGCCGCCTCCTCGCTGGTGCGCCGCAGGCGCTTGGTCATGTCGTTGAACGAGTGCACGAGGAAGCCCATCTCGTCGCGCGAGGGCAGCGCGAGGCGCATCGCGAAGTCGCCCTTGCCGACCGCCCGCGTGCCGGCGATCAGGTCCTTGACCGGGCGCGTCAGGCGCTGCGCCGACCAGATCGCGCCGTATACCGCCGCCAGCATCGTGATCAGCAGCACCAGCGTGAGCGTCAGGATGAAATTGATCTTCAGCGGCTCGCGCGTCGCCGACATGTCGCCGTAGTTCGAATAGGCGGCCTGCACCGCATCGCCGAGCCCGGAGAGCTCCTCCGGCACGTCGTAGTTGACGACGATGAAGCGCCCCGGCGGCACGCGCGCAGCGCGCGGGAGCGGTGCCGCGGTCACGATCGTCGCGCGGCCGGCGCCCGGCGGCTGCAGCGCGAAATAGCTGTGGCCCGCGGCGATCTGCAGCCGCATCTCGGCCGGCGGCGGCGGCGGCAGCGCCGTGCCCGCGCTGGCGCTGCTGAAGGTCAGCACGCGCCCGCCGGCATCGTAGACGGTGACGTCGGCGGCCTGCGCCGCGCGCCGCTCGGCGTCGAGCCGCACCGCGAGGTCGGGGCCGTTGAGGCCGGCGATCGCGTGCGCGAAGTTCTCGGTGCGCCGCGACTGTTCGTGCACGCGCAGCTCGAGCGCCGAGCGCGACAGCACCAGCGCGTCGTTCAGGCCCTGCTTGATCTCGACGCGGAACCAGCTGTCGATGCCGTAGTTGAGGAACTCGAGCGCGAACAGGTAGACGATCAGCAGCGGCACGACCACCAGCGTGCCGAACATGCCGACCGTGCGTGCCGTCAGGCGCGAGCCGGGAACATGGTCGCGGTAGTCCTCGTACAGCTGCCACAGCTTGCGCGCCAGCAGCACGCCGAGCGCCAGCACCGCGCAGATGTTGAGCAGGATGATCCACGGCTGGCGGCGGTTGAAGTCGGCGGAGTTCTCGGCGCTGTGCGCCAGCAGCAGCAGCGCCCACACGCCGGTGATGCTGCCGAGCAGCGTCAGCGCGCGCGGCGCCCAGCGCTTCAGCGCACGAGCGTCCACGTGTACCAGTCGCTGGTGCGGTGCCAGGCGTCCGACCAGAACATCAGCGCGCGCAACGCGTCGGGCATGTGGCCGCGGCGCACCCCGGCGCGCAGCGCGATCTGCCACGGCCCCTCGCCGTGCAGCTGCGATTCGACCGCGATCGGCCATTCCTCGACCGTGCCGAGGCTGGCGAGCGCCGCCTCGAGCGTCGGGAACGATTCCTGCGCGCCGCTGTCGACGTCGCGCAGCAGGTAGCGGTCGGTGACGACGTGGTAGCTCAGTTCGCGATGCCGCACCAGGTCGACCGTCTGCGCGTCGAACCACATGCGCCGGTGGCGCGTCACGACGCACTCGAGGTCGAAGCTCAGCGTGACGCCATCCTTGAGCGAGGCGACCAGCAGTTCGCTGCTGGGATACGCGACGCTCGCGCTCAGCATGATGACACCGTGGCTGGGCACGGCGTACGCCGAGCGGATCTCGAGTTCGCCGTCGAGCGGGTCTTCGCCGTGCACGCGCGCCGCGGTGGTCAGTGCCAGGACGGCGGCCAGCAACGGCAGCGCTTTGCGGAGCGTGGGCATCGGTTCAGGCTCTCTTGTGCAGGCAAGCATAATAGAAGCCGTCGCCGGCCGCCCCGGGAAGCCGCTGCCAGCCCGGTCCACAGGGATGGAGCGTCAAATGCGCCAGGGGTTCCGGAACCGGCGCGACGATCGCGCCGGCCGTGGCGGCCAGGAAGGCGCGCACGACCGCCGCGTTCTCCGCCGGCAGCACCGAACAGGTCGTGTACAGCAGCCGCCCCCCGTCGCGCAGCAGCGGCCAGCAGCCCTGCAGCAGCCGCAGCTGCCGCGCGGCGAAATCCACGATGTCGTCCGCCCGGCGCAGCAGCTTGATGTCCGGATGGCGGCGGATCACGCCCGTGCCCGAGCAGGGCGCATCGAGCAGGATCGCATCGAAGGGCGCTCCGTCCCACCAGGCCGGCGGCTCGCGCAGATCGGCGTGCACCAGCCGCGCCTCCCGCCCCAGGCGGCGCAGGTTGTCGGCCACGCGCTCGAGCCTCTGCGCATCGCTGTCCACGGCGGTCAGCGCGATCGGCCCGGTGGCGACCTCGAGCAGCGCGCCGGTCTTGCCGCCCGGCGCCGCGCAGGCGTCCAGCACCCGCTCGCCCGATCGGGGCGCCAGCCACAGGGCCGCGAGCTGCGCGCTTGTGTCCTGCACCGACACGCTGCCACCGTCAAAACCAGGCAGCTCCGTCACCGCAACGGGCTGCGCCACGGTGACGGCGGTCGGCACGCCTTCGACCGCGGCGCCCGCGAGGCCGTGTGCGGCGAGTTCGCGCAGGTAGCCATCGACGCTGGTGCGCTGCAGGTCGAGGCGCAGCACCAGCGGCGGATGCGCGTTGTTCGCATCGAGCACCCGTTCGAGCTCGGCGGGCCAGGCCGCGCGCAGCGCCTCGACGAACCAGGCCGGATGCGCGGTGCGCGCCGCGAGGTCGCGATCGACGTGCGCGAGCAGGGCCGCGTGCTCGCGCAGGTAGCGGCGCAGCACCGCATTGACGAGTGCGGCGGCGTGCCCGATGCCGAGCAGCCGCGCCGCATCGACCGCCGCGGCCACCGTGGTCGAAGGCGCGTGCGTCGAATACTCGAGCTGGTGCGTCGCGCAGGCCAGCAGCGCGCGCAGCCGCGCGTCGAGCGGCGCGCCCGGCCGCGCCAGCAGCGGCAGCACGGCCGGCGCGAGGCGCAGGTACCAGCGCAGCGTGCCGAGCGCCACGGCCTGGATCGCGCGCCGCTGCGCCTCGGGTGGCAGCGGCGCGGATGCCAGCGCCGTGTCGAAGTTCTGTCCTTCGCCGACGACCGCGGCGACGACGCGCGCCGCGCCGGCGAGCACCTGCGCGGCGGTGCCCGCCTTCATCCGAGCTTCAGGCCGTCGAGGCCCCGCGCGATTCCCCGGGCAAACTCCGCGGCGCCGATCGCACGCCGACCGGCGCCCTGCAGTCGCTCGATCGCCAGCACGCCCTCGCCGCAGGCCACCAGCAGTCGGTCCCCGCGCAGCCCCAGCACGGTGCCGGGCGGCGCGCTCGCCGGCGTCGCCAACGCGTCAGCCTGCCCGCGCAGCGCTTCGTTCATCGTCGCCAACGCGTCAGCCTGCCAAATGCGAAGTTGCTGTCCTGCGATCAAGGTTTCCGCAATTGGCCACGGATTGCAGGCGCGCACCTGCCGGGCAATGTGCGTGGCGCTGGCCGACCAGTCGATCAGCGCCTCGCGCTTCTCGAGCTTGTGCGCATACGTCACGCCGTCCGTGGCCTGCTCGCGCGCGACCGCCGTGCCGCGCTCCAGCGAGGCGATGACCTCGAGCAGCAGCTCCGCGCCCGCTCGCGCCAGCACCTCGTGCAGGTCCGCGCTCGTCATGCGCGCGCCGATCGGCACCCGCCGCTGCGCGTACACCGGACCGGTGTCGAGGCCGGCATCCATCCGCATGATGCTGACGCCGCTCTCGGCGTCGCCGGCCAGGATCGCGCGCTGGATCGGCGCCGCGCCGCGCCAGCGCGGCAGGAGCGAAGCGTGGATGTTCAGGCACCCGAGGCGCGGCGAGGCGAGTACCGCGGGCGGCAACAGCAGGCCGTAGGCCACCACCACCAGCAGCTCCGCCTGCCATGCCGCGAACTCCGCGCGATCGGCTTCGCTCGCGAGGCGCGCGGGCTGCGACACCGGCAGCCCGAGCTCCAGCGCGCGCTGCTTGACGGCGCTGGCGCGCAGTTCGCGGCCGCGGCCTGCCGGCCGGTCGGGCTGCGTCAATGCGCCGACGAGCCGGTGCGTCGATGCGGCCAGCGCATCGAGCGCGGGCAGGGCGAATTCCGGCGTGCCGGCAAAAGCGATGCGCAGCATGCCGGCGTGGATTGCTTCAGATGACCTTGGCGCCCGCGCCCGCGCGCAGGTTCGGCGCGATGCGCGCGCGCGGCGCGCCGGCGCGCTCGCGGCGCTCCTTCTCGAGGCGCCGGCGGATGTGTTCGCGCTTCAGGCTCGAGAGGTAATCGACGAACAGCTTGCCTTCGAGGTGATCCATCTCATGCTGCACGCACACCGCCAGCAGGCCGGTCAGTTCGCGCTCGAAGAACTGGCCGTGCGCGTCCTGTGCGCGCACCGTGACGCGCTCCGCGCGCTCGACCGGCTCGAACACCTGCGGCACCGACAGGCACCCCTCCTCGCTGAGCTCCTTGCCCTCGCGGCTGAGGATCACCGGATTGATGAACACCTGCGGCTCGTCGTGGCCCTCGCTGACGTCGACGACGATCAGCCGCTGGTGCACGTTGACCTGGGTGGCGGCGAGCCCGATGCCCGGGGCCGCGTACATGGTCTCGAGCATGTCAGCGATCAGCCGCTGCAATGCGGCGTCGAAGACCTGCACCGGCGCCGCGCGGGTGCGCAGCCGGGGGTCGGGGAACTCCAGTATCGTCAATTGCGCCATGGTTGCGTCATGTTGGCTTTTTGGAACCTCGGCTTGCGCCTATGTGAACCAGCGCACAAACTCCACACCGGACGATGTGCGTTTGGCGACCATTGAGTTTATAACAGCTGCAGGTGGGCCACCCCACCCGCTTTGCGCGCCCGTATTTTAGGAGTGAGGGATGTTCCCCTATAAGACAATGAGCCTGAGCCGGACGCTCCATGGGGCGGCCTGGCTGTCCCCGCTGCTGGCCCTGGGCCTGGCGCTTGGCGGTTGCTCGGTATTCCACCGCCATGGCGACAGCGCCGCCCCGCCGGCACCGATGAGCGCGGCAGCGGACAACTCCACGCCGGTGGCGGAATCCGCCGAGCCGCAGACCGTCACCTCGAACCTGCCTGATGTCGAGCCCGAGTCGGCCGACATGACGGCGGCCGGCGCCACCACGACGGTCATGCCCGATGCCTCGGCCGCGCTGAGCCCGACCGCCCCGAAGAGCTACGTCGTGCAGAAGGGCGACACGCTCTGGCGCCTGGCGAACCTGTTCCTGAAGGATCCCTGGCTCTGGCCGGAGATCTGGTACGTGAATCCCGAGGTCAGCAATCCGCACCGCATCTATCCGGGTGACACCCTGCGCCTCGCGAAGGGCGGGCCCGGCCAGGCCGGCGGCCAGGCCGTGGCGATCCAGCTGCAACACACCGGACCGGTGACCAGGCTCGAGCCGCTCCTGCGCAGCACCGAGCTCGAGGCGCCGATCGCCAACATCCCGTACTCCGCGATCGCCGCGTTCCTGTCGCGGCCCGGCGTGCTGACGAAGGCGCAGGCGGAGGCCTCCCCGTACGTGCTCGCGCTGCGCGACCGGCACCTGATCGCCGGCGCCGGCAACGACGTCTACGTGAGCCACCTGAAAGCCAGCGAAGGCGAGCGCTTCAACGTGCTGCACATCGCCGACAAGCTCAAGGACCCGGACGGCCACGAATCGCTCGGCTACATGGCGGTGTTTTCCGGCGTGGCCCAGGTGATGCGCGCCGGCGAACCGGCGCGCGTGCAGATCATCGAGTCGGAGCGCGAGATCCTCGCCGGCGACGTACTCGTGCCCGAGACCACCGGCAACGTCGGCGACCTGGTTCCGCGTTCGCCGCGCACGAAGATCCACGGCCGCATCGTCGCGGTCGTCAACGGCGTGCTGCTGGCCGGCCAGTTCCAGTCGGTGGCGCTCAATCGCGGCAGTGCCGATGGCCTCGAACCCGGCCACGTGCTGCGTGTCAACGAGTCGCAGCAGACCGTGCACGATCGCTGCGCGCGCGTCACCGGCAACGCCACCTGCACGCACTTCGGCGATACGAAGCTGCCGATCGAGGCGGTCGGCACGTTGCTGGTGTACCGCGTCTACGACCACGTGAGCTACGCGCTGGTCGCGCGCGAGTCGATACCGCTCAGCGTCGGCGATCACGTCGTCACCCCCTGAGGCGGCACCGGCGAGCGCGGCGCAGGCGCTCAATCTGCACTGACCGGACACAAAGGGCCCGCGGCAACGCGGGCCCTTTGCTTTATGCTCCACGACCATGACGACGCGGACGATCGACGAGCAGGCGCGCGCGCTGGCGCTGGCCCGCGCACCCGGGTTGCACGCCGACCACCTGCGCGAGGCCGCATCCGGCGACGACCCCATCGCACTCGTCGGCAGCAGCGTTGCGCGCCTGACCGAACGCGGCATTCCGCCCGCCGCCGCGGCCTGGCTGTCGCGTCCTGACGGCGCGCTGCTCGAAGGCGACCGCCGCTGGATGCAAAGCGCCGGCGTGCAGCTCATCGGCTGCGACAGCGAGCGCTACCCGCCGCTGCTGCGGCGCATCGCCGCCGCGCCGGTCGCGTTGTACCTGCGCGGCAGCGCCGAGGCGCTGCTGTCGGCGCAGCTGGCGATCGTCGGCAGCCGCAATCCGACCGCCAGTGGCGCGCGCACCGCATTCGACTTCGCCGCCTACCTGGCCCGCGGGGGCCTCACGATCACCAGCGGGCTGGCCGTCGGCATCGACGCCCAGGCGCACGAGGGCGCGCTCGCGGCCGAGGGCCGCACGGTGGCGGTGCTCGGCTGCGGGCTCGACACGATCTACCCGCCCGAGCATGCGCCGCTGGCCGAGCGCATCGTCGCGCGGGGCGGCGCGCTGGTCAGCGAATTCCCGCCCGGCACCGCGCCGCAGCGCTGGAACTTCCCCCGGCGCAACCGGCTGATCAGCGGCCTCACGCTTGGCACCCTGGTCGTCGAAGCCGCCCGCCAGAGCGGCTCGCTGATCACCGCCCGCTGCGCCGTGGACCAGGGCCGCGAGGTGTTTGCCATCCCCGGCAGCATCCACAACCCGCTCGCCCGCGGCTGCCACCAGTTGCTGCGCGAGGGCGCGAAGCTCGTCGAGACCGCCGCCGACGTGTTGTCCGAGCTCCACATTCCTTTTACAAAACAAGATATTACAGATTCGGCCGACGAGCCCGGAACCGGCGTGCCGGCCGCGCACGGGTTGGACAAGGACTATGAAATCCTGTTAGATGCGCTCGGGTTCGAGCCCCAGAGCATTGATGCGCTGGTCGACCGGACCGGTCTCACGAGCCCTCACCTGGCGTCCATGCTGCTGATCCTCGAGCTCGAGGGAAGGGTTGGACTGCACCCAGGAGGGCGCTACACGCGGGTCCGGTGAACCGCCCGCGAGGGGCCGGCCCGGCACACGAGCCTTAAGGGCATGATGGACAACACGGTATTCGACATCCTCGTCTACGTCTTCGATCACTACCTGTTCGAAGAGCTGCCCGTGGCCGCCGAGCGCGCCGACATCGCCCGTGACCTCGAGAGCGCGGGCTTTCGCGGCGCCAATGTCGAGCGCGCGCTCGACTGGCTCGCCGACCTCGCCGACGAGCGCGCCCGCCCGGGCCTGCGGGCCGATGAGCGCGCGTTCCGCCTCTACACGCCCGAGGAGTGCGGGCGGCTCGATGCCGGCGTGCGCGGGCTCCTGCTCACGCTCGAGCGCGGCGGCATCCTCTCGGCGACGCAGCGCGAGATCGTCATCGATCGGCTCCTGGCGCTCGAGAACGAGGAGCTGGGCCCGGAGCAGGTCAAGTGGGTCGTGCTGATGGTGCTGTCCTGCCAGCCCGGCGAGGAAGCGGCCTGCGAACGGCTCGAGGAAATGGTCTACGACATGCCGGTGCAGGTGCCGCATTGAACGCGCGCAAAAGCAACGGCCACCCTGACCCGCGGCCCGTCCGCGGTTTTTCGTTTTAGAGCACATGGCAGAAAACCTCGTCATCGTCGAATCGCCCGCGAAGGCGCGCACCATCAAGAAGTACCTCGGCAAGGACTTCGAGGTGCTCGCCTCCTATGGCCACGTGCGCGACCTCGTGCCGAAGGAGGGCGCGGTCGATCCCGAGCACGATTTCGCGATGCAGTACCGCCAGATCGAGCGCAACGAGAAGCACGTCACCGCGATCTCGAAGGCGCTGAAGAAGGCCAGCGCGCTGCTGCTCGCCACCGACCCCGACCGCGAGGGCGAGGCGATCGCCTGGCACCTGCACGAGATCCTCAAGGAGCGCGGCGAGCTGAAGGGCAAGGTCGCGCAGCGCGTCGTGTTCCACGAGATCACGAAGAACGCGATCCGCGAGGCCGTCACGCATCCGCGCGAGCTCTCGCTCGACCTGGTGAACGCGCAGCAGGCGCGCCGCGCGCTCGATTACCTCGTCGGCTTCAACCTCTCCCCGCTGCTGTGGAAGAAGGTGCGCCGCGGCCTCTCGGCGGGCCGCGTGCAGAGCCCGGCGCTGCGCATGATCTGCGAACGCGAGGACGAGATCGCCGCGTTCGTGCCGCAGGAATACTGGACCATCGACGCCGAGGGCGAGCACAGCGGCCAGGCCTTCCCGCTGAAGCTGGTCGAATACGCCGGCCGCAAGGTCGAGCAGTTCAGCTTCACCGACGAGGCCGGCGCCCGTGCCGCCGAAAACGCGCTGCGCGCGGCCGGCGACACGCTGAAGGTGCTCACGATCGATCGCAAGCAGCGCCGCCGCAATCCCTCGCCGCCCTTCACCACCTCGACGCTGCAGCAGGAGGCCTCGCGCAAGCTCGGCTTCTCGGCGCAGCGCACGATGCGCATCGCGCAGCAGCTCTACGAGGGCGTCGACATCGGCGAGGGCAGCGTGGGCCTCATCACGTACATGCGCACCGACTCGGTCACGTTGGCCGCCGAGGCCGTGACCGAGATCCGCGCCACGATCGAGAAGCTCTACGGCAAGGAATCGCTGGCCGAAGAGATCCGCATCTACAAGACCAAGTCGAAGAACGCGCAGGAGGCGCACGAGGCGGTGCGCCCGACCTCGGCCGCGATCGTGCCCGCCGACATCGAGCGCTACCTCGACGCCGACCAGTTCAAGCTCTACGCGCTGATCTGGAAGCGCGCGGTCGCCTGCCAGATGGCGCACGCGGTGTTCGACACCGTCGCGGTCGACATGCTCGCCGGCCCCGACGGCCCGGCG
>DATKLZ010000098.1:0-6410 GCA_035542135.1 Steroidobacteraceae bacterium | reverse complement strand
GCGTCGCAACAACGCCACTGCGAATCCTGACTGGGAACTGAATCGATGAACGGGTCGACACCGGCACGGTCACCCGCCTTGCGGGCGCGGCGCAGACGCGCGCGCACTGTCAGGGCGCTGCGCTGACCGGAGGCCAACGATGCAAGGACCGCCGATGCCACGGCCCCACGAACGGCGCGCCCCGCCCGGCCTGGACGACCCGCCGGTGCCGGGGTTCTATCGCGTGCGCGTCGGCTCGCTGGTCGAGATCGGTGACCAGACGCTGGACGAAATGGGTCGGCCGCGGCCGATCGCGCTGGACAGGGTGGGTCGCGAGGTCACGCGAGACCAGGTGGTGCTGCGCATCGAACGGCGCAAGCCCGAGGACTGACGACGCCGTGACCTCCGAAACCGTCTATGCCGACCAGGTGCTGCGCGCCCATTCATGGCGCGCCTTGACGCCCGGGCCGCGTCTGCTTGTGCTCGGTGCCGTGCACGGCAACGAGACCTGCGGCACGCGGGCGATCGAACGCGTCTTGCGCGAGTTCGACGCCGGGGCACGGACACTGGCGCGCGGCAGCGTCACCTTTGTGCCGGTGACCAATCCGCTGGCCTACCGGCGCGGCCAGCGCATGGGCGATCGCAACCTGAACCGAAACCTGCATCCGACCCGGGACCCGGTGGACAACGAGGACCGCATCGCCAACGTGCTGTGCCCTCTGCTGGCCGAGCACGACGTGCTGCTCGACCTGCACTCGTTCCATTCGCCGGGCGAGCCGTTCGCGATGATCGGCCCGCCGGACAACAGCGGCGCGCTCGAACCGTTTGCCCACGCGCGCGACGAGGAAGCGCTCGCGCTGCGGCTGGGACCGCGGCGCATCGTCGAGGGCTGGCTCGAAACCTACGCCGGCGGCGTGAAGAACCGGCTGCAGCGCACCAGCGCCAACCCGGACGAACGGGCACACCTGCTCAACACCGACCCGAGCTACGGCTTGGGCACCACCGAATACATGCGCTCGCGCGGCGGCTACGCGATCACGCTCGAGTGCGGCCAGCACGCCGACCCGCAGGCGCCGGAAGTGGCGTATCGGGCGATCCGCAACACGCTCGCGTTCCTTGCGCTGGTGGATGAGCCGGCACCGGCCGCGCGCGACGATGTCGAGCTGCTGTGCCTGGTCGAGGTGACCGACCGCCTGCATGCGGACGACTGCTTCGCGCGCGAGTGGTCGAGCTACCAGCCGCTGCGCGCGGGCGAGCTGATCGGCCGGCGCGCCGACGGCACCGAGCTGTGCTCGCCGGGCGACGGCTTCATCGTGTTCCCGAATCCGGGTGCGCTGCCGGGCAACGAATGGTTCTATTTCGCGCGCCGCAGCGCGCGGCGCCTGCGCGCCGAGGCGGCCGCGCGATGAGCCGGCTGCTGGGCGCGGCGATCGCCGCCGTCGCGGCCGTGATGCTGGCGTTCGCACTGAACCCGTCGCCCGAGCAGCACCGCGCCAGGATCAGGGTGGTGATCTCCGAGCGCAGCGTCGTCGCCAAGGCCCTCGGCGTCGGCGCCCTGACGGCACTGGTATCGGACTACCGGTCGCTCGGTGTCGCGTCGTACACCACCGTCAACGGCCGCACGCTGTCGATCGGCGCGCTCGGATTCGTCTACGTGCGCGACCCTGCGCCGGGCTGACCACGGGCGACGATGCCCGCGGTCGCCCCGGCCCGCTGCCTTACTTCTTCTTGGCCACCGGCTCCACGCTCACCGCCAGCGCCTCGGTGTAGACGGCCTGGATCTGGTCGCCCACCTTCACGAGCTTGAACTGCTTGGGGTCGGGCACGTGGAGGTTCACCGTCTGCTTGGGGCCCTTCAGCGTCAGGGTCTGCGTCTTCGCGTTGACCGCGATCACGTCGGCCGTGACTTCGACCTGCCGCGCCGCCACGGCACCGGGCCGCTCGCCGGCGGGCGCGCGCGCCGCATCGCCCGACTCCGCGCTGCTGCGCAACTCCTTGCCGTCCTTCTTCAGCGTCAGCGACAGCGCCTCGAGGTAGCGCACCGCCACTTGATCGCCGACTTTCACCTGCTCGAGGTTGCGCACCGCGGGGTCGACCTCGAAGGCGACGACGTTGCCGCGCGGGCCCTTCAGCGAGATCTCGCGCTTGGCCACGTCGATCGATTCGACGGTCGCCACGAGCTTCACCGTGCGGGCCACGGTGGCCTTGCCCGGCGCCGACGCCGCCACCACCGCGGCGCCTGCACCGGGCTGCTGCTGTGCCCCAGCGGGCAAGGCCACGGCGCCCGACAGCGCCAAGACGACGAAGGCAAGAGACTTGTACTTGTTCATCAGGATTCCGAAGAGGGTTGGATGACGACCTCGAACGACGGCGGTCACGGATTCACTTGACCGTGTAGCCGCGTCCCTCGAGGCACGCGGCGCGGGCTTTGGCAAACGTGGCCTGTTGCTGCTGCGTGGCCGCCGTCTGCTGCTGTTGTGTCGCCTGCGCCTGCTGCGCATTCTGCCTGCGGCTCTGGCCGCGGGCCGCCACGGCGCCCACCGCCGCGCCGCTCTTGGCGTCGTCGGCGACGATCTCGCCGACCACGGCACCGCGCGCAGCACCGCGCGCGCCGGCACCCGGCGTGGTGCCGGTGGCCGTCTTCGGCTGCGCCGGCGCTGCCGCGGCGGGCGGCGGCTTGGCCGGATCGAAACCGGTCTGCTGCACGGCCCAGGAGTAGCAGGCGGCCTCGTCGCTCTTCTGCTGCTCGGGCGTTTGCCCCTTGGCGGGATAGACGATCTGCTGGGCGAAGGCTTGCGCGACACACGCGGCCGCCAGGACCAGGCCAAACAAAATGCGTGGATTCATCGTACGACTCCCAAGACTCGGGCGCGCGAAACACGGGCGCCATCGATGGCGGCGATCTTGGGCCCTGGCGCGGGCGGCCGGTTGATCTCCGTCAACGCGCGGCGGTCGACTCGAGATGCGTCAGTCGAGATCGTCGTCGCTGGACAACGCCGGCGCCGGCGATCCTGCCGGGAGCACGGTGGCTTCGCAGGCACCGAATCCGATGCTGCGGTAGCCCGCCCTTTCGCAGCGGCCGGTCAGGCGCGCGGCATCGCCGTCTTGCAGGAAGGTGCGCTGTTCGCCGTTGGACAGCGTGAGCGGACGCTTGCCGCCTTCGGTCAGCTCGAGCAGCGAGCCAGCCTGCTCGGGGCGCGGGCCCGACAGCGTGCCCGAGCCGAACAGGTCGCCGCTGTGCAACGCGCAGCCGTTGACGGTGTGGTGCGTGACGAGCTGGGCCACCGTCCAGTAGGCCGCCTCGGCGAAATTGGAGCGGCTGATGCAGTCGCCACCGAACCCCGCCGCGCGCATCGACGCGGTCTGCAGCCACACCTGCAGCTGGACGTCGAACGCGCCGCGGGCGCGCACCTGCGGAGAATCGAGATACGGCAGCGGATCGGGGTCGCCCGCCGGGCGCACGAACGGCTTGCGGAACGGCGCCAGCGCATCGAGCGTGACGATCCACGGCGACACGGTGCTGGCGAAGCTCTTCGACAGAAAGGGCCCCAGTGGCTGGTATTCCCAGGCCTGGATGTCGCGCGCGCTCCAGTCGTTGAACAGCGCGAGGCCGAACACGTGATCCTCCGCCTGCGCGATCGCGATCGGCTGCCCCTGCGCATTGGGCCGGCCGATGAAGATGCCGACCTCGAGCTCGATGTCGAGGCGCTGCGTCGGGCCGACGCGCGGCCGCTCGTCCTGCGGCCCCTTGATCTGCCCGCTCGGGCGCACGAACGGATGGCCGCTGACACGGACCGTCGAGGCGCGGCCGTGATAGCCGATGGGCACCCACTTGTAGTTCGGCAGCAGCGGATTCTCCGGCCTGAACTGGCGGCCGACGGCGCTGGCGTGGTGGATGCCGACGTAGAAGTCGGTGTAGTCGCCGATGCGGCACGGCAGCCCGAGCCGCGCGCGCGACATCGGCGTCAATGCCTCGCGCCAGCGCGACTGCTGGGTGCTGCCCTTGGCCAGGCCTTTGGACAGCGCGCGCCGCAGGTCGCGCCGCGCATCCGGTGCCATCCGCATCAGGCGGATCATGTCGTGCTCCGGCACCAGGCCCGCGCGCTGCAGATCGAGCACCTGATCGCCGATCGCCACGCCGATGCGCCACTGCGAGTCGCCGGCTTCGCGGAAGCGGCCGAACGGCAGGTTCTGGATCGGGAAGTCGCCCGCCGCCTCGTTGGCCGACTCGACCCAGCTCGTGAGGGCGGGATCGTGCGTGTCGTCGATGATGGGCTCGGTCATGGCGTCCTGCAGGTCAACGTGCAGGCTGAATCGATTATGAGCCCTCGCCGATCGGCGCCGAGCGCCGTCGCAACCGTTAGGGATAACGGCCATCCGGGCAGAGGGTAACCATCGTTACCATCGCACGAGGACCGACGCGGCGCATGGCGACGACTGACGACCTCGACACGCTCGCTGCGCTGTACCGCACGATGGCGCGCATCCGTGCGTTCGAAGACGCCGCCGAGCGCGCCAGCCAGGGCGGCGTCACCGCATTCGGGCAGAACGCCAGCGGCGGCGCGGCGGTGCGCGGACCGCTGCACCTGTCCACCGGCCAGGAGGCCGTGGCCGCCGGGGTGTGCGGGCACCTGCAGCGCGACGATCTGCTGACCTCGACGCACCGCGGCCACGGCCATACGCTGGCAAAGGGTGCCGACCTGACGCGCACGATGGCCGAGCTGTTCGGCCGCGCCAGCGGCTTCAACGGCGGCCGCGGCGGCTCGATGCACATCGCCGACTTCTCCGTGGGCATGCTCGGTGCCAACGGCGTGGTGGCCGCCGGCCTGCCGATCGCGGTGGGAGCGGCGCACGCGCTCAAGCTGCGCGGCGCAGCGCACGTCGTGGCCTGCTTCTTCGGCGACGGTGCGATCAACCGCGGTCCGTTTCTCGAGGCGCTGAACTGGGCCCGCGTCTATCGACTGCCGGTGCTGTTCGTCTGCGAGGACAACCGTTGGAGCGCGATGACCGCCAGCCGGCCGCTGATCGCCGGCGACGGCGCGGCCGCGCGCGCGCAGGCGCTGGGCATCGCGGCGCGCACCGTCGACGGCAACGACGTGCTCGCCGTGCACGCCGCCGCCGGCGAGCTGCTGCGCGCGGTCCGCAGCGGCGACGGGCCACGCCTGCTGCACGCGCTGACCTACCGGCTGAAAGGCCATGTCTCGGTGGACCCGGCACGCTACCGCGACGCAAGCGAACTCGAGGCCGCATGGAGCGACGACCCAATCGGGCGCGCGCGTGCGACGTGGCAGCGCGCCGGCGGCGCGACCGCCGAGCTCGACGCGATCGATCGCGCCGCGCGCGCGGAAGTCGAGCAGGCGCTGGCCGCCGCCGCGGCCGCGCCATGGCCCGAGCCCGGCGCGGCCTTCGACGAAGTGCAGAACACCGGCGCGGGGATGTGGCGATGAGCGCGCGCCGGGCCGCTCCCAAGCGCGCTCGCTCCCCCTCTGGGAAACGGCGCGCAGCGCCAAGGGGGCTGCGATGACCACGCTGGGCACGATGAGCTTCGCCGAAGCGGCCACCGACGCGCTGGCCGCGGCGATGGCCGCCGACCCGCGCATCGTCGTGCTCGGCGAGGACGTCGGCCGTGGCGGCGTGTTCAACCAGTACGCGGGGCTGCAGGCCCGCTTCGGCCCCGAGCGCGTGATCGACACGCCGATCTCCGAGGCCACCATCGTCGGCGCCGGCCTCGGCATGGCGCTGGCCGGGCTGAAGCCAGTGGTCGAGCTGCGCGTCGTCGACTTCGCGCTGTGCGCCATCGACGAGGTCGTCAACCAGGTGGCCAAGAACCGCTACATGTTCGGCGGCCAGAAGCCGGTGCCGATGCTGCTGCGCATGCCGATCGGCATCTGGGACGCGGCTGCCGCGCAGCACTCGCAGTCGTTCGAGTCGTGGTTCGCGCACGTGCCGGGCCTGGTCGTCGTGTGCCCGTCGACGCCGCACGACGCGCACGGCCTGTTGCGCAGTGCGCTGGCGAGCAACGACCCGGTGGTGCTGATGGAGCACAAGACGTCGTGGGGCCAGCGTGGCGAGGTCGACGCGGCCGCGAGCGTGCCGCTCGGGCAGGCCGCCGTGCGGCGCGCCGGTCGGCAACTGACGATCGTCAGCTGGTCGCGCCAGACGCAGGTGTGTGCGCAGGCGTGCGAACGGCTGGCGGCGCACGGGGTCGATGCCGAGCTGATCGAGCTGCGCACGCTCTGGCCCTGGGATCGCGACGCGGTGTTCGCGTCGGTGCGGCGCACGCATGCGCTGCTGGTCGTGCACGAGGCGGTGCAGGTGGCCGGGTTCGGCGCCGAGGTGGTCGCCAGCGTGGCGCAGGCGGTGCCAGGCTGCAGGGTGGCGCGCCTGGGCGCACCGCGCATCCCGGTGGGCTATTCGCCGCCGCTGGAAGC
>DATKLZ010000097.1:0-8317 GCA_035542135.1 Steroidobacteraceae bacterium | reverse complement strand
GGGCTAGCCCTTCCGGGTCGCCTTCCCGTGCTCTCAAGGCACAGTGGCTCTCGTGACCCGAATCGACTCACTTACCGTTGCGGGGGCAGCACCGGGATCGCCTCGAAGGCTGCACCGGTTTCCCGTTTCACTCGCTGGCGCCGATCGCCGCACGAGCACCTGGACGACCGTAGTCTGACGATCCCGGGGCCCGCCGGTCAAGCGTCCGCGTGCGGCCGGAACTCGCCATGCGGCGATACATGAGGTAGCTTGGCCGGATGGGCAATCGGCTCTCGAAGATCGTGACACGCACCGGCGATGACGGCAGCACCGGCCTCGCCGACGGCAGCCGCATACCCAAGCACAGTGCGCGCATCGAGGCCTGTGGCAGCGTCGATGAGCTCAACAGCGCGCTCGGCGTGCTGCTGGCGCAACCGGATCTGCCGCCACCGATGCCCGCGCAACTGCTCGAGATCCAGCACGACCTGTTCGATCTCGGTGGCGAACTGGCCATCCCCGGCAGTGTCGTCGTGCACGCGCAGCAAGTCGAGGCGCTCGAAGCGCTGGTCGAGAGCTGGAACGAAGGATTGCCGCCCTTGCGCGAGTTCGTGCTGCCCGGCGGCGGCGCGGCCGCGGCGCATTGCCACATGGCCCGCTCGATCTGCCGCCGCGCCGAGCGCCGCTGCTGGGCGCTCTCCAGCGCCGAGCCGGTCGGCCCGCAGGCGTTGCGTTACCTCAACCGCCTGTCGGACCTGCTGTTCGTGCTCGCGCGCGTGCTGGCGCGGCGCGCGATGGGGAGCGAGGTCATGTGGCGGCGCGATCGGGGACGCTGAGGCCGATCGAGCGGGCTGTGCCCGGGCAACGCATCTAGTCCAACAGTTCGCGCAGCAGCGACCACGCGAACGCCGGGCCCGGATCGCTCTTGCGGTCGGGCGCGATGTCGCTGTGGCCGACGACGCGCTCGCGCGCCAGCGTCGGATAGGCCTCGCACAGCGCGCTGATCAGGCCGGCGAGCGCCTGGTATTGCGCCGGCTCGTAGGCGCCGTCGTCGGTCCCTTCCATCTCGATGCCGATCGAGAAATCGTTGCAGGATGGCCGCCCCTGCCAGCTCGAGGCGCCAGCGTGCCAGGCACGCAGCCCGAAGGGCACGAACTGCACCACCTCGCCGTTGCGGCGCACCAGCAGGTGCGACGACACGCGCATGGCCGCGATCGCCGCGAAATACGGGTGCGCCTCCGCATCGAGGCAGCCGGTGAACAGCTGCTCGATGTATGGGCCACCGAACTCGCCGGGCGGCAGGCTGATGCCGTGCACGACAATGAGTTCCGGCTGCATGCCGGGCGGTCGTTCGTCGAAATGCGGCGAGAGGACCTGCCGCGCGTCGCGCAGCAGACCGGTAGCCCCGTCGATGGAAAAACCGGACTGCATGGCCTCGCATGATGCCAAAATGCGGGGCCGATGCGTACCACCCGCATTCATGTCGAACTGGAGCTGCATTCCGGCGCCGAGGTGCTGCTGCCGCCGGCCGCTTCGACGCATCTGCTGCGCGTGCTGCGTCTCAAGGCCGGCGCCACGCTGACCCTGTTCAACGGCCAGGGTGGCGAATACGCGGCCGAGCTGGCGAGCGCCGAGCGATCGGGCGCACGCGTGCGCGTCGGCGCGGCAAGCGCGATCGAGCGCGAGTCGCCGCTCCACATCACGCTGCTGCAGGGCGTGGCGCGCGGCGAGCGCATGGATTTCATCGTGCAGAAGGCCACCGAGCTCGGCGTGCAGCGCATCGTGCCGCTGTCGTGCGAGTTCAGCGTCGTGCGGCTCGACGCGGCGGCGCTGCGGCGACGCGTCGAGCACTGGCGCAGCGTCGCCATTGCCGCCTGCGAGCAATGCGGCCGCAACCGGCTGCCGCAGGTCGACACGATCACTTCGCTGGAGGACGCCTGCGGCGGCAGCGGCGAGGAACTCAAGGTGGTGCTCGTGCCGCAGGCGCCGGCCACGCTTCGCACGCTATCGACGGCGCCACGTCCCGTCGTGCTGCTGGTCGGGCCCGAGGGCGGCCTGAGCGGCCGTGAGCAACTGCTCGCGCAGCGCCACGGTTTCCAGGCCTGCCGGCTGGGCCCCCGCATCCTGCGCACCGAGACCGCGCCGCTGGCGGCGCTCGCGGCGCTGCAGGCGCTGTGCGGCGACCTGGCCAGCTGACGTTCAGTAGTGCGCCACGACGGTGAGATCGCCGCCCGTGCCGGGCGGCAGGATGATCACCTCGTCGGTCGCGTCGAACTGCCGCCAGCGGCGCCCCTGCAGCGTGACGGAGCGGAGGCGTTCGCCGGCGCGCGTGCGCAGGCGCAGCTTCGTCTGTGCCGCGACCCCGCGCACCGGGAAACTCACGCGTGCATCGATGCGGCGCGCATGCAGCGCCGGCTGGATCGCAAAACCGACGCGGCCCCAGCGCGTCGGTGCGCTCGCGACCGAGGTGAGCTGGCCGTCGGCGAGCCACTGCCGCGGCAGGCCGCGGCCGAGCCATAGCACCTCGGCGTCCGGCTCCTCGAACACCAGCAACCAGCGCAACAGCAACGGCACCGCCAGTTGCGCCGGGCTGCAATACGGCGCGGCCTCGTCGTCCGACAGCGGCTTGCGCGTCTCCGGCGCGAGCCAGGTGCCGCGCGTGTACTGGTGCGCCATCGTGCTGTACGTGAGCAGCAGGGCCTCGCGGATGCGGTCGGCCTGGATGAGTCCGTAGCCGTTGCCGTAGGCGAGGAAGCCCGCCATCTCCCTGGTGTTGTACGCATAGGCCGTCGGCACGCCGAGCAGCACGTCGAAATGCCGCGCGCGGTAATCGCAGATCGAGGCGATCTGCTCGCGCGCCAGCATGCCCGAATGGAGCAGCTCCATGTAGGCGCGATAGCCGCGGTACTGCGGATCGAGCGGATCGCGCGGCACCGCGACGTGCTCGGGCTCCGCGACGCCGGCGATCGAGGGAATGATGCGCTCGCCCTCGCGCACGAGCGTCGAGCGCGCGATGGCCGTCGCCAGGTCGGCGCGCAGCGCGGTGGCCTCGCGCTGCAGGCGCTGCCCCCACTCCACCAACGCCGCATCCGCGCGGGCGCGGCCGATTGACTCCCAGGCGCGCCCCAGGTCGCGCAAGCCGCGCGCCGCCTCGGCGCTGTTGGAGAAGTACGGCTGCACGTAGCGTTGGGGATCCTTCTCGAGGCAGGAATCCGCCTCGCTCCAGCCCGACAGCATCCCGTACGCGGCATCGGCGGCTGGCCGCGCGAGCGCGGCGGCGCGCAGGCGCAGCAGGTATTGCGTGACCGCGTCGATGCGCGCGCGGTGCTTGAGCAGCAGCGCGGCATCGCCGCCGGATTGGAAGTACTGCGCCGTGACGGTCAGCATGCGGCCGAACTGGCCGGTCTCCGGGCCGCGATACAGGATCGAGCCATCGTCGCGCACGAAGGCGCCGAAATAGTTGTCGATGCACTGGCCGGCGCGCTCGACCAGCCCCCACTCGAGCATCGCCTCGGTTTCCACCGTGAAGGTGTCCTGGAAGCCGTCGTGCTCGGTGCCGCCGTAGTTCCTGTCGACCGCGCCGTATTTCGGAAAGCCGGCCTGGCGCGTCATCATCGCCCGCACCAGGCTGAAGCGCGCCATGTTCATCAGCCGCTCGTCGGGTAGCACCGTCGTCATCGCGGTCTGCAGCAGGCGGTCCCAGCCATCCTTGAGCGCCGCCAGATCGGCGTAGTAGCGCCGCGGATCGTCCGCGGCGCGCGCGGCCGAGGGCAGGTAGGAATCGAAGCAACGGCTCCACGCCAGACGCTGCCCTTCGATGCGGCTGATGCGATACCAAACGGGCTGGTAGTGCAGGTTTCCCTCGACGATGCGGAACGGCGCGAAGGCGAGGAACTCGGTCCAGTTGCCCCCGTCCTCCGGGTACAGGAAGCGCAGCACCGGCAGGTAGCCGCCGACCAGGCCATTCCAGACCTTGCCGGCTGCACAGATCGGCGCGATCGAGGGATGGAACAGCGCCGGCTCGAAATTCGCGGTGCGCCCACCGTAGGTGAAGCCGATCTTGTCGAAGGTATCGGGCGTGCCGATGAAACTGTAGATGTCGCCGGCGACCCTGCGGATCGGCGCGCAGATGCCGGCGACCTGCGCGTAATCGGGGTCGCCGGGGCGCGCGAGCAACTCGTCGGCCAGCAGGTCGCGCGCGCTGGCGATGACCTCCTCGCGCGCATGCCCCAGGTACAGCGGCGCCGCGCCCGCGAAGGTGGGCTCGAGCGACTTGGCGAAGTCGTAGGCCACGCCATCGATGTCGAGGTACAGCAGCGGACCGTCGCGGCGGCTGAAATCCTCGACCACGACGAACGGGTCGGCGCCGGTCACGATCTCCATGATGGTCCAGTTCGCCACGACATCGCCGCGCTGCACGAGATGGCTGGCCCCGGCGGCGTACAGCTCGACGTGCTGTTCATCGATGAAGCGGACGACGCGCAGCGACTCATCGACCCCCGGCGCCGCGGCCGCGGCCGCGGGCGGCACGCGCGGCAGCCATGCCGCGGCCACCATGGCCGAGGCGGAAGCGAGTACCTGTCGCCGGTCGACCATGCCGTGCTCAGTGCCGCGCGGGCGTGACGATGACGTTGTGGTAGCGGACCTGCCCCGGCGCAGCGCGCGTGCGCGCCAGCGAAGGTGCGCGCCGCCTCGAAAAATCTCCACCGGTCTGGTCGCAGGCCGTCATGGTCGTTCCCCCTTGGAGCTCAAGGTTCCGGGCGGCGGCAGGAATGGCGGATTCTCTTGATGCCACAATCTCCCGGCGAGAATATCATTGGAGCGGCGCGTGGGCAGCGGTGCGGAGCGTTCGATGTTCGACTTGAAGCGGCGTGCATTCCTGGCAGGCAGCGTGCTGCTGGCCGGCGCCACGGGCCTGCGTGCAGCCGACTGGGGCGACCCGCCGACGAGCGCCGTCGGCGATCCGGCCGCGCCGCCCTGGCCGCCGGCCGAGCGCATCGCGCTGTGGCCGGGCGATCCGCCCGGCATGCCGGCGACGCCGCCCGCCTACGCGCCGACGATGAATGGCCCCGTGGGCGGCCGCATCCTGTGGATCCGCGGCATCGCACGCCCCGAGATCAACGTGTTCCGGCCGGAGCGGCCCGACGGGTCGGCGCTGCTGGTGATCCCCGGCGGCGCCTACAATTTCGTCTCCGTGCAGAACGAAGGCATCGACGTCGCACGCCGCTTCACGCCCGCCGGCACCGCGATCTTCGTGCTGACCTACCGGCTGCCGGACGAAGGCTGGGCGCGCCGCGAGCGCGTGCCGCTGCAGGACGCGCAGCGCGCGATGCGCCTGCTGCGCGCGCAGGCCGCGCGGTTGGCGATCGACGCCGAGCGCATCGGCGTGCTCGGTTTCTCGGCCGGCGGCCATCTCGCCGCCGACCTGGCCACCGCGTTCGATGAACGGTGCTATGAGGCCGTCGATGCGGCCGATGGCTTGTCGGCGCGCCCGCACCATGTCGGGCTGGTCTACCCGGTGGCGAGCCTCCAGCCCGGCCTGGGGCACGACTACTCGCGCGACAACCTGCTCGGCGCGGGCGCCAGCGCCGTGGCCGTCGCGGCGCATTCGCCCGCCGAGCACGTGCGCGCCGACACGCCGCCGTGCTGCCTGGTGCACGCCCTCGACGACGATACGGTGCCCGCCGCGTCCAGCCTCGCGATGCTCGAGGCCTGCCGGCGCGCGCGGGTGCCGGCCGAAGCGCATTTCTTCGAAGCCGGCGGCCACGGCTTCGGCGTGCCGGCGCATCCCGGTGCACCCGCCTACGCCTGGCCCGGACTGTTCATGGCCTGGTCGCGGCGCCACCAGGAGTCATGATCCCGAACGCCGGGGATCGCGCTACCACTCGCCACTGCGCCTGAGCGCGCCGTGGACCCGGGCCATCGCGCCTGCCGCGCTCAGTGCTCGACGGCGTCGCGCGGCGGCAGGCGGCACTCGAAGCTGCGCGCCTCGTCCGTGCTGCCCCGCCCGCGGTACCGTGCGACGCGCGGATACGGGCACAGCGGCCGCGTGCGCAGCACGCCGCGCTGCGCGTCGTCGTCGCGGAACTTCGTCGCGACGATGCGCTCGGGTGCGGCGCCCTGCTCGACCCAGCGCTCGAGCGCCGCGAGCATGTCGAAGCGGTTCGGACCCGGCCCGCCGCCGCAGTGCCCCATGCCGGGCACCATGAACAGCCGGTAGTAGCCGTCGACGCGCGTCGCCTCGCCGCGCGCGCCGGCCAGCGCCACGACGCGATCGTGGTAGTCGATGCTGGCGCGCGGCGGAATATCCGGATCGCTGTAGCCGTGGTAGTGGATCAGCCTGCCGCCACGCTGCGCGAACGGCCGCAGGTCGGGATCGACGGCATCGATCGCATCGGCCAGCCGCGCATCGATCTGCGGCGGCGCGTGGCCAAAATCGAAATCGCGGAAATCCCAGTGCGCATCGTCGTAGACGAAGTACCTGAAGAACGGCAGGCCGAGCGCGCCATGCGTGTTCTCCTCCGGCGAGCGGGCGACGATCCAGCCGCCCCACAGCCCGGCTTCGCCGCCGCGCTCCAGCCCCGGGTAGTAGCCCGCGCCCGCCAGTTCATCCGGCCCGGCCCACAGCCGCCGCACGACGCGCACCTGCGCGGCGCTGAGGCACTCGTCGTGGTCCGTGCCGCGGCACTGCAGCACCGCCGGATCGAAGTCGCAGCGGCGCGGATCCTCGAGCACGCCGTCGGCCACGCCGTCGAGCGCATCGCAGGCGCGATCGACAGCCGCGCCGACCAGCCGGGCCTCGCGCTCGCCGAGCACGGCGCCGCCGTCGCCATACAGCGCGTTGACGACCCACAGGTGCGCGCCGACTTCATGGTGTGTCTGGTGGTAATCCGGATCGCCGGCGATGATGCCGTCGTAGTCGGCGGGATAGCGCTGCGCCTCCATCATGGCTTCCTGGCCGCCCTGCGAACAGCCGACGAAATAGCGGTGGCGCGGCTGGCGCGCGTAGTACGCCGTGGTGATCGCCTGCCCCGCGAGCGCCGTCACATGGATCGCCCGATGCCCGTAGTCGACGATCTTCTCGGGATGCCCCAGCGCGAAGCGCCCGACGCCCGCGGCATTGTCGTGGCCGGTGTCGGTCGCCGCGGTCGCGTAGCCGCGGCGCAGCCCGGCCGCGAGCGCGTCCCGCGGGATGTCGCCGGCGAGTCCGCCGTTGCCGACGCCCTGGAATTTCCCGTTCCAGCGCTGCGGCGGCGGCAACCACAGCTCGCTGCGGATCGATGAATCGGCGCTCGGCCGCAGGCGCAGCGTCACGCGGCAGTACGGACCGGCCTGTGCGTCGCTGGCCATCGCCGCGCCCGAGACCTCGCCGCCGGACAAACTGAAGGAACGCAGGCTCTCGCAGCTCGCCGCGGCGGCGCACGCGCCGCGCGCGGCGGCCCCGGCCAGCGCCATCGACAGCAACGCGCGGATCAGGGCGTCACGGCCACGCATGGATCGCGCGCGACTGCGCGGGCACCGATGCGACGGGGCCAACGGGCGCCCGGTGCTCGGCAGTGTCATCGACGTTGATCACGCGCGCCGCGCGCCGCTCAGCTGCGGGCGACGGTGGTTTCGTCCGCGATCATCGACTCGAGGCGCTCGAGATCAGGGATCCACGGCGACTCGTTCAGCATGCGCACGCGGCACACGAGCGGATCACCCTCGGGCACGGCGGCGCCCGGATCGGGCTGGATGACCTCGGGGCTGACGCGCACCAGCTGCGGGAAACCCTGCGACACGATCGCGTACGCGCCGGCGTCGAGGCGGTCGCCGAGCGCGTGCAGCACCAGCAGCCGCGCGCGCTGGCCCGGCGCGGGCACGGCCTGCCCGCACACGCCCTCGAATGACACCAGCGGCACCTGCCGGCCGGACCAGTTGACCAGCCCCAGGTACCACGGTGGCGCGCCCGGCATCGACGTGGGCGCCTGGTAACCGGCGATCTCGGCCACGCAGGCGCGCGGCACCAGCAGGCGCCCGGTGGCCAGCGGCACCAGCAGGCTGTAGATCTCGCTGCCCGCCTCGCTCATCGGAGCGCTCTCATCGCGACGCGCCGGCGGCGGCGGCCTGCAGCGCGCGGCGCCGCGCGACCAGCGGCGTGATGGCGTCGATCAGCTGGCTTTCCTGGTAGGGCTTGCCGAGGTAATCGTCGACGCCCAGTTCGATCGCGCGCGCACGGTGCTTCTCGCCGACGCGCGAGGTGATCATGATGATCGGCACGTCGGCGAGCCGCGGGTCGGCGCGCACCTGCGCGGCGACCTCGTAGCCGTCCATGCGCGGCATCTCGATGTCGAGCAGGATG
>DATKLZ010000096.1:0-2069 GCA_035542135.1 Steroidobacteraceae bacterium | reverse complement strand
CATCGCCCGGAAAAACATGGGCGGCTGCCGAAGCGCGGCCGTTGGCGCGCGCCCCAGGTTCCCTTTCAGCTTTTTGCGGTTCCACGCCATGGCGCGCGCCAGGCCGCGCGAGGCTCGCCGCCCGGCGGCGCGGTCTGCCCGCGCTGCCGGGCGAAGCGCAGCCGTCCGTTTTTCCGGGCGATGATCGCCACGCCACGGCCGCCCGCATGGCTCGACGCCGGCGCGGCGCATGGATTGGTGATCATTGGCGTTCTTGTTCATGTCACGCCACGCGCACCGACGCGAGCACTTCCCGCATCGCCGCCGCGTACGCCCCGATGTCCTCCGTGGTGCGCGCTTCGGTGGCGCACACGAGCAGCGCCGGACCGAGTTCCGGGTAGTCATGGGCCAGGTCGAAGCCTCCTTCGATGCCGCGCGCGGCGAGCGCTTCGAGCACGGGTGCGACGGGACGATCGAGCAGCAACACGGCCTCGTGGAAGCGCGGCGCATCGAAGGCGGCGCGCACGCCCGGCAGCCGCGTCAGCGCCTCCACCAGTTCGGCGGTGCGCGCCATGCAGGCATTGGCCACGCGCTCGAGCCCTTCCGCGCCCATCAGCGCCAGGTAGATCGTGCCCGCGACCATCAGCAGGCCCTGGTTGGTGCAGATGTTCGAGGTGGCCTTGCCGCGCCGGATGTGCTGCTCGCGCGCCTGCAGCGTCAGCGTGAAGCCGGGCCGGCCGTCGAGGTCGACGGTGCGGCCGACGATGCGGCCGGGCATCTGCCGCACGTATTCCATGCGCGTGGCCATGAAGCCGAAGTACGGGCCGCCGGAGGACAGCGGACAGCCGAGCGGCTGCCCGTCGCCGACGACGATGTCGGCGCCACGCGCACCCCACGCCGACGGTGGCTTGAGCACCGCGAGGGAGGTCGGATTGACCACGGCGATCACCAGCGCGCCGCGCGCATGCGCCCAGTCGGTGAGCGCATCGACCTCCTCGAGGTTGCCGAAGAAATCCGGCTGCTGGATCACCAGCGCCGTGACGTCCTGCCCGGCGAACCGGTCCAGCGCGGCGGGCGCGATCCGTCCGCGACCGGGCTCGTAGCCGAGCTCCTCGAGCTTCAGTCCCTGCCCGCCCGTCGATGCCTGCACGACGGCCCGATAGTGCGGATTCAACGTGCGCGGAAGCAGCACCCGACCCGCAGTGGACTTGCGGTTCGCGCGCACCGCCATCAGGCAGGCTTCCGCGACCGCGGTGGCGCCGTCGTACACGGAGGCGTTGGCGACCTCGGCGCCGGTCAGCGCCGTGATCATCGACTGGTATTCGTAGATCGTCTGCAGCGTGCCCTGGCTGGCCTCGGCCTGGTAGGGCGTGTAGGCGCTGTAGAATTCGCCGCGCGAGACGATCGCCCACACCGCCGCCGGAACGTGGTGCTCGTAGGCCCCGGCGCCGATGAAATTCAGCGGCCGCCCATCGAGGCGGGCGCGCGCCTGCATCAGCTGCATCACCTGCTGCTCGTTCAACCCCGCGGGCACGCCCTCGAGCGATCGCACGCGCAGCTCCGGCGGGATCTCGTCGAACAGCGCCTCGATGTCGCGCGCACCGATCGCAGCCAGCATGTCGGCGACGTCGGCTTCGGTGTGTGGAATGAAGGGCATGGCGTTCCTCGCGGTGCGCAGCGGATGTGGATGCTAGCCGGCATCCGCCAGCGCGGCGTAGGCCTCGGCGCCCAGCAGGTCGGCGGCCGACAGCGCGCCGTTGGGCCTGAGCCGCATGATCCAGCCGTTGCCGTACGGATCCTGGTTGATGGTCTCCGGCGCCTGCGCCAGTGCTGCGTTGACTTCGACCACGGTGCCGGCCACCGGTGCGTACACGTCGGAGGCCGCCTTGACCGATTCCACCACGGCGAAGGCTTCGCCCTGCGCCAGGGCGCGGCCGACGGCCGGCACCTCGACGAACACCAGGTCGCCGAGCGCCGCCTGCGCGTGGTCGCTGATGCCGATCTCCACCGTGCCATCGGCGCGCTCGCGCACCCACTCGTGGCTGCGCGCGTACTTGAGGTCCGCCGGTACATTGCTCATCCGATTGACT
>DATKLZ010000095.1:0-44051 GCA_035542135.1 Steroidobacteraceae bacterium | reverse complement strand
GCACCAGTCGCTCTTCCAGGCACTTCCACCGACATGTCCAATGTCGTGCGCTAAGTTCATGAAATGCCGAGATAAACATGAAATGGCGTCCACCGACGTTGATTGACGGTTACCGCGTGGTGACCGGGCCGCTCGCGGAATCTGGATTGCGAATCGAGGGTGGCTGTTGCGCAATCATGCCGATCGTTTCAAGCCACCTCTCGACCAATCTGGGCCACTCGGACACGGGTAGTGTCGACGGCCGCAGTCCGAACGCGTGACCACCTTGCGCGTAGGAATGTAATTCCACCGGCACGCCGGCCGCCTTGAGTGCCATGTAGTAGCTCAACGCGTCCTCGACCCTGTCCACGTGATCGTCCTCGTTCTGCAATAGAAAGGTCGGCGGCACCTGAGAGGTGATGTGGTTCCTGATGTTGGGATTCAGCGCAATGCCGTTGTCGGCCAGCGCGAGGTGACCGGGATAGATCGCAATGGCGAAATCGGGGCGCGCGCTCTCGTTGTCCGCTGCGTCTGTTGGCGCATACAGACGAGTTGCGAAGTGCGTGCTCACCTCCGCCACCAGATACCCACCTGCTGAAAAGCCGAGCACCCCGATCCTGTGCGGATTGATGCCCCATTCCGCCGCATGAAAGCGGGCCAGTCTCAATGTTCGAAGCGCGTCCTGCAGCGATGGCGTCGATATTGACCGGTTGTGGGGACGGCAATCACATTGCCAGACATATGGCGCGCTCGGCACCCTGTATTTCAGCAAGATGCAAGTGATGCCTCTTGCAGTCAGCCAATCGCATATCTCCGTGCCTTCGAGATCGATGGCGAGCATCTGGAATCCGCCTCCCGGGAAGACGACCACTGCCGTGCCGGTGTTCTTTTCCTTGGGGGAATAAACGGTCATCGTAGGCACGGTGACGTTGGTCACCGCCCCTTCGTCAAGGGTTTCAGGCCCCGGCACCGATTGCACATCCGGGGCTGCGCCTGGCCAGATCGGGATCTGCGCATGGCCTGGCGGTGGCTGCCAAACGGCCGGACTTTCGCCGCGAGCGTTCCCCCAGCAGAGCAAAATCAGGGAGAGTCCCGCCAGCGATGCGGCGCGCATGGACTTCGGCATTACCGTCTGTTCTCGCAAGCCTAGATCGACAACTTCGGATCGCCTTCCAGCACCGTCTGCTCCAATTGCGGGCGCTGCCCCTTGCGCCAGCGCCCGGCCCGATGCGATACGCGGTAGCGCAGCGGCCCGCCGTCGCTCGTTGCTGCCCGCGTGATCGGGCGGGGGATGCAGACGAACTGCGTGTCGATGTGATCGGGGGCCGCTGTCACGACAGCGTAGCCATGCCCGCCCCAGTCGACAAATTCGAGATGCGGCGCGACATCGGGGTTGCTCAGCGCGCGGGCACGCGCGAGATCGCCGGACTGCGCGTATTCCCAGGCCGTGCGCACGCCGTGCTTGAACAGCAGGTTCTCCGTCGCCTCGGGCGCGGCGCCCTCGCGGTTGGCAACGAACAGCGGCCGGAGCGGATGGTCTTTCATGCCGTGCTCCAGCGCTTCGGCATTGCCGATCGCCGAGAGCGAGCCGGTGATGAAGCTGATGCCGACCGGCTCGAAGAGCGCGGGCGGCAGGGCCGCGGCGGCATAGCCCGCCCAGAAACTGTGGCGGTCGCCCGACACGACGACGAATCCCTCGACGCCGGCATCGCGCACCGTGTCGTAGATCTCGGCGCGTTCACGAAAGGCACTGCTGAAGTCACCCCCGCCGTAGGTCGCGAATCCCGCCCCTGGCCAGGGCTTGGTCAGGCCGGGCGGCAGGTTCTGCGGGTCGGTGCGCGCATCCAGCGTGCCGTTCGTCGCGCCCCAGATCTTCCAGGTGGCCCGGGATGAGATGAGCTGCTGCTTCAGCCAGGCCTTCTGCACGCGGCCGAGGACCGTGTGCGGCGGCTCGCTCTGGCGGAAGTTGGGTACCCGCTGCGTGCCGAAGGCGATCTCCGCCGGCGGATTCCCGGCGTTGGCCGCGCTGCCCGCATCTAGGATCTCCAGCGCTTCCTGCGGAATCAGGCCGGCGAAGGCGTCATCGAAGAGGGGATCGGCGCCCGGCCGGCTGGTGGGATCCTCCATCGCGTAGCTGTGGAAGTCGGTCAGGATCAGCTCGACGTGCGGCCCGAAGCGCAGCGAGCGGTAGCCGGTCATGCTGCCCACGGCGATGCGGTTGTTGATCTCGTCACCGAAGCCGTCGGCGTCAAGACTGGCAATGGGCGCGTTGCTCACTTTCGGCGCGTCGAACTTGTCGAGGCCGGGGCCGCTCGCCTTGTTCACGCGCGCCGGAATGTACTCCCACCACGCCTGGTTGGCGGCGACGCGCAGCTGCTGCGCCGGCTCTGCCGGTCCGCCGTACTTGATGAAGCTCTGCCAGCCCAGCCACGAGAACTCGTGGTTGTCGCCGATGCACACGAACGGAAAATGCGCGCGCGCATCCTGCACGTCGGGGTCGTTGATGTGCCCGCGATAGACCGTGCGGTAGCCCTCCAGCGTGGTCGGCACGTGGAAATTGGAGACCTTGCGCGCATCGGGAATGCGGCCGATGTCGTAGATGGTGCGGTCGTAGCGATGCGCCACTTCCTCCGGGTACTCGACGACCTCGTAGATGAAGTCGCCGAGGTGCAGCACGAATCCCAGCTGCGCCTCCGGCGCGGCGCGCTCGTCCTCCCAGATCATGCGGCGATACGCGTTCTGCGCGCCCTCGTTGACGCTCTGGCACGAGACAAAGGCGAAGCGCACCGGCCGCTGGTCCGATGCAGAAGGCGCGGTGATCGTGCGGCCGACGCGGCTGCCGTTGCCGTCACGATCGGAAAAGCGGTACCAATAGACGGTGCGCGGCTGCAGGCCCGCGACCAGCACGCGGCAGGTCCAGTCGGCCTCCGCGCAGACCGAAGTGCGTACGGTCGCCACGACGGAACGGAAGCCGGCGTCGAGCGCGACCTCGACATGCAGCGGCTCGCGCTGGGCGCGGCCGCCGTACGGCCGGCGTGTCCACAGCAGCACGCTGTGCTCGTCCGGGTCCCCGGATGCCACGCCCTGCGGGTAGAGATCGCGCCGTTCTCGCCAGCCCGGCCGTGCGGCCCCAGGTGTGCCGCGGGCCCAGCCGGGCGTCGCCCCCAGCGCCGCGGCGATCGAGAGGAATGTTCTTCGATCCATTTCCGCTCCTCGGGATTGTCAGTGCGCCCGCAAGTCCGTGTGGCAGTGCCCCAGCGCAAGGCCCGGGGTTGCCTGCCACAACCGGCAGTCTACGACATGTAATTCACAAAAGGTCATATTAATGAAGATAAGCGGGCGTGGCGCGATGCGGCGCTTGCTTCCGCACCGCGTCGCTCAGTGGCGGCACATGGCATCCAGATCCTTGTAGGGCTTGCTGTTGGCCGGGAAAGGGATGTGCCGGCTCTGCATCAACAGTTCCAGGTGCGTGCCGCCGCCCGCATCGCCGATATCGGGATCATCCTGGTAGGCCGGGTCGGCCAGGGCCTCCGGCATGCCGATGAAATGCACGCCCTTCGAGCGATACAGCGCCAGCAGGTCGGGCAGCATGTGCGCATCGAAGGCGCCGACGTGCAGCAGCAGCACGTATTTCAGGTCACGCCCGTAGGCGAGCTGCGATGCGCGGCGGAACACGTCGTAGTACTCGCCCGCGACCTGGAGATAGCTGTCGTGCAGGCGCTGGATCGCCGCGCCATCGTGCTGCGCGAGGCAGCGCGCGTACGGGGCATTCCACAGGTAGTCCTCGAAATCCATCGTCACCTCGGCAACGCGGTAGCCGTGCGCGCGCAGCCACTGCCTCAGCTCGCGCCGCTTGGCCAGCGTGTCGCCCTCGTGCAGGTACGGATAGCGGAGCCAGTGCCAGTCCTCGCGACCCATCAGCCGCTGCAGCAGCGGCTCGTTGGCCACGATGTCCGCCTCGAACTGCTGCGTCGATTCCGCGTCCAGGTCACCGTGCGACCAGGTGTGGTTGGCCAGGGGCTGGCCTGCCGCGCGCCACGCTTCGAGCACGGCGGCCGAAGTGGGCTCCCCGGTGCCGCGGCCACCGTTGATGAACCCGTAGGTCGGCGGCAGATGCTGTCGTTGCAGCGTATCGAGGATGGAACGGGCGACCTCGAGCCTCGTCATGCCGGCCGGGAGTGGACCGTGGGAGGGCAGGTCGTCGAAGGTGATCGCCATCTGCTGCGACAGGGCCGTCATGCTCACGCAGGCGGCCAGTAGAAATACGATCCATCGCATGGTGGCGCCTCCTTCAGGCGGCGACGATCGCATGCATGGCGATGTCGTGGGGTTGCGGGTAGATCGTCGGGATCGCGGCCTCGCGATAGCCGACGCCGAACACCCGCGCGGCGGCGCCGAGTCTGGCGAGCGTGCGGTCAAAGAAGCCGCCGCCGTAGCCGAGCCGATAGTGGGCCGCATCGAACCCGACCAGCGGGGCGAGCAGCACATCCGGCGTGACCTCGGCCCCGTCGGCCGGATACGGGATGTTCCACAGCCCGCGCGCCAGCGCGGCGCCCGGTCGCCATTCACGGAATTGCAGCGGTTGGCGCAGCGCGACCGCCACCGGCAACGCGATGCGCAGGCCGCGCTCGCAGGCGGCGTGCATCCAGGGACGCAGGTCGGGTTCGCCGCGGATCGGCCAGTAGGCGCTGACGAGCGCGGCGCTTCCCGGCGCGATGCGGCGCTCGAGTTCGGCGGCGATGGCGCGGGCGCGCGCGGCGCGCTCGTCCGCGGCCAGCGCGAGGCGTGCGGCGATGAGCCGGTCGCGCTCGAGCCTGCGCCAGGCAAGCACCGCGCGCGCATCGCGCGGATCGATCATCGCAGCGCTTCGCGGCGCCGTGGCGAGGGCGCGAAGCGCGCGAAGCGCCGCTGGCTCTCGCGCGTCACGCGCGCCTCGAAGCTGCGGTAGGCGCGGATCAGTTCGCGGCCGAGCGCGGTCACGGTCGCGCCGCCGCCGCGACGGCCGCCCTTGGCGGCGATGCTCGCCGGCCCGGCGAGCGCGCTGTTCAGGCTCTTCATCAGCAGCCAGGCGCGGCGGTAGCTCATCTTCATGTCGCGCGCGGCCTGCGAGAGCGAACCGCTGCGCTGTATGCCTTCGAGCAGCTCGATGCGCCCCGGGCCGATGGCCAGCTGGGCGTCGAAGCGGATGCGTACGCGCGTGTCTATATGCGTCATGGCCGGTTCTCCGAAGGCCGCGACTGTAGCGCCATGCGGGCGCGAAATCATCCGCTCCTTGCCAGGCGTGCCTCGACCGGTCACGATATATCCAGTTGAATATAACGAGCGCACGCGAGGGTTTCCGCATGATGAAGAAATGGCTGTCCGCACTGGCGCTCTCGTTGCTGTTGCCGTGGAGTGCCTGCGCGGCGGAGCAGCGCGACGGCGTCACGGTGTTTGCCGCGGCCTCGCTGACGAACGTGCTGCAGGAGCTGGGCAGGGAATACACGGCCTCGACCGGCACGACGATCACGTATTCCTTCGCGGCGACCTCGCTCCTCGCGCGGCAGATCGAGAGCGGCGCGCGCGCCGACGTGTTCTTCTCGGCCGACCAGGAATGGATGGACTACCTCGACCAGCGGGGCCTGGTGCGCCGGGACACGCGCCGCAACCTGCTCGGCAACCGCCTGGCGCTGGTCGCGCCGGCGGGCAGCACGATCGAGCTGAAGATCGCGCCCGGCTTCCCGCTGCGGGCCGCGCTCCATGGCGGCCGGCTCGCGACCGGCGATCCCGACGCGGTGCCGGTCGGCAAGTACGCGCGCTCGGCGCTCACCACGCTCGGCGTCTGGAACGACATCGCCGATCGGCTGGTGCGCGCCGACAACGTGCGCAGCGCGCTGGCATTCGTGGCGCGCGGCGAGGCGCCGCTCGGCATCGTCTATCTCACCGACGCGAAGATCGAGCCCGGCGTGCGCATCGTCGACCTGTTTCCCGCCGGCACGCACCTGCCGATCACCTATCCGATCGCGTTGACGGCGACGGCCAATCCGCAGGCCGCCGCCTTCCTCGAGTTCCTGCGCGGGCCCGCGGGCAGCGCCGCGTTCGGGAAATACGGCTTCATCGTCCTGCAATGAACCAGCACGGGTACTTCGCATGAAATGCAAACTGAACGCCGGCGTGCTCGCGGGCACATTGCTGATCGCGGCGGCCTCGCCCCTCCAGGCGGCCACGCCGAAACCCACCGTGCAGCAGCAGCTCGAAGCGCTGCAGAAGACGCTCGAGGCGCAGCAGGCGCAGCTCGCGGCCCAACAGCAGCAGATCGAGGCGCAGCGCGCCGAGATTGCCGCGCTGCAGGCGCAGCAGGCGGCGCCCGCCAGGGCCGATCCGGCCGTGGCGCAGCAGCAGGCGGAGATCGACAAGCTGGCGCAGGCCGCGGCACAGTCCCGGTTGTCGGCGCAGGAACAGCCGAAGCTGTCGATCGCCAATAACCGCCTGGCGGTGACCAGCGCCGATGGCCGTTCGTCGATCGCACTGCGCGCGCTGGTGCAGGCCGACATGGCGCACTACAGCCAGGACACCGCCGGCCCCCTCGACAGCGATTTCCGCCGCGGCTCGGTCGGCGCGACCGCCAATCGCGAGACCGACGCCGCGCGCGACCTCAGCGATGGCGCGTATTTCCGGCGCGCGCGCCTCGGCGTCGAGGGCGTGATCGCGCGCACCTTCAACTACCGCCTGCTGCTCGAGCTCGGCGGCAGCGGCACCGAAGGCCCGACGCGCATCAATGACGCATGGATCGCCTACAACGGCTTCGCCCCGTTCAGCCTGCAGCTCGGCGCCTTCTCGCCGGCCGCGAACCTGGCGGACGGCACGGCACCCGATGACCTGGTGTTCATCGAACGCCCGTCGTCGGCTGAGCTGTCGCGCTCGCTCGGTGGCGCCGACGGGCGCCTCGGGCTGGCGCTGCGCGGCAGCGGCGCGCGCTGGATGGCATCGCTCGCGTTGACCAGCCGCACCGTCAACGACGCGGAAGTGTTCGATGCGCAGACCGCGGTGGTGGGTCGGATCGCGGGTCTGCTGGCGACCAGCGACGACTACAACGTGCATGTCGGCGCCAACGGTACCTATGTCGTGCATCCGCCCGACCAGGGGCCTTCGGTTGCCAGCGGACGCTACGGCATCCGCTTCCGCGATCGGCCCGAACTGCGGGTCGATGACACGCGCTTCATCGACACCGGCACGATCGATGCCGGCCATGCCAGCGCGACCGGGGTCGAGTTCGCGGCCAACTACCGGAACTGGCTGCTGCAGGCCGAGGACACCTGGTTCACGGTCGAGCGACGCGCCTCGACGCTGTCGAATCCCCGCTTCAACGGCTTCTACGTCGAGGGCAGCTGGGTGCTGACGGGCGAGAGCCATCGGTACAACCCGGCCAATGGTTCGTACCAGTCACCGCGCCCGTACATTCCCTTCGACGGGCACGGTGGCCTCGGGGCATGGGAAGTGGCGTTGCGCTACAGCCGCACCGACCTGAACTACCACGCGGGCCTGGCCGGTCTCGCGCCGCCGGCCGATGGCGTGCGCGGGGGCGACCAGACGGTCACCGCGGCGGGGCTCAACTGGTACCCGAACCCGAACCTGCGCTTCCTGCTCGATGTGCTGCATGTCAACGTCGATCGGCTGAACCCGGCGGCGAGCGCGACCGCCACGCCGTTCGGCCCGGTGCCGGCCACGCCGCCGGTCGGCGTCGACATCGGGCAGAGTTTCAACGCCTACGCGCTGAGATCGCAGTACAGCTTCTAGCCGGCTAGCCGTGCGCGGCGCGCAACGCGCGGCGGACGGCGGTGCTGCTGGCCTGCAGGCTCTCGTCGGCGACGCGCACCTGGTTGCGGCCGTGGCGCTTGGCCTCGTACAGCGCCACGTCGGCGCGCGCGATGATTTCATCGAGCGAGCTCGCGCCCTCGTAGCTGGAGGCCAGGCCGGCGCTCAGGCTGACGCGCAGGGCCGCGGCCGCCGCCGATGGCGGCAGGCCGATGTCGAGCGCCGCGACACGCAACGCCTCGACGCGCGCGACCGCCGCCTCGAGCGGCTGTGCCGGCAACAGCAGCAGGAATTCCTCGCCGCCCCAGCGTCCCATGACCTCGCCCTCGCGCAGCATGCTGCGGCTCAGTGCGGCCAGTTCCTGCAGCACGCGGTCACCCACCGCGTGCCCGCAGGCATCGTTGATCAGCTTGAAGTGATCGAGGTCGACGAGCGCGAGCACCAGCGGCGTGCGCCCCGCGCTGGCCGCGTCGAGCGCGGCCGTGGCGAGCTCTGCGGTGCGTCGCCGGTTCGGGAGCTTCGTGAGGCTGTCTTCGGTGGCGATGCGCTGCAGCTGCCGGCGCAGGCCGCGTTGCGACAGCAGGATGTAGCTGAGCAGCAGGATCAACGCCGCGCCCGCGACCAACAGGTCGGCGCGCCGATCGAGCTGGTCGCGCTGCAGCGCGGAGCGTTCGCGCGTCAGCGCCAGCTCGCGCTGCAGCAGGGCGTTGCGCTCCACCTCGCTGTCGACGCGGAAGCGCGCGCGCAGCACGCTGCCGCTGCGGGCGCGGTCGGCCTCGTTGACCTCCCGCGAGCGCTGCACGTATTCGTGCAGGTCCGCGTAGGCCGCCGTGTAGTTGCCGGCCGCGGCATTGGCGCGGGCGCGCAGCTCGAACAGGTCCGGCACCGCGTGCGGCACGATATCGGCGCCGTTGTGGTCGAGCACGGCATTCAGCGTCGCCAGCGCGGCCGCATTGCGTCCCCGGTCCAGGTCGGCGCGCGCCTGTAGTGCCTGCGCCTGCTTGACCATGTCCTTGACGCCGGCGGCGGCAAAGGCGGCGCGCGCGGTTTCGCAATCGGCCATGGCGGCGGCATCCTGGCCCAGCCTGATGCGCGCCTCGCAGCGGCGCAGGTCGGCATAGGCGACGCCCTGTCGGTCGCCCAGCGCCCGCGCCATCGTGCGCGCCGCGTCGAAGTCGACGAGCGCCGCGCGCGCATCGCCCTTCTCGAGCAGCACCTGGCCGCGCACGTAGCGCGTGATCGACATGGCCTGCTGCGCGCCCTGCGCCTGTTCCCAGTCCAGCGCCACCTGGATCAGGTCGAGGGCCTGGTCGAAGTCGCCCATGCCGTCCATGACGGCCGCGAGCGCCTCGGCGGCGCGCGCGCGCTGGTGGGCGAGCCGCGGCGGTGCCGTCTCGCGATAGGCGTTGGTCAAGGTGACGACGGCGAGGTCGTCGCGGTTGAGCCGGTGCTGCATCCAGCCGAGCGCCCCCAGTACGCAGACGTGGCCGACCGAGCCGACCGGCAGCCGCGCCACGGGGGCCGACAGTTTCTCCTCCGGCTGCTGCAGCCCGGGCGTGTCGTAGACCGATTCGGCGTAGGAGACCAGCAGGCTCAGGTACACCGGATTGTCGTCCGCGGGCGTGAGCGCCAGCCCGCGGAGCGCGTCGGCGCGCGCATCCGCGTCGAGTTCGAGCACGCTGCTGCTCTGCGCCGCGATCGCGTACAGGGCGGCGCGACGGAGCGGGGGCATCGCGTGATCGTCCTGCGCGGCGGCGATGAGCGCGCGCGCCCTGGCCAGGGCCTGCGTGGCGTCGACGTCTTCGAGCGCCGCCAGCGACCGCAGGTCGGAATCGGGCAGTTCGAGGCATTCGCCGTGTGCCCGGCCGCAGGCGAGCACGGCGGCAGCGAGCAGCAAGGCTGGGAAAGCCTGCCCGCGCAGCCGGCCAAGGCCGCGGCGCCAACGCCGCAGTACAGGTGCACCAATGCCCATTTCACCCGCAAATCTAGCGGGTGGGGCCGGTCCCGGTGTGTACCGCCGTCGCAGTTCCGGTCGCCGCCCGCCGACAGGCCGGATGTGCCGCAGGTCACGCGCACCGGACATCCTTTGCCCCGGGGCGTGACCCGACCGTGACAATAGCCCTGGCGGCCGCGGCTAGTCTCGGATCCATGAAATTGGCTGAACTCCAGGTGCTGCATTTCGACGCCGGCGCGTTCACGCTGACCCCGGCCGAACTCGCGGCGGCGACTGGTTTGCAGCAGGCCTGGGTCATTGCCACCTGCCAGCGGGTGGTGGCCGTCACCGCCGGCAACGCGGCACGCGCGCAGCTCATCGAGCGCCTGCCCCTGGCGGCGCGGGCGCAGGGTGCCTCGGGCGCCGAGGCCTACGCTTTCCTGCTGCGCTTTGCCTGTGGCTTGGAGAGCCGGCTGGCCGGCGAGACCGAGATATTCGGCCAGATCAAGGAATCCTGGCGGGCGTTCAGCGCCGTGCCGAGCCTGCTGTCGCGGCAGCTGGGCAGCTGGGTGCAGCAGTTGTTCAAGGACACGAAGGAAGTCCGCGCCACGCAGCTCTCGAGCCTGGGCAGCGCTTCCTATGGCTCCCAGGTGCGGCGCCTGCTCGGCACGTCCAGCCAGGGCCCGACGCTGCTGGTCGGCGCCGGGCAGCTGGCGCAGGCCGTGGCGCCCTGGATCGAGACCAACGAACTGCTGGTCTGGAACCGCACCCATGATCGCGCCGTCGAGCTGGCGCGGCTCGTGCAGGAGCGCTACGCGACGCGCACCTGCCGCGTGCTCGACAGCAGCGAGCCGGCCGAATTGGCGGCCTGGGCGCAGGCCAGCGACGTCGTGCTGTGCGTGCCGGCCGATGCGGCGCGGGATGCCGCGCGCATCGCGGCGTGGCGTTCGCGGCCGCGCAGCGGCGGACGCATCGTGCACCTGGGCCTCGGCCAGGCAGGCGACGCGAACTGGGCGGGCGTGCCGGGCCTGACGGGCCTGTCCGAACTGTTCGACATGCTGCGTGCGCAGTCCGACCAGCGCGGCGCGCAGCTGGCGCGGGCGCGGCGTTGCTGCGCCGAGAAAGCCGTGCTGCGCTCGCTCGGAACCAGCGCCACGCAGGCGCATGGCTGGGAAGATCTCGCCGCATTTGCGACTATTGGCCCCTGAACTTTCCGCAGGGGTTTCACCGAGGATGACGCAGCGGCCGCTCCGGCTAGGCACCCGCCGTTCCCTGCTGGCCAGGGCCCAGAGCAGTGCCGTGGCCCGCTCCCTCGAACGGCTCCATCCCGGCCTGGCCGTCGAACTCGTCGGCATCGACACGCGCGGCGATCGCATCCTCGACACGCCACTGTCGCAGGTCGACGGCAAGGAATTCTTCACCGCCGAGATCGACGCGGCATTGCGCGACGGTTCGGTCGACCTGACGGTGCACTCGTTCAAGGACCTGAGCCTCGAGCGGCCCGCCAGCCTGCATCTGGCCGCAGTGCCGGCGCGCGAGAATCCGCGCGACATCGTGCTGTTCGCCGCCGATGTGCCCGAGCGCCTGGCCGGTGGCGCATCGCTCCGCATCGGCAGTTCCTCGCCGCGCCGGCAGGCCTTCGTGCCCGGTTTCCTGCAGCGCGCGCTGCCCGGCGCGCCGCGCGTGGAGCTGTGCGAACTGCGCGGCAACGTCGACACCCGGCTGCGCCGGCTGCGCGAGGCGCGCGGCAGCGAGCGGCACCTCGACGGCGTGATCCTGGCCTTCGCAGGCCTCGCGCGGCTCTGCCAGGACGAGACCGTCGGCGCCGCGGCGGTGCTGCGTGAGCTGCTGGCCGGCCTGCCGCGCATGCTGCTGCCGCTGACGCTGTGCCCGACGGCGCCGGCGCAGGGTGCGCTGGCGATCGAGTGCCGCGCCGATGACGCGCGCACGCGCTCGCTGCTCGCGGCGCTCGACGATGCGGCCACGCGCGCTGCGGTCGCGGCCGAGCGGGCGCTGCTCGCGCAACGCGGCGGCGGCTGCCAGCAGCGCTTCGGCGCCACGCAGGTGCAGGTCGAAGGGCTCGGGGCGCTGCTGTACCGGCGTGAAGCCGATGAACAGGGCGCCGCGGCGCCGCAGCTCGACTGGGCGTTGCCGCCGCCGCCGCGCGCGCCGCTGCGCCCCTGGGATGGCAGCGAGCAACCCGCGCCCGCCGTCGAAGCCATCGACGGTGCCGCTGCGCAGTGCGCGCAGCGCCTCGCGGGCTGCGGCGCGGCGTTCATCGCCCATCGCCGCGCGCTGCCGGATCTGCCGGCCGCCGTGGTCAACCGCTGCCGGCACATCTGGGTGTCCGGCACCGAGAGCTGGTTTGCGCTCGCCGCCCGCGGCGTGTGGGTCGAGGGCTGCGCTGAATCCCTGGGATTCGGCGCGCTGCAACCGACCGTGCGCTCTGCGCTGCTGGCGCTGCCTTCCGCGCCGCAGTGGCTCGCGCTGACGAACGCCGAGGGCGCGGCCGGCTGGGGCGAGGTGCCGGTGCTGGCCACCTATCGCCACGCCCGTGTGGAAGGGACGGGCCGCGGGCCGGCCGGCGCACTGCAGGCCTGGTGGCACAGCGGCATGCAGTTCGAACGCTGGCGCAGCGCCGCCGGGGCCGATTGCCAGCACGCCTGCGGGCCGGGCAAGACCGCCGACACGCTGCGCCGCGCCGGCATCGCGCCGTTGATCTTTCCGTCGGTGCGCCACTGGCGGGACTGGCTGCGCACATGATCGTCAAGGCCGGGCAGGGGAGCCTGAGCGTCATGCCGGCCCGGCGCGTGCGGCTGATCGCCGCGCTCGCCGCCCTGTGGATCGTGCTCGTGCTGATGCTCGGCGCCGGCTGGGTCGCGCTGGTCATCAGCCAGGCGCACCAGATCAGCGAGCTGCAGTCGCTGACGGGCAGCACCGACAGCGTCGTCGCCGCGCAGTCGGCCGCGACGCATCGGCGCGTGGTCGGCGAGTCGGTGGTGTTCCTGCTGCTGCTGCTGGCCGTGAGTGCGCTGCTCGCCTGGCTGTACTGGCGGGAGAGCTGGCGGGCGCGCGGCATGCAGGCGTTCTTCGCCGCGGTGACGCACGAGCTGCGCACGCCGCTGACCAGCATCCGCCTGCAGGCCGAGGCGATCGCCGAGGGCGACCAGCGCGCCGAGCTCGCGCGCCGCCTGCTCGAGGACTCGAACCGGCTCGAATCGCAGATCGACAAGACGCTCGAGCTCGCGCGCATCGAGGGCGGCGGGCCGCTGGCGGAGCAGTCCGTGCCGCTGCACGGCTGGCTCGAACGCACGCTGCAGGGCATCGTGGCCGCGTTTGGCGCGCGGGTCGCCACCTCGGTCGAGCTGCCCCCGGCGTTGCCGCCGATCTTCGCCGATGCGGCGGCCGTGCAGATGATCCTGCGCAACCTGGTCGAGAATTCCGTGCGGCACGCGCAACGCGACTGCGTGCGCGTGCAGCTGCGGGCGCGCGCCAGCGGCGAACACGTGCTGCTCGACTACCGCGATGACGGCGCCGGCACGGCCGTGCGCGCCCAGCAGCTCGGGCGCCTGTTCGGTCGCGGCGCCGCCTCCGGCGGGAGCGGCGTCGGGCTGTACCTGGTGCGGGCGCTGATGGAGCGCATGGGCGGCCGCGCCGAATTCCACAGCGCGCCGGGCCAGGGATTCCGCGCCGAGCTGCGGTTCGCCGCGAGCCGCGAGACGGTGGCGCCGTGAGCCATCCGGCGCAGCTGCTGGTCGTCGAAGACGAGAAGAACGTCGGTGAAACGCTGGCCGAACGGCTGCAGGCCGCCGGCTACCAGGTCACGCTGGCCGCGTCCGCGGCGCGCGCGCGGCAGGCGTGGCGGGCGCAGGCGCCGCAGCTGGCGCTGCTCGATGTCGGCCTGCCCGATGGCAACGGCTTCGAGCTTGCCGCGGAACTGCGCGGCGCGGTGCCCCGGTGCGCAATCGTGTTCCTCACCGCGCACGGCAATCCCGAGCAGCGCGTGCGCGGGCTCGAGCTCGGGGCCGATGACTACGTGACCAAGCCGTTCCATTTCCGCGAGCTGCTGCTGCGCATCCAGAATTGCCTGAAGCGCGCGCAGGACCTGGCCGAGCTGCCCGGCGAGATGCGCGGCGTGGTGCGCATCGGCCGCGCGCGTGTCGACTTCGAGCGCTTCAGCGCCGAAGTGGACGGCGTCAGCCACGCGCTGACGCACAAGGAATGCGCCGTGCTGCGGCTGCTCGCCAGCCGCTCCGGCAAGGCGGTCAGCCGCGATGAGATCCTCGACAAGGCCTGGTCGGCGGACGAATTCCCGACTTCACGCACGGTCGACAATTTCATCGTGCGGCTGCGCAAACTCGTCGAACCCGACCCCGACGAGCCGCACGTGATCCGCAGCATCCGCGGCGTCGGCTACCTGTTGAACGAGATGCATCATGACTGAGACCCTGCTGGGCGCCGCGCTGGCGCGACGCAATGCCGGCCGGCCGCCGGTGTGGTTCATGCGCCAGGCGGGGCGCTACCACCAGCACTACCGCCGCTTGCGCGAGCGCCACGAATTCATGGCGCTGTGCAAGGAGCCGCAGCTCGCGGCCGAAGTCACCATGGGGCCGATCGATGACTTCGGGTTCGATGCCGCGATCCTGTTCTCCGACCTGCTGTTCCCGCTCGAGGCGATGGGCATGGGCCTGCGCTACGAGCCGGGACCCAAGCTCGACTGGTACCTGCGCGACCGCGCCGACCTGGCGCGGCTCCGACGCGGCGCCGGTGCCGCCAACCACATGGAATTCCAGGCCGAGGCGATCCGGCTGCTGCGGCCGCGCCTGGGGGCCGCGCGCGCGCTGATCGGCTTCGTCGGCGGTCCGTTCACGCTGTACGCGTACGCGGTGGCGGGCTCGCACGAGGGCTTCACGCGGGCCGGCCTGCTCGGGCTCGAGGACGGGCTGTACGAGGGATTCTGCGAGCGCCTGGTCGAGCTGCTCGCCGGCAACATGGTGCTGCAGGCGCGCGCCGGCGCCGACTGCGTCGCGCTGTTCGACACGGCCGCGGGCGCGCTCGATCCGGCGCAGTTCGAACGGCACGCCGTCGCGCCGCTCGCCGCGGTGGTGCAGCGCTTCCGCGCCGCCTGCCCGGATACGCCGCTGATCTATTATTCGCGCGACACGGGCCCGGCGCACTGGCGCGCGCTCGATCCCTTGCCGCTGCAATGCCTCGGCGTGGACTGGCGGCATGACCTCGCCGCGACGCTGCGCGAGCAGACGCCGCGCTGGTGCGTGCAGGGCAACCTCGATCCCGAATGGCTCCACCTGCCCGCGCCGGAGCTCGAGTCGCGCGTGCGTGCCGTGTTCGCCGCGGTGGCCGCGCTGCCGCCGGCGGTGCGCGCGGCCTGGGTCTGCGGGCTGGGGCACGGCGTGCTGCAGCACACGCCGGAAGACAACGTGCGGCTGGTGCTGCGGCTGGAAAAGGAGATGTTCACGTGAACGCCGCCGAGCGCAGCGCGAAGCTTGCCAAGTACGACGTGGCCGGCCCGCGCTACACGAGCTATCCGACCGTGCCCTACTGGGATGCGACGCCGGACGAAGCGCAGTGGCTCGCGCACCTGCGCGCCGCGCTGGGCGCCGGCGGCTCGCCGGGCGCCTCGATCTACGTGCACGTGCCGTTTTGCCGCGCGCTGTGCACGTTCTGTGGCTGCAACACGCGCGTGACGCGCACGCACGCCATCATCATGCCGTACGTGCAGGCGGTGCTGGCCGAACTGGCGTTGTACCGCGAGCGGCTCGACGGCGCGCCGCTCGAACTCGGCGAGCTGCACCTGGGCGGCGGCACGCCGACCTTTCTCGATCCCCCCGAACTCGACGCGCTGCTCGCCGGCATCCTCGGCGCCGTGACGCTGCATCCGGAGGCCAGGCTGTCGATCGAAGTCGATCCGCGCGTCACCACGCCGGAGCAGTTGCGGCTGCTGGCGCAGCACGGCTTCCGGCGCATCAGCCTCGGCGTGCAGGATTTCGACCCGGCCGTGCAGGACATCGTCAACCGCGTGCAGAGCGTGGCGCAGGTGCGCGCCGTGACCGAGGAGGCGCGCCGGCTCGGCTTCGACAGCGTCAACTACGACCTGATCTACGGCCTGCCGCTGCAGACACGGGCCAGCATCGAGCTGACGATGTCGGAGGTGTGCGCGCTCAAGCCCGACCGCATCGCGCTGTACGGCTACGCGCATGTGCCGTGGATCAAGCCGGGGCAGCGGCGCTTCACCGAGGTCGACCTGCCCGAGGGGCGCGACAAGCGCGCCCTGTACGAGCACGCGCGCGAGCGCCTGGAGGCCGCGGGCTACCGCGAGGTCGGCCTCGATCATTTCGCGTTGCCGACCGACAGCCTGTGGCTGGCCGCGCGCGCGGGCACGCTGCACCGCAATTTCATGGGCTACACCGAGGCGTTCACGCGCCCGCTGCTGGGACTGGGCGCGTCGGCGATCGGCGATGCGGTCGACGCCTTCGTGCAGAACGAGAAGGAGCTGCAGCAGTACCACGAGCGCATCGCGCGCCGCGAACTGCCGATCCAGCGCGGCCACGTGCTCGACGCCGAGGACCAGGTGCTGCGCCGGCACATCCTGAACCTGATGACGCGCATGGAGACGCGCTGGACGGGCGCGGACGCGACGCCGTTCCTCGACGACATCGCCACGCGGCTCGCCACCTTCGCCAACGACGGGCTGGTCGAGCTCGAGGCGCACGGCTGCCGGGTCACGGAGGCCGGGCGCGGCTTCCTGCGCAACATCTGCATGGCCTTCGACGCGCGGCTGGCGCGTGCCAGCCCGGAGCGGCCGCTGTTCAGCCAAACGGCTTGACGACCGCCATGATCAGGATCGGCACGACCAGCAGCAGCGCCGCTTCGTTGAACAGCCGCAGCGCCAGGCCTCCCGGCAGCACCGCATCGTTGCGCAGCCGCTGCACGAACATCCGGCAGGCGAGGTGGTAGCCGATCAGGCCCGTCACCAGCAGCAGTTTCACCTGCAGCCAGGTGCCCGCGTAGCCGTAGCCGCGCCACAGCCAGGTGCCGAGCGCCAGCGCCGCGATCGCCATCAGCGTCATGAAGCCGTACAGGCGAACCGCCATCGTCACGAGGCGGCGCACGTCCTCGCCGGCCGCGCGGCCCTCCTGGTAGTGCACGAAGATGCGCGGCAGGTAGAAGATGCCCGCCATCCAGGCCATGACCGCCAGCACGTGAAAGCACTTGATCCAGAGCATGGCGTACTCCGCGCCCCCGCCGGGCGCTGCTAGACTGCGGGCCGCCGTGGATTCTAACAAGGATACGTCGACGCCGGCCTGGTGGCTGCGCGCGCTCGGGCGCGTGCCGCTGCCGGTGATGTACGCGCTCGCGGCGGCGCTCGCGTTCCTGATGCGCGACGTGCTGCGCTATCGCGTGTCGGTGGCGCGCTCGAACCTGGCCGCGGCGCTCCCGGAACTCGACGCCGCCACGCGCGAGCGCGTGCTGCGGCGGCATTACGATTCGCTCGCCGCCGTGCTGTTCGAGTTGCCGCGCCTCGCCAGCATGGACGCCGACGAGCTGCGCGCGCGCATGGCGCTGCCCGACATGCCGGCGGTGCGCGCGCAACTGGCGGGCGGCACGCCGGTGTTGGTGCTCGCGGCGCACCAGGGCAACTGGGAGTGGCTCCTGCAGGCGCTCGCGCTCGGTCTCGGTGCGCCGTTCCTCGCTGCCTACAAGCCACCGCACAGCGCAGCGGCCGACCGACTCATGCTCGGGCTGCGCGGGCGCTTCGGCACGCGCATGGTGCCGGGCAAGCGCCTGCTGCGCGAAGTGCTGCGCCGCCGCGGCAGCGCGCACGCGATCGGCATGGTCGCCGACCAGGTGCCCACCTCCAGCCCCGGACGCGTGTGGCTGCGTTTCCTCGGGCGGGATACGGCCTTCTTCCCCGGCCCCGCGGAGATCGCGCGCGCCGGCGGCTATGCCGTGTACTTCATGGCCCTGCGGCGCCTGCGCCGCGGCTACTACGAGACGCGATTCGAACCGCTGGCGCGGGCGGATGAACGGCTGGACGTGCCGACGCTGATCGGCCGCTACGCCGCGCGCGTCGAGGCGCTCGTGCGCGAGCACCCGGAGGACTGGGCCTGGACCCACCGGCGCTGGAAGCTGGCGCCGCCGGAGCAGGGCGCCCCGACCGCCTGAGGGCCGCGGCGCTAGAAACGCACGACCGAGGTGCCGAGGCCATCGAACCAGGCGGACACCTCCTGCCCGGCCTTGACCGCGTACACGCCGTTCCAGCTGCCGGTCGTCACGACCTCGCCGGCGCGCAACCCCTGGCCGAAATGGGAGAGATGATTGGCGAGCCACACCACCGGCAGCAGCGGGTCGTCGAGCGGATGTCCGCCGCGCGCCTGGTGCACCGGCCTGCCGTCGACGCGCAGCTCGAGCGGCAACTGCGCCAGCGCCAGCGAACGCCACGTCGTGCACGACGGGCCGACGATCAGCAGTTCGTTCATGAAGCTGTCGGCCACGCGCTCGAGCTGCGTGACCGCGGCGGCGTCGACGAAGCGGCTGACGACGACCTCGATCACCGCGTGCGCGCTGACCAGCGCGTCGCTCACCATGTCGCGCTCGTAGCGGGCGCCGGCGCGCAGCGGCGGCAGGTCGCTGCCGAGCCGGAAGGCGACTTCCGCTTCGACGCCGAAGCCCGTGTCCTGCTGCGTGGGCAAGCGCCCCGGCACGAGGTAGGCGGGCGCATCGCGCACCGCGCTCGCCGGGAGCGGCGCGCAGATGCCGTCGGCGGCGTCGGACATCGAGGCCTTCCACCCGGCGATGCTGCTGTTGAGCTCGCGCAGCATCGCGTACTGGATCGCGTAGGCTTCGGCCAGGGTCTTCGGCGCCAGCGGGGCGGGCAGCGCGCGCAGCCGAGGCGCGCCGCGCCGCACCGCGAGCAGCGCGCGCGCGGCGGCCGCGGCGTTGGGTGTCGAGGTCTCGCTCATGGGGCCTGCCTCCGCTGCAGGCGCGCTTCGATCAGGTGGGCGAGTTCGGCGATGCTCGGATGATCGAAGATGTCGGTGACGTCGACCACCCCGGGCCAGCGCTGCTCGATGCGCTCCTGCATGCCGACCAGCTTGATCGAGCTCACGCCGACGTCGAACAGGCTGTCGTTCGGGCCTATGCGCTGGCCCTCCAGCACGGTGTCACAGATGTCCTGGAGTTCCGCCTCGACGCCGCTCCCGCCATCGAGCCGCACGCCGCCGGCGGCGGCCAGCGCACGCAGCGCGGCGAGGTCGGCGTCGTAGGCGCCGGCCAGGTATTCCTCCTCGAGCAGGTGGCGTTGCACCTTGCCGCTGGTGGTCTTCGGTATGCGGCGCACCGGCACGACGGCGTCGACCGCGAGGCCGGCATGCTCGCCGATGCGCCGCGCCACGCGCTGGGCCAGCGGCAGGAATTCCGCCAGTTCGCCGCGGTTGAGCACGAACACGACCAGCGAGTCGCTCTCGGCGCCACTGGCGCGCACGCCGCTGATGACGATCTTGCCGAGCTCGATGCCCGGCACCTCGAGCGCGACGGCCTCGAGGTCGTGCGGATAGTAGTTCTGTCCGTTGACGAACAGGATCTCCTTGTGGCGCCCGGTGATGTACAGCTCGCCCTCGTGCACGACACCGAGGTCGCCGGTGCGCAGCCACCCATCGGCGGTGTGCACGGCGGCGTTCGCCTCGGGCGCGTCGAGATAGCCGGCGGTGACGTTCGCGCCGCGGATCTGGATGTGGCCGACGTGCTCGTCCCCGAGCGGCCGGTCATCGTCGCCGGCGATGCGCAGTTCGCAGTACGGAATCGCCCGCCCGACCGCCACCAGCGCCAGGGCGTTGCGGTCGCCGGCCGGCACGATCGACACGCGCTGTCCGGGATTGAGCTGGTGACGATCGAAGTGGCTGGCGTGATAGGCCGAGCCGAGCGGCGGAAAACTGACCGCGACGCTGGCCTCGGCCAGGCCATAGACCGGGAACATGGCCGTGCGCGCAAGCCGCGCCGGCGCGCAGCGGTCCATGAACTCGTCGCACAAGGCGAGGCTGATCGGCTCGGCGCCGTTGAAGATCACGCGCACGCTGCCGAGGTCGAGGTGGTCGAGCGGCCGGTCACCGAGCACCTTGAGGTAATGCCGGTAACCGAAGTTCGGCGAGCACAGCAGCGTGGCCCTGACCTTCGATGCCGTCTGCAGCCACAGCACGGGCCGGCGCACGAACAGCTCGGTCGCCATCTGGTGCATGTTGATGCGGTTGCACACCAGGAAGATGTGGAAGCCGATCAGCCCCATGTCGTGCGTCAGCGGCATCCACGACAGGCTGATGTCCTGGTCGGTGTAGCGCACCGCCTGCGTCGTGCCGCGCATGTTGGCGAGCAGGTTGGCGTGCGTCAGCACGACGCCCTTGGGCGAACTGGTCGAGCCTGACGAATACTGCACGAAGGCCGGATCGTCGGGCCGCGCGACATGGATGCGGCCGGCACGCGAAACGTCGACCAGGTCGTCGGTGACGAAGGCGCGTTCGGCGAGGCGCGCGTAGGCCGCCTGCTGCTGGTGCTCGTCGGCGAAGTTGCGGATGCGCTCGAGCAGGCGGCGTTCGGTGTACAGGAACGGCCTGCCGAGTTGCGCGGCGATGCGCAGCAGCTTGTGGCGATGCTCGTCGCTGATGCCGGGCGCGACCGGCACGGGCACGATGCCGCCGAGGATGCCGGCCCAGAACGCGTCGATGAACGCCTCGTTGCTCGCGAGGAAGAGCAGCAGCCGGTCGCCGGGCCTGGCCCCGAGCTGCTGCAGGTGATGCAGGATGCCGAGCGCGCGCTCGTACAGCTCGCCGTAGCGCACGACGCGCTGGTTGCCCTCGCTCTCGTGGTAGGTGATCGAGCGGTCGGCGCCGCGCTGCGCCTGCAGCATCTCGCTCAGCGTATTGGCATTCATGCTTCGGCGGTGGCGGTTGACGCTGCGGGCAAAGTGGGGGAATGTGGGCCGATGATCCACGGCATTCTAGCGTACTCACCGATGCGGCGGCGGTGGGCCCGGTGAACGAGCCGCGCGCCAACGCGCCCGGTGATGGCGGCCTGCGCGCCGGACTCTACGGCCAGGTCAGCATCACGGGCCAGCGGCTCAAGCCCGGCCGCCGCCTGCTGTACCGCTTCGCCGCGCCGTGCGTCACCGGCCTGGTGCGGCTGTGGTGGCGCAGTTGCCGCTTCCGCATCGTCGTCGGCGCCGAGCACCTCGACGCCGTGCTGGCGAAGCAGCCCTCGTTCCTGCCGGTGTACTGGCACCAGCATCACCTGTTCTGCGCGCAGTACCTGCTCGCGCAGCAACGCACGCGGGCGCTGCGCGTCGGCTTCCTGATCAGCCCCTCGCTCGACGGCGAACTCGGCGCGATGATCATGCGGCGCCTCGGCGGCCATGTGATCCGCGGCTCCTCGACGCGCACCGGCGCGCTGGCGATGAAGGAATATTTCCAGGCGCTGGTGCGCGAGCAGGTTTCGCCGGTGCTGAACCCCGACGGCCCGCGCGGTCCGCGCTTCAAGTGCAAGCCCGGCGCGGTGCTGCTGGCGCAGATGTCGGGCCGGCCGCTGCTGCCGCTCGCCTACGCCGCCTCGCGCGCCTGGCTGGTGCATTGGGACAAATTCGTGTTGCCCTGGCCGTTCGCGCGCATCGCGCTCGCGATCGGCGAGCCGCTGCTCGTGCCCCGCGGGCTCGATGCCGCCGGCGTCGAGCGCGAGCAGCGCGAGCTCGAGCAGCGCCTGCATGCGACCTTCCGCGCGGCACGGGCCGCGCTGCAGGCCTGAAGCGGCGTCGATCCGAGACGCTCGTCACGGTTCACGGCGATTGCCTGTGCCGGCGCGTACTTGGGTTGTTTTCCTGCGGCAGTGTGGGAGAATCCGGCGTTGATGAACAAACCGCCCGCACCCGGAAGCGATTACTCGGCCTCGGATGTGCTGGCGCCGCAGTTCTGGACCGGTCGTGTCGAGCGGCCCGCGCCCGGCCTCGACATGGCCTGCACGAAGATCGCGATCGACTTCCAGAACCTGCAGCGGGCCACCGCGGACGAGACCATCCGCCAGTGCCTGACGATCCTGCGCGAGGCCACGTCGGCCGACGGGGCCTTCAGCGCCTTCTTCGATGCCACCGGATCGCACGTCCAGTCGGTGATGGTCGCGGGCGGATCGTTCGCGCAGGTGCACCCGGAAGGACTGCGCGGCATCCCGCTCGAGCGCCTGCCGTACCTGTCGGCGCGCACCGAGCACCTGCGGCTGTCCGAATTCCGCGATACGGCCGCGCCGCGGCGCGAGCAGTCGAAGGACGCCGGGTTGCTCGCCGACCTGTCGATCGGCGCGACGCTGCTGGTCGCGTTCCGCATCCGCGGCCGGCCGGCGGGCCTGCTCGGACTCGTGTTCGGCCTGCCACGCGAGCACTTCGACGTGAACCTGCAGCTGTTGCTGAAGCTCCTGGGCAGCAGCCTGGCCGCCGGCCTCGAGCGCGTGCGGCTCGCCATCTCGCTCGAGCGGCTCGAGGGCCGCAGTGAACTGGGCGAGCTGGCCGCGAACGATGGCCTGTGGGACTTCGACGTCGAGGCGGGCGAGACCTATTTTTCCCCGCGCTGGCGCACGATGCTCGGCTACGACACGGTCGAGCTGCGCCGCAATTTCGACTGGCGCACGCTGGTGCACCCCGAGGATTCGGTGCGCGTGCAGAACGCGATCCGCGACCACGTGGCCGGCAAGACGCCGATGTTCGAGAGCGTGCACCGCATGCAGCACCGGAGCGGTGAATGGCGCTGGGTGTCGAGCCGCGCCAAGGCCACGGTCGACCCGCACGGGCGGCTGCTGCGCCTGGTCGGCGTCGAGCTCGACATCACCGAGCGGCGGCTGTACGAAGAGGCCTTGTTCCGCGAGAAGGAGAGCGCGCAGATCACGCTGCAGTCGATCGGCGATGGCGTCGTCACGACCAATGCCGCCTCGGTCATCGACTACATCAATCCGGTCGCCGAGGACCTGACCGGCTGGCGCCTCGAGGACGCGATGGGCAAGCCGGTCGAGGAGATCTTCCGCGCTTTCCACGAGGAGACCTGCGAGCCGCTCGAGAACCCGCTGACCGTGGCGATCCGCCGCGCGCGCGCGATCAAGTCGGTGCGGCCGATGCTGCTGATCCGGCGCGACGGCAACGAGCTGTACGTCGACAGCACCGCCGCGCCGATCCGCGACGGCGCGGGCCGCACCGCCGGCGGCGTGCTGGTGTTCCACGACGTCAGCGAATCGCGCGAACTCAACCGACGGCTGTCATACCACGCCAGCCACGACCTGCTCACCGGCCTCGTCAACCGGCGCGAATTCGAGAACCGCCTCGAGCGCGCGCTCAAGAGCGCCAAGGCGCGCGAGTCCTCGTACGCGCTGTGCTACCTCGACATCGACCAGTTCAAGATCGTCAACGACAGCTGCGGCCACAGTGCCGGCGACGCGCTGCTCGGCCAGGTCGGCGCGCTGCTGAAATCGAAGGTGCGCTGGCGCGACACGCTCTCGCGCCTGGGGGGCGACGAGTTCGGCATCCTGCTCGAGAGCTGCTCGCTCGACGAGGCGATGCGCATGGCCGAGACGCTGCGCGAGGCGGTGCGCAACTTCCGCTTCACCTGGGAAGAGCGCGTGTTCCGCCTCGGCGCGAGCATCGGCGTCGTGCCGGTGACCGCCGAGAACGAAGACGTCGCCTCGATCATCTCGGCCGCCGACAGCGCCTGCCAGGCCGCCAAGGAGCAGGGCCGCAACCGCGTGCACAGCTTCGCCGAGAACGATATCGAACTGATGCGCCGCCGCCGCGAGATGCAGTGGGCCGCGCGCATCAACGCCGCGCTCGAGGAAGGGCGCTTCGAGCTCTACCGCATGGCGATCCAGCCGCTGCAGAAGACCGAGGCCGGCGCGCACTACGAACTGCTGCTGCGCATGCGCGACGAGTCGGGCCGCATCATCTCGCCCGACAACTTCATCGTCGCCGCCGAGCGCTACAACATCACGCCGAACATCGACCGCTGGGTGATCGAGAACGCGTTCCGCTGGCTGGTGTCGGAGGCCGACGAGCGTGAACGGCTGGCGATGTGCTCGATCAACCTCTCGGGCCAGAGCCTCGGCGATGACAAGTTCCTGCCGTTCGTGATCGAGCAGTTCCAGAAGAGCGGCATCGAAGCCTCCAAGATCTGCTTCGAGATCACCGAGACGGCGGCGGTGGCGAGCTTCTCGCAGGCCAACCGCTTCATCCAGGCGCTGAAGGAGCTGGGCTGCAAGTTCGCGCTCGACGACTTCGGCACCGGCCTGTCCTCGTTCGGCTACCTCAAGCACTTCCCGGTCGACTTCCTCAAGATCGACGGCAGCTTCGTGCGCGAGATCCTGCACGATCCGATCGACCGCGAGATGGTGCGCTCGATCAACGAGATCGGCCACCTGACCGGGAAGCAGACCATCGCCGAATTCGCCGAGAACGCCGAGATCATCCAGATGCTCACCAGCATCGGCATCGACTACGCGCAGGGCTACGGCATCTCGCAGCCGACGCGCGTGCTCAAGGCCGTCAACGCCTGAGGCGCCGGGCGCCTACGGCGCCAGCGTACCCTGCATGACCTGCACCGCGTGGCCGGCAACGTGCACGGCGGTGACCACGCCGGCGCGCTTCTCGGTGCGCCCGAGGATCAGGCTCGGCCGGCCCATGTCGAGGCCCTGTTCGACGCGCCACGCGCGTTCCCCGTCGGCGGCGGCATCGAGGGCAGCGAGCAGCGCGATCGTCGCGCCGCTGGCGCTGCCGGTGGCCGGGTCTTCGGGGGTCGCATCGAGCGGCGAGAACATGCGCGCGTGCACTTCGCCCGCGGCCGCGCCGCGCACGTAGGCGAAGACCGCGTCGGTGCCGCGTGGCGGCAGCAGGCGCTGGTGCGCGGCGGCGACGGGCACGCAGCGGCGCAAGGCCTCGCGGGTATGCAGCTCGGTGACCAGGAACGGCAATCCCACTGACAGCACCTGTGGCGGATGGTGCGTGTCGCAGATCTCGGCTGCGGCCAGCGACAGGCACTCGGCCGCCTCCTGGCATGACATCGGGGCGCCGATCGACAGCGGTTGCGGCGCCGTCAGCTCGGCGGCGACGACCACGCCGCCCTCGCGCAGGAGCCGCACCGGCACGAGCCCGGCCGCCTCTTCGAACACCAGCCCTTCGGACGGCGCGGCGCCCGCCGCCTCGAGCCGTCGTGCCAGCATGACCGCGGTGCCCACATTCGGATGGCCGGCGAAGGGCACCTCCTTCGTCGCGGTGAAGATGCGCACCCGTGCCGAGTGCGCGGCATCGGCCGGCGGCAGCACGAAGGTGGTCTCCGAGTAGTTGAACTCGGTGGCGATCGACTGCATCTGCGCCGTCGTCAATCCTTCGGCATCGAACACGACCGCCAGCGGATTGCCGCCGAAGCGCCGGGTGCTGAACACATCCGCCGTGACGAATCGCCGGCGCATGAGGCTGTGCCGGCTGTCAGCGGTATTGCTGTTCACTGGCCTCGTTCACCTGTAGTGTGCCGGCCCATGGGGGATCGTGCATGCTGAACGACGTGGCCGCCGCGCCGCCGCGCGTGGCCCCTGATGGATTCTTCAGCCATCCGAAGGGATTGTACTTCCTCGCGTTCACCGAGACCTGGGAGCGCTTCTCCTACTACGGCATGACGGCGCTGGTCGTGCTGTACATGGTGAACCAGCTGCTGTTGCCCGGCCACGTCGAGCACATCGCCGGATTCGCGGCATTCCGCGCCGCGCTGGAATCGGCCGCCGGGCCGCTCTCGCCGCAGGCGCTGGCCTCGCAGCTGTTCGGGCTGTACGCGGGCTTCGTCTACTTCACGCCGCTCCTGGGCGGCATGCTCGCCGATCGCTGGCTCGGGCAGCGCACCGCGGTCGTCGTCGGCGCGCTGATGATGTTCGCCGGCCACGTGGCGATGGCCTTCGATGCCTCCTTCCTGCTCGCGCTGCTGCTGCTGGTGCTCGGTTCGGGACTGCTGAAAGGCAACATATCGGCGCAGGTCGGGGCCCTGTATCCGCCCGAGGACGAGGCGCGGCGCTCGCGCGGCTTCGTCGTGTTCAGCACCGGCATCAACATCGGCGCCGTGCTCGGGCCGATCGTGTGCGGATTGCTCGCGCAGCTCTACGGCTGGCACGCCGGATTCGGCGCCGCGGCGATCTTCATGCTCGTGGCCTTGAGCGTCTACCTCGCCGGCTACCGGCACCTGCCCGCGCGGGTGGCCCGCGGCGCGACGCAGTCGCAGCCGCTCGGCGCGGGCGACTGGCGCGTCGTGCGCGCGCTCGTCGCCGTCATCGCCATCTCGATCCTGCCAGTGGTCGCCTACACGCAGCATTTCAACGTGCTGCCGGTGTGGATCCAGGCGCACGTGGCGCTCGATGCCGGTGCGCTGCGCATTCCGGTGCCCTGGTTCCAGTCGGTCGACTCGTTCATTTCGGTGCTCTGCGCCGCGCCGTTGCTGTGGTGGTGGCGGCGCCAGGCGCAACGGGGCGGCGCGCCCGGCGACGTCGACAAGATTGCGATGGGCGCGTGGATCGGCGCGGGCAGCAACCTGATGCTGGCCGCCGCCATCTACGCCTCCGGCGGGCGGCTCCTCCACCCGATCTGGCCGTTCCTGTACTGCGCCGGACTGGGCGTCGCGTTCATGCATTACTGGCCGGCGCTGCTGGCGCTCGTGTCGCGGGCGGCGCCGGCGCGGGTCAATTCGACGATGATGGGTTGCGTGTTCATCGCCCTGTTCGTGGGCACGCTGCTGGTGGGCTGGATCGGCGGCCGCTACGAGCGCATGCGGCCGATCGACTTCTGGCTGCTGCACGCCGCGATCGGCGCCGCCGGCGGGATCGTGCTGCGGCTGTGTGGCCCTGCGCTGGCACGGGCCCTGCGTCCGGGCGGCTAGCGCCCGGTCAGTCCGGCAGCGCGTAGGGCAACGGCAATGGCGTTGCCGCCAAGGGCCGCGCCGGCGGCTGGCCCGCGGTGGCGGAGCCGGCGCTTTCCGCCGCAGCGGAGGCGCCCTCGGCCCGCATGTCGAGCGGCGCGACCGCGAGGAATTCACTGCGGCCGTCGGCGAGCGCGACCGCATCGACGATGCGCGCGCTGCGGCCGTCGTCCAGCCGCACGGCGTCTCCCGGCGCGAGCGCGACGGGCGCGATGCTGGCGAAGCGCTGCATGCGGCGCTTCGTGCGTCCGCGATAGTGGGCGCGCGCGATGATCTCCTGGCCGGTGTAGCAGCCCTTGTTGAACGAGATCGCGCCGACGCAATCGAGGTTCAGCATCTGCGCCACGAACTCGCCGCTGGTCGCAGCGTAGACCTGCGGCAGGCCGGCAGCGACGTGGCGCGCGTGCGCGGCGGGCTCGAGCAGCGCCGCCACCGTTGGCAGCTGCGCGGCCAGCCCCGCGAGCGCAGCGGGCGCGAGCTCGACCTCGATCTTCAGCTTCGCGCGCAGCACGTAGCGACGCAGCACCGCTGCCACGGCCTCGGCCAGTTCCGCGGGGAGCAATGCGACGAGGTGATCGGGCGCCGGCGCGGCGAGGCGCAGCAGCGCGAGCACGCGCCCCTGCGGGTTGTGGAGTCCCGCGAGCATCAGCTCGCCCGCGCGCAGCGCGTTCACGTCATTGGACAGCTGCCCCTGCAGGAATTTGCGCGCATCGGCGCCGCGAAAGTGCAGCAGGCCCGTCTCCCGCCGTGGATTCCCGTCGCCGCCGGATGATTCCGCCGCCATCGCGCGATTCTAATCCACGCCGGCCGCGGCGCCCGTGCGGCGCGATTCCGATGGTCGGATCTGCGCGGTTCTGGCACACTTGCGCGCCATGCTTCCTGCGCCTGATTCCAGCCCGGAAACGACGCGCGCGACCCCTGGCTCGAGCCCGCCGGCCAACGCAGCGACGGCCGGCGACGCCGCGGGCGCGGCACCGGCCGCCCTCCGGCACGAATCCGGCGGACCCAAAGGCCCGGATCCCACGCGTTTCGGCGATTGGGAGCGCGCCGGGCGTTGCATCGACTTCTGATGCGCGAGCGCAGGTAACACCCGTGTCCACCCCAGCGCGCCCGCTGTCGCCGCACCTGTCGATCTACCGCTTCATGCACACCATGGCGCTGTCGATCCTGCACCGGATCACCGGCGTGTGGATGGCCTTCGGCTGCATCGCACTGGTCGCCTGGCTGTGCAGCGCGGCGGCCGGCGAGGGCGCGTACGCGCGGGCGACGGCCGTGCTGGGCAGCGCGCCAGGCCGCATCCTGCTGCTGCTGTGGCTGGCCGCATTCTGCTATCACTTCGTCAACGGCCTGCGCCACCTCGCCTGGGACGCGTTGCTGGGCCTGGAGAAGCGCACGGCGCGCATCAGCGGACGCGTGGCGCTGGCGGTGGCGCTGACCGCGTTCCTGGCGCTCGCGTACCTGCTGTTCTGTCCATGGGTGGCCGCGCCGTGAACCTGCGCTCGCCATTGGCGGCCGTGCTCGGCCGCGGCAGCTCCGGCCACGGCGTCGCGCACTGGTGGGCGCAGCGCGTCACCGCGCTGGCGCTGGTGCCGTTGGCACCGTGGTTCGTGGTCTCGCTGGCCGGCTTGCCGCTCGGCGACCACGCGGCGGTGACGAACTGGATCGCCGCGGGCGGCCATCCGGTGTGGCTCGCCCTGCTGCTGCTGGCCGTCTGCCGGCATTCGAGCCTCGGGGTGCAGGTGGTCATCGAGGACTACGTGCACGGCCCGGCGCTGAAACTCGCGCTGCTGCTGCTCAACGGCGGCGCGCACATCGTGCTGCTGGCCGGCGGCGTGTACGCCGTGCTGCGCATCGCGCTGCAGGGCATGCCGTGAGCAGCTACACCTTCATCGATCACAGCCACGATGTCGTCGTCATCGGCGCCGGCGGCGCGGGGCTCCGCGCCACGCTGGGCCTGGCCGAGGCGGGCTTGAGCACCGCCTGCATCACCAAGGTGTTTCCGACGCGCAGCCACACGGTGGCGGCGCAGGGCGGCATTTCCGCGGCGCTCGGCAACATGGGGGAGGACGACTGGCGCTGGCACATGTACGACACGGTCAAGGGCTCCGACTGGCTCGGCGACCAGGACGCGATCGAATTCATGTGCAAGCAGGCGCCGGCCGCGGTGATCGAACTCGAGCACTATGGCGTGCCGTTCTCGCGCACCGATGCCGGCCTGATCTACCAGCGCCCGTTCGGCGGCATGACCACGCACTTTGGCCAGGGCATCGCGCAGCGCACCTGCGCCGCGGCCGACCGCACCGGCCATGCGATGCTGCACACGCTCTACCAGCAGTCGATCAGGCACGATGCGCAGTTCTTTGTCGAATATTTCGCCGTCGACCTGATCATGGAGGACGGCGCCTGCCGCGGCGTCGTGGCCATCGACCTGGCCGACGGCAGCGTGCACCGCTTCCGCGCGCAGGCGACGATCCTCGCCACCGGTGGCTATGGCCGCGCCTGGTTTTCCTGCACTTCGGCGCACACCTGCACCGGCGACGGCGGCGGCATGGTGCTGCGTGCGGGCCTGCCGCTGCAGGACATGGAATTCGTGCAGTTCCATCCGACCGGCATCTACGGCTCGGGCTGCCTGATCACCGAAGGCTCGCGCGGCGAGGGCGGGTATCTCACCAACTCCAGTGGCGAGCGCTTCATGGAGCGCTACGCCCCGAATGCGAAGGACCTGGCTTCGCGCGACGTGGTGAGCCGCGCCATGACGATCGAGATCCGCGAGGGGCGCGGCGTCGGCGCGCAGCACGACCACATCCACCTGCACCTCGAGCACCTCGGGCCCGAGGTCATCCATGAGCGCCTGCCCGGCATCCAGGACACGGCGCGCATCTTCGCCGGCGTCGATGTCACGAAGGAGCCGATACCGGTGCTGCCCACCGTGCACTACAACATGGGCGGCGTGCCGGCGAACGTGCATGGCGAGGTCGTCACGCGCAGCAACGGCGCCGATGCCGTGGTGCCGGGATTGATGGCGGTCGGCGAGGCGGCCTGCGTGTCGGTGCACGGCGCGAACCGCCTGGGTTCCAATTCGCTCCTCGACCTGGTGATCTTCGGGCGCGAGGCCGCGCGGCACTGCGCCGCCACGATCAAGGCGGGCGCGGCGCAGAAGCCGCTCGCGCGCGACGCGGGCGATGCGGCGCTCGCGCGCATCGACCGGCTGCGCAACGCCGCCGGTTCGCGGCCGACGGCGCAGATCCGCCTCGAGATGCAACGCACGATGCAGGCCGATGCCGCGGTGTTCCGCACCGGCGAATCGCTGCAGGCGGGTTGCAAGGCCCTCGCAAACACCTTCGCGACGCTGCCCGACGTGCGCGTCAGCGATCGCGGCATGGTGTGGAACACCGACCTGATCGAGACGATGGAGCTCGAGAACCTGCTGCTGCAGGCGACCGCGACGATCCACTCGGCGGCCAACCGGCAGGAGAGCCGCGGCGCGCACGCCCGCGAGGACTTCCCGGAGCGCGACGACGCCCGCTGGCTCAAGCATTCGCTCTGTTGGGTCGATGCCACGGGCAGGCCGCGGCTCGACTACCGCGCGGTGCACCTGAACACGCTGACTGACGAAGTCGAACCCATTCCGCCGAAGAAGCGCACCTACTGATGGTCGAATTCACCCTGCCCCCGGACTCCCGCATCGATGCGCGCGCCGGCAAGACCCATCGGGCGCCGCCGGGCGCGGCCCGGCCGCGCACGTTCCGCGTGTATCGTTTCGATCCCTCGAGCGGCGAGCGCCCGCGCGTCGACAGCTACGAGCTCGACATGGCGGCCTGCGGCCCGATGGTCCTCGACGCGCTGCTGAAGATCAAGAACGAGATCGACCCGACCCTGTCGCTGCGCCGCTCCTGCCGCGAGGGCATCTGCGGTTCCTGCGCGATGAACATCAACGGCGTGAACACGCTCGCCTGCACGCAGGCCTGTGCCGACCTCGGCGGCGGCGACGTGCGCATCTACCCGTTGCCGCACATGCCGGTCGTCAAGGACCTGGTCGCCGACCTCGGCAATTTCTACGCGCAGTACGCGGCCGTGAAACCCTGGCTGCAGGCCCGCACGCCGGCCTCGCCCGACCGCGAGCGGCTGCAGTCCAGGCACGACCAGGAAAAGATCGACCGGCCCTCGGCCTGCATCCTGTGCGCCTGTTGCTCGACCTCGTGCCCGAGCTACTGGTGGAACAGCGATCGCTATCTCGGTCCGGCCGCGCTGCTGGCTGCCTACCGCTGGATCGTCGATTCGCGCGACGAGGCGACCGGCGAACGGCTCGATGCGCTGAACGACCCGTTCCGGCTGTACCGCTGCCATACGATCATGAACTGCACCGAGGCCTGCCCGAAGGACCTGAACCCGGCGCGGGCCATTGCCGACATCAAGCGGCTGATGCTGGAGCGCGAGCATTGAACGCGCCGCCGGGCGAACTCGTCTGGCGCAGCCGGCGCGGCGTCAGGGAACTCGACCTGATGCTGATGGCCTGGCTGGAGCGCTGCTACCCCGAGGCCTCGCCAGCCGAAAGGGCGCACTTCGCCCGCTTTCTCGACTTGCCTGACCCGCAGATCGCCGCTTATCTGCTGCGGGATGAACGACCCGCCGACCCGGCCTTCGCCGCGCTCGTCACGCAACTGGCCGCCGCTCGAGTTTGAAACGCGGGGTTCGCCGCGGCTGGCCGTCGTCTGGTCGCTGTGGTGCGCCGCCCTGGGGCTCGGCCTGTGGCTGGGTTGCGATCTGCCGCGCTGGTGCCGCCTCGCGCTGGAATTGCCGGTGCTCCAGGCCCTGTGGCGCGGCGCGGGCGCGTTGCTGCACGGCCGCGTCCGGCTCAGATGCGGGCCGGACGGCCGCTGGCGCTGCGCCGACCCACGACCGGGCGCTCCTTATGTTCAAGCCGACCCGCCCCGCGTGCTGGGGCCGCTGTTGTGGCTGCGCTGGCCCTCGCCCGCGGGCCGTGATCGGTACCAGAGCGTGGACCGCCCCGGCGTGGAACCGAATACCTGGCGGGCGATCAAAGCCAGGATGAGGTTTCCCGGCCAGGTGGGCCGCGACAGGTCGCCATGAAACTCCAGCCCGGCTGTGCTGCTAGACTGCGAACCGATGGCCCCGGCTGCATGCAGGTTGGTGCAGGGGAGGCCCGAACTATGCCGAACTTCCAACTCCCGCCCGGGTCAGAGCCCACGCATGAACGCGCCGGCGATCCCTCGCCGGCCGAGCCCGCTGCGGTGAGCGCGGCGGCGGCCGACCTGAGCCTGGTGCGGCGCGTGCAGGCCGGCGAGCGTGCCGCCTACGATCTGCTGGTGCTGAAGTACCAGCACAAAGTGGTCAAGTTGGTCATGCGCTACGTGCGCAATCCGGCGGATGCCGAAGATGTCGCCCAGGAAGCCTTCATCAAAGCCTATCGCGCGCTGCCGCAGTTCCGCGGCGACAGCGCCTTCTACACCTGGCTGTACCGCATCGCGATCAACACCGCGAAGAATGCGCTGGTCTCGCGCGAACGCAATCCCGTCGGCTACGAGCTCGATGCCCCGGGCCACGAGGACGGCGCCGACATGAGCGGCCGCCTGCGCGATCCGGACACGCCCGAAGGCCTGGCCCTGAGCGAGGAGATCCGCAACATCGTGCACGCGGCCATTGGCGCGCTGCCCGAAGACCTGCGCACCGCGATCGTGCTGCGCGAGCTCGAGGGCCTGAGCTACGAGGAAATTTCCGCCGCGATGAACTGCCCGGTCGGCACGGTGCGCTCGCGCATCTTCCGGGCGCGCGAGGCGATCGACGGCAAGTTGCGCGAAGTATTCGACGGCGGCCTCGGCCGCACCCAGGAGTCAACGTGAACCAGGACGAACGGGCCAGCCAGCTTTCAGCGATGTTCGACGGCGAGTTGCCGGCGGCCGAGTGTGAACTGCTCTCGCGGCGGTTGGCGCGCGATGAACAGCTGCGCGCCACGTGGTCGCGCTATTCGGTCATCGGCGCGGCGCTGCGCGCCGAGCCGCTGGCGCAGGTGCGGCCGGATTTCGCGCATCGCGTCAGCGCGGCACTGGCCGGTGCATCCCCGGCACGAGCGGTCGTGCGCCGCGGCCGGCTGCTGCGCGGCGCGGCGCTCGGTTCTGCTGTGGCCGCCGGCGTGGCCGGCGTCGCCATCATGATGCTGCGCAACGGCCTGCCGGTGCAGGAAGTGGCGGCGACCGCTGCGCCCGCGGCCCAGGCCAGTGCGCCCATGCAGGTCGCAGCGTCCAACCTGCGGCTGGTCACGGCCGCGCCGGTGGCGGCTGGCGCCGGGCTGGCGAGCTACACCGTGCCGCCGCTGGGCAACGACAACAACCTGGCGCTGCAGGGATCGCTCGCCGACTACGTCGTCGCGCACAGCGAGTATTCCTCGCCGCTGGCGCGCCGCAACCTGCTCTCCGACCTGGTGGGCAATGAACAGGTGCAGCCGGCCCCTGCGTCGCCAAAGGCCGATGGCGCGAAATAGCCGCAGGCTCAGGCCGGCCTTCGCCGCCGTGGCGCTGGCCGCCAGCTGCGCGGCAGTCGCCGACGACGCGCGCGGCCTGCTCGAACGCATGGAACACGCCCTGGCCACCCGCAACTACCAGGGCACCTTCGTGCACGAACACGACGGCCAGACCGAGACGCTGCGCATCGTGCATCGCGCCGCCGGCGACGGCTTCGCCGAGCGGCTCGTCTCCCTCGATGGCTCGGGGCGCGAGGTCATCCGTCGCGACGGCGAGCTGCGCGCCTATTTCCCTGACCAGCGTGTCGTGCTGGTCGAAAGCGACCCGAAGGCGGGACTGCTGCTCACGGGCCTGCAGGGCCTCGACACCGCGGCCGGGCAGATGTACCGCCTGAGCGAAGAGTCGCCCACGCGCATCAGTGGCCGCGAAGCGCGCGTGCTGCGGGTGGAGCCGCAGGACGACATGCGCTACGGCTATCGCGTGTGGATCGACGAAGCCAGCGCGATGCCGCTGAAGACGCAGCTGCATACCGCCGATGGCCGCATCATCGAGCAGGTGGTGTTCACCGATCTCTCGCTGCCCGTGCACGTGCCGGACGGCGCGCTGCAGCCCGCGGTGGCGGCGCGCGACTACCACCAGCTGCGCCGTGGCGCCGCCGCGGTCGCGCCGCCCCTGCCCGCCGACACCACCTGGGATGCCGCCGATTTGCCGGCGGGATTCCGGCTGGTCGCCAATTCGACGCGCCTGATGGGCGAGAATCCGCACGCGGTCACGCACCTGGTCTTCAGCGACGGGCTGGCTTCGGTGTCCGTGTTCGTCGAGCCGCAGTCCCGCGGCCCGGCCGATGCGCACCGGGATCCCGCGCCGCCGACGGTGACGCGACTCGGGTCCTCGTCGGCGGTATCCACCGAAGTCGACGGCCATCGCGTCACCGCGATCGGCGAGGTGCCGCCCGATACGGTGCGCGCCATTGCCGGTTCGCTCAGGCCGCGGTTCGCGCCGGCCGCGCGCCCGGGTGGCGGTTCGCATCGTTGAGCGGTGCCGGGACCTCGCCGGAGCCCGCAGCCCGCCTGGCGTTGCTGACGCGGCGTGAATGCGGGCTGTGCGAGGAACTGCTGCTCGAGCTCGAGGCGCTGCGCGCGCGCGTGCCGGGCGTGCCGGCCGCCCGGTCCGTTGATGTCGATGCCGATCCGGCGCTGCAGCGCCGCTGGGGCATGAAGGTGCCGGTGCTGCTGCTCGATGGCGCGCTGGTGTGCTCGGGCAGGCTCGACGCCCCGGAATTGCTGCGGCTTTTGCGGCTATAATCCGCGCGCTCAGGGCCCACGGCCGGAGTGCCCAAGGCCGCGCGGACCCCCATTTGATGCAACGCATACGCAATTTTTCGATCATCGCGCATGTTGATCACGGCAAATCGACGCTCGCCGACCGGCTGATCCAGCTGTGCGGCGGCCTCGAGGAACGCGAGATGCAGGCGCAGGTGCTCGACTCGATGGACCTGGAGCGCGAGCGCGGCATCACGATCAAGGCGCAGAGCGTCACGCTGTTCTACACCGCCCGTGACGGCGAGCGTTACCAGTTCAACCTCATCGACACGCCCGGGCACGTCGATTTCTCGTATGAAGTCTCGCGCAGCCTCGCCGCCTGCGACGGCGCGCTGCTGGTCGTCGATGCCTCGCAGGGCGTCGAGGCGCAGAGCGTCGCGAACTGCCACACGGCCGTCGAGCAGGGGCTGACGGTGCTGCCGGTCATCAACAAGATCGACCTGCCGGCCGCCGACCCGGATCGCGTGCGCAAGGAGATCGAGGAGATCATCGGCATCGAGGCACACGATGCCGCGCTGGTCAGCGCCAAGACCGGCGAGGGCGTGGCGGAGCTGCTGGAGGAAATCGTGCAGCGGATCCCGCCGCCCAAGGGTGATCCGGCGGCTCCGTTGCAGGCATTGATCATCGATTCCTGGTTCGACAACTACGTCGGGGTGGTCTCGCTGGTGCGGGTCGTCAACGGCGTGCTGCGCACCGGCGAGAAGATCCGCGTCATGTCGACCGGCCGCAGCCACCAGATCGACAAGCTCGGGCGCTTCACGCCGAAATCGGTGGCCATGCGCGAGCTCGGCGCCGGCGAAGTGGGATTCGTCGTCGCCGGCATCAAGGAAATCGACGGGGCGCCGGTCGGCGATACCATCACGCTCGAGAATCGGCCGGCCGCGGCGCCGCTCCCCGGCTTCAAGCAGGTGCAGCCGCGCGTGTTCGCCGGCCTGTTCCCGATCAATTCGGAGGACTACGAGAGCTTCCGCGACGCGCTCGCCAAGCTCAAGCTCAACGATTCGGCGCTGCACTACGAGCCGGAGGTGTCGACCGCGCTCGGGTTCGGGTTCCGCTGCGGGTTCCTGGGCCTGCTGCACATGGACATCGTGCAGGAGCGGCTCGAGCGCGAGTACCAGCTCGACCTGATCACCAGTGCGCCGACCGTGATCTACGAGGTCGCCTGCACGAACGGCGAGGTGCTGCACATCGACAGCCCGGGCAAGCTTCCGCCGCCCGACAAGGTCGACGAGATCCGCGAGCCGATCATCACCGCCAACATCCTCGTGCCGCCCGACTACGTCGGCGCGGTGCTCGGCCTGTGCGCCGAGAAGCGCGGCGTGCAGAAGAAGATGCAGTTCCTCGGCACGCAGGTGGCGCTCCAGTACCAGCTGCCGCTGGCCGAGATCGTGCTCGATTTCTTCGACCGGCTGAAATCGGCGAGCCGCGGCTACGCCTCGTTCGACTATGAATTCAGCCATTTCGAGCCGGCGCCGCTGGTCAAGCTCGACGTGCTGATCAACGGCGACAAGGTCGACGCGCTGGCCCTGATCGTGCACCGGGACAACGCCTACCAGCGCGGCCGCGAACTGGTCGACAAGATGCAGGAGCTGATCCCGCGCCAGATGTTCGAGGTCGCGGTGCAGGCGGCGATCGGCACGCACGTGATCGCGCGCGCCACCGTCAAGGCGCTGCGCAAGAACGTGCTGGCCAAATGCTACGGCGGCGACGTGTCGCGCAAGCGTAAACTGCTCGAGAAACAGAAGGCCGGCAAGAAGCGCATGAAGCAGGTGGGTTCGGTGGAGATTCCACAGGAAGCCTTCCTGGCCGTGCTGCAGGTCGGCCGCAAGTAAACCCAGGTAAGGACCGACGCATGCTGCTGCAGATCTCGACCGTGCTGGCCTGGCTGGCGATACCGGTGGGCTTGCTCGCCATCCTCGATGACTGGATCCTCCGGCCGCGCCGCCGCCTGGCGGCGCTCCCCGGGCAGGCCGCCGATCCGGGCTGGGCGCACGCCGCGTACCTCGCGATGCCGGTGGTCGTCGTCGGCGCGATCGTGCGCATCGTGATGTCCGAGCAGCTCGACTTCAGCCTCGTGCTGGTGCTGGTGCTGCTGGTGTCGGGCGTGGTCTGGATCGTCGACCGGGCGCTGCTCGCGCCGGCCCGCCAGCGGGCCGCGCAACAGGCGAACGCCGCCGGCGCCGTCCTGCCGCTGCCGGTCACCGTCGACTACGCGCGCAGCTTCCTGCCGGTCGCGGCGCTGGTGCTGGTGCTGCGCGGCTTCATCTTCGAGCCGTTCCGCATTCCCTCCGATTCGATGATGCCGACGCTCGAGCAGGGCGATTTCCTCGTCGTGAACAAGTTCGCCTATGGACTGCGCATACCGGTCCTGAACCGCAAGTTCCTCGACATCGGCGAGCCGCAGCGCGGCGAAGTGGTCGTGTTCCGCTATCCGCCGCATCCCGAGGTCAATTTCATCAAGCGCGTCGTCGGGCTGCCGGGCGACACGGTGCGCGTGCGCAATGACCAGCTGATCATCAACGGCGTGCCGGTGCCGATGAACGAGCAGGGACGCTACAACGACGGCTGCTACCAGAACATGCGCCTCGAGGAGGAAGTGCTCGGCGCGCATCGCCACCAGGTGCTGTCGTGCCGCACCAGCGGCGGCCTGTTCGCGGACAAGTCGCCGGCCTGCAACCGGGACATGGACCACAGCTACCTGTGCGTCGAGAACACCGAGGAAGGACTGCCGGACGCCAACGACACGACCTATGACCGCGTCGTGCCGCCCGGGCAATACCTGATGATCGGCGACAATCGCGACAACAGCTCGGATGGGCGGGTGTGGGGCTTCGTGCCGGAGGACCACCTGGTTGGCAGGGCCTCGCGAATCTGGCTGAATCTGCCCCTGGGCCGCTCCGGGTGGCCCGACTGGCATCGTTTTGGCAAGCGTATAGAGTAATGGGAACCCGAAGGAGTGCGACCCATGCGTAAGTCTCAGCGCGGCGTGACCATGATCGGCTGGATTCTACTGCTGATTCCCGTCGGTGTGCTCGTGTATGCCGGGATTCGCCTGGCTCCGGTGTATATCAACTATTACCGCGTGGTCGAGGCGCTGAAGCAGCAGGCCACGGAGTCCAAGGACGACGCGCAAATCAATCCGGAACTGGTAAGGCGCTCGCTCGAGAGGCGCTTCGATGTCGAGTACGTCGATCATCCCGCTGCCAAGGACATCGACATTCATCGCGATGGCGATCACTGGGTGGCGGTGGCCGACTATGAAGATCTCGCCCCGCTTTTCGGCAACGTCTCGATCCTGGTGCAGTTCCACAATCAGGTGGATCTGCAGTGACGGATGAGCGCGGCTGACCGGTCCGGCAGCGCGCCGGCGGCCGCATGGGTGCGCCGCCACCTGCAGTACGAACCGCGCGACGCCAGCCTGTTCGAGCAGGCGCTCACCCACCGGAGCGCCGCGCGCGCCAACAACGAGCGGCTCGAGTTCCTCGGCGACGCGATCCTGAACCTGGTCGTCGCGCAGTATCTGTACGAGCAGTACCCGGATGCCGACGAAGGCGCGTTGAGCCGGTTGCGCTCGGCGGTCGTCAGCGGCGCCTCGCTGGCGCGCGTCGCCGCGGCGCTGGAGCTCGGCGCGGCGCTGGCGCTCGGCGCGGGTGAACTCAAGAGCGGCGGCTACCGGCGCGAGTCGATCCTGGCCGATGCGCTCGAGGCCGTGTTCGGCGCGCTGTACCTCGAGGCCGGCATCGACACCGCGCGGCGCACGCTGCTGCGCATCCTGGCGCCGGCCCTGGCCGAGCTCGATGCGAGCGCCGAGGCCACGCCGGAGGGCCAGAAGGACGCGAAGACGCGCCTGCAGGAATGGCTGCAGGGCCGCGGCCTGCCGCTGCCGCGCTACCAGGTGGTGCAGGTCGAGGGCGAATCGCATTCGCAGACCTTCCGCGTCAGCTGCGATGTCGAGGCGGTCAAGGCCAGCGCCTTCGGCGAGGCCTCGAGCCGGCGTCGCGCCGAGCAGGCGGCCGCCCGGCAACTGCTGCAGCAGCTGGGCCTGTGAGCGCGTTCCGCAGCGGCTTCGTCGCGCTGGTCGGGCGCCCGAACGTCGGCAAGTCGACGCTGCTGAACGCGCTGCTCGGGCAGAAGGTCAGCATCGTCACCTCGCGCCCGCAGACGACGCGCCACCGGGTGCTCGGCATCAGCGAATCCGAGGCCGGCCAGATCGCCTTCATCGACACGCCCGGCATGCACCAGGGGCCGAAGCGCGCGCTGAACCGCGCCATGAACCGGGCGGCGGGCGCCGCGCTCGGTGACGCGGATCTGGCCGTGTTCATGGTCGAAGCCCTGAAGTGGACCGACGAGGACGCGATGGCGCTCGAGCGGGTGGTGCAATCGGGCCGGCCCGTCATCGCCGTCATCAACAAGGTCGATCGCGCGCGGCCGCGCGAGCGGCTGTTGCCCTACATTGCAGCGCTGGCCGGGAAGGCGGCGTTCGTGGCCGTCGTGCCGGTCTCGGCGCTGCGCGCCGACAACCTCGACGCGCTCCGTTCGGCGATCCTGGCCGCGCTTCCCGAAGGCGAGCGGCTCTATCCGGCCGGGCAGGTCACCGACCGCAGCGAACGCTTCCGCATCGCCGAACTGATCCGCGAGAAGCTGACGCTCGAGCTCGTCGAAGAGCTGCCCTACGGCATCGCCGTCGAGGTCGAGAACTACGCCGAGACCGACGACGGCCGCATCGAGGTGCAGGCCGTGATCTGGGTCGATCGCGAGGGGCAGAAGCCGATCGTCATCGGCGCCCGCGGCGAGCGCCTGAAGCGCATCGGCCGCGCCGCCCGGCTCGAGCTCAACCGGCTGTTCGGCAAGCGCTACCATCTGACGCTATGGGTCAAGGTGCGCGAGAACTGGGCCGACGACGCGCGCGCACTGCGCCAGCTGGAGCTCGAGTGACGGCAGGATGGCCGCGCCGGATGGGGATGGCCGGGTGAACGCGGGCTCCACCCGCGCGCGGCTGGCCTGCGGCTACGTGCTGCACCAGCGGCCGTACCGCGACACCAGCCTGATCCTGGAGCTGTTCGTGCGCGACCACGGCCGCCTGACGGCCTTCGCGCGCGGCGTGCGCGGGCCACGCAGCCGCTTCGCCGGGCTCCAGCCATTCCGGCCGCTGCTGCTGTCGTGGAGCGGCCGCGGGGAATCGCCGACGCTCAGTGGCGCCGAGGAGGACGGCCCGCCGCCGGCGCCGCTCCCTGCGGAGCGCATCCTCAGCGGGTTCTACCTCAACGAGCTGCTGCTGCGCCTGACGGTGCCGCACGATCCGCAGCCCGAGATCTACGCGCACTACGCCGCGACGCTGGCGCGGCTGCGTGCGGGCGATCCGCTCGAAGTCGTGCTGCGGCGCTTCGAGAAGCGCCTGCTCGACCTCCTGGGCTACGGCAACGACCTGCGCTGTGACGCCGGTGGCCGCGCAGTCGAGGCCGGCGGGTATTATCATTTCCGTCCCGGCGCCGGCCTGTGGCCGGCGGCCGCGCCCGACGCGGAGGGCGCGGTGCAGGGTCGCGTGCTGCTGGCGCTGGCTGCCGATGCGCCGCCGGACGACGCCGACGGGCAACGCCAGGCGCGGCAGCTGCTGCGCGCGGCGCTTGATCATTGTCTCGATGGCCGCGAACTGCGCGTGCGTGCCGTGGCGCGCGCGGTGGCCCGAATGGAGCGATCCTGCTGATGAGCCTGCCACTCGAACTGGGCGTGAACATCGATCATGTCGCGACGCTCCGCCAGCAGCGCGGCACGCGTTATCCCGATCCGGTGCACGCCGCGCTGATCGCCGAGCAGGCGGGCGCCGACAACATCACGCTGCACCTGCGCGAGGACCGGCGCCACATCCAGGAGCGCGACGTGCGCGCGCTGCGGGGGCTGCTCGCCACGCGCATGAACCTGGAGATGGCGGCCACCGCGCCGATGCTCGACTTCGCCTGCGAGATCCAGCCGGCCGACTGTTGCCTGGTGCCGGAGCGCCGCGCCGAGCTGACCACCGAGGGCGGGCTCGACGTGCGCGCCAACGCGGATGCCATCCGCCGCGCCTGCGCGCAGCTGGCCGGCGCCGGCGTGCGCGTGGCCCTGTTCATCGATCCGCACATCGAGCAGATCGATGCCGCCGCCGACTGCGGCGCGCCGGTCATCGAGCTGCACACCGGCGAGTATGCCGAGGCCGAGGGCGCGCAGCAGGTGCAGCAGCTCGAGCGGCTCCGCCTGGCCGCGCGCCACGGCGTGGCCCGCCGGCTCGAGGTGCACGCCGGGCACGGCCTGCACTATCGCAACGTCGGTCCGGTGGCCGCGATCGCCGAGATCAACGAGCTCAACATCGGCCACGCGATCATCGCGCAGGCGGTGTTCGACGGCCTCGGCGCGGCCGTGCGCGAGATGCGCGCGCAGATGCAGCGCGCGCGCCGATGAATCGGCGATGATCTTCGGCATCGGCGTCGACGTGCTGCAGCAGGAACGCATCACGCGCACCTACCGCCGCTTCGGCGAGCATTTCGTCGCACGCCTCCTGCTGCCGGCCGAACGCGCGCAGCTCGGGCGCACCGCGAGGCCCGAGCGTTTCCTCGCCATGCGCTTCGCGGCCAAGGAGGCGGTCGTCAAGGCGCTCGGCACCGGCTTCGCCCATGGCGTGTGGATCCGCGACATCGGCATCGTGCAGAACGAGTGGGGCCGGCCCGAGGTCGTCTATTCCGCGCGCGGCGAGCGACTGCGCCGCAAGCTCGGCGTCGGCGACGGGCACGTGACGCTGACCGACGAGGCGGGGTTGATCGTCGCGGTCGCCGTGTTGATGAAGGCCGCGCCGCGCAGGCGCCGCCGGCGCGCGCCGCACTCGCCAGCGCCGGCGCAGCGCCGCAAGGGCCGCCGGTGAACAAGCTGGTGTTCGACATCGAGACGGTGCCCGACGTCGAGCTCGGCCGGCGCGTGCTGGGTCTCGGCGACCTGAGCGACGAGCAGGTCGCCAAGGCCATGTTCAGCGCGCGCCGCCAGCAGGGCGGGAGCGACTTCCTGCCGCTCGAGCAGCACCGCATCGTGGCAATCTCCTGCGTGCTGCGCAGCCGCGAGCAGCTCAAGGTGTGGAGCCTCGGCGACCTCGACTCGAGCGAAGCCGAGCTGATCGCGCGCTTCTTCGACGGCATCGAGAAATACACGCCCGACCTGGTGTCGTGGAACGGCAAGGGCTTCGACCTGCCGGTGCTGCATTACCGCGCGCTGAAGGCGGGCGTCGCGGCGCCGCGTTACTGGGAGACGGGCGATGAGGACACGAGCTTCCGCTACAACAATTACCTCAGCCGCTTCCACTGGCGGCACCTCGACCTGATGGACGTGCTGTCGGGCTTCCAGAACCGCGGCCGCGCCTCGCTGGCGGACATGGCCACGTTGCTCGGACTGCCGGGCAAGCTCGGCTTCTCGGGCGAGCAGGTCTGGGACGCGGTGCTCGCCGGGCAGCTCGCGCAGGTGCGCCACTACTGCGAGACCGATGTGCTCAACACCTACCTGGTGCTGCTGCGCTTCGAGCTGTTCCGCGGCCGTCTCGATCCGGGCGCCTACGAGCACGAGCTCGAGCGCCTGCGCGCGCTGCTGCGCGGCTCGGACGAAGCGCACCACCGCCGGTTCCTCGAGGCCTGGGAGGCGGCGGCTTGAGCCGGCGCGGGCCGGCGGTTGCCGAGACCGGGCGGGTCGATGCGCTGAACCACGAGGGCGCGGGCGTCGTGCGCGGCGGCAAGACTGCGTTCGTCGGCGGCGCGCTGCCCGGAGAAACGGTCAGCTTCATCCGCCGCCGCCACCATCGCCAGCATGACGAGGCCGAGCTGCTGGCGGTGCTCGAACCCGCGCCCGAGCGCGTGGCGCCGCGCTGCGCGCACTTCGGCGTCTGCGGCGGCTGCGCCCTGCAGCACCTCGACAGCGCCTCACAGCTGGCGATCAAGCAGGGACAGCTGCGCGACAACCTGGAGCGCGTCGGCCGCGTTGCGCCGCGCGAGTGGCTCGCGCCGCTGACCGGGCCGCAGTGGCAGTACCGCCGGCGGGCGCGCCTCGGCGCCCGCTTCGTGCACGCGCGCGGGCGTTCGATGGTCGGGTTCCGCGAGCATTTCTCCAGCTACATCGCCGACCTGCAACGCTGCGAAGTGCTCGCCCGTCCCGTTGGCGAACTCGTGGCGCCGCTCGGCGAACTGCTCAGCGGGCTCGCGATCCGCGAGCGCGTGCCGCAGATCGAGGTCGCGGTGGCCGATGACGCGGTGGTGCTGGTGCTGCGCGTGCTCGAGGTGCCCACCGGCGCCGACGAACAGGCGCTGCTCGCCTTCGAGCAGGCGCACGGCGTGCGGCTGTACCTGCAGACCGGCGGCGCGAGCTCGGTGCGCCCGTTGCGCGAACCGGCCGCGACGCTCGAATACCACCTGCCGGAATTCGACGTGCGGCTGCAGTTCGAACCGGGCGATTTCATCCAGGTGAACGGCGAACTCAACCGCGCGCTGGTCGGCCGCGTCGTGGAACTGCTGCAGCTCGACGCGCGCTCCGAGGTGCTGGACCTGTTCTGCGGCCTGGGCAACTTCACGCTGCCGATGGCGCGGCGCGCCGGCCGCGTGACCGGGGTGGAAGGCGAGGCGGCGCTGGTGGCGCGCTCCCGCGCCAACGCCGAACGCAACGGCATCGCCAATGCCGGGTTCCACAGCGCCAATCTGGCCGGCGCGGATCTCGATGCGCTGCCCTGGGCGCAACGCGCCTACAGCCACGTGCTGCTCGATCCGCCGCGCGTCGGCGCGCGCGAGGTGCTGCCATTGCTGCGCCGGGTCGGCGCGCAGCGCGTCGTGTACGTCTCGTGCCACCCGGGGAGCCTGGCGCGCGACCTGGGCGTGCTGGTGCACGAGCTCGGCTTCGAGCTGCTCGCGGCTGGCGTCGCCGACATGTTCCCGCAGACCACGCATGTCGAATCGCTGGCCGTGCTGGCGCCCGGCAAGGGCCGGCGATGAGCGCCAAGCCCGGCGCGGTGCGCGGCAGTGGGCACGCGCCGCTCCGCTGAGCGACAATTGACGCCATGACACTGGGGCCGTTGATGGTCGATGTCGCCGGGTTGGAGCTGAGCGCCGCCGATCGCGAGGTGCTCGCGCATCCGCTGGTCGGCAGCGTCATCCTGTTCACGCGCAACTACGCCGATCCCGAGCAGCTCCAGCGCCTGGTGGCGCAGATCCACGCCGTGCGCACGCCGCGCCTGCTGGTGGCGGCCGACCAGGAGGGCGGGCGCGTGCAACGGTTCCGCTCGGGCTTCACGGCCTTGCCGCCGCCGCGGCTGATCGGCCACCAGTACGATCTCGACCGCGCCGCCGGACTGGAGCTGGCGCGGCGCCACGGCTGGCTGATGGCCTCCGAGCTGCTGGCCTGCGGGCTCGACATCTCGTTCGCACCGTGCGTCGACCTCGACTATGGCGTCTCGACCGTCATCGGCGATCGCGCGCTGCATGGCCGCGCCGCGGCGGTCGGCGAGCTGGCCGTCGCCTACATGCACGGCATGCGCGATGCCGGCATGGCGGCCACGGCCAAGCAT
>DATKLZ010000094.1:0-3205 GCA_035542135.1 Steroidobacteraceae bacterium | reverse complement strand
CCGCCGGCGCTCGAGCCGGCGCCGCGCACCTCGGTCTGAAGCCGCCGCCCCGCACTCCCGATGCGCGCGCTGCTGGCCGGAATCGTGCTGCTGTCGCTGGCGGCCTGCCACACGCTCGCGCCCGTGGTGGACGCGCCGTGGAGCGAACGCCGGGCCGCGCTGCAATCGCTCGATCACTATCGTTTCAACGGACAGCTCGCCGCCGCCACCGCCACCGACGGGTTCAGCGCGGCGCTGCGCTGGCAACAGCAGGGTGCGGCGAGCGACGTGCTGTTGCGCGCGCCGCTCGGCGTCGGCGGCGCGCATCTCTCGTACGACGGCGCGCTGCTGCGCGTGACCGCGGCCGACGGCTCGCAGCTCGAGGGCGAGGCCGCGCAGGCCGAACTCGTGCGGCTGCTCGGCTTCGAGCCGCCGCTGGCGAGCCTGCGCTACTGGCTGCTCGGCGTGCCCGATCCGCGCCAGCCCGATGCGATCGAGACGCTCGATGACACGCAGCGGCTCGCGCGCCTGCAGCAGGGGTCGTGGCAGATCGATTACGGGGAGTACATGCGCGAGGCCGAACGCTGGCTGCCGCGCCGCGTGACGATCGGGCACGGCCCGCTGCGGCTGAAGCTGCGCGTGTCGAACTGGCAGTTGCCGTGACCGCGCGCATCGATCCGCAGGCGCGGGAGACGCGCTGGTGGCCTGCGCCGGCGAAGCTCAACCTGTTCCTGCACGTGACCGGCCGCCGCGCCGATGGATTCCACGACCTGCAGACGCTGTTCCAGCTGCTCGACTGGGGTGATGAGATCGGCATCGAGGTCACCGACGATGCGCGCATCGAACGGGTCGCGGGCCCGGCCTCGGTTGCGGCGCAGGCAGACCTGGCGGTGCGCGCCGCGCGCGCGCTGCAGCAAGCCAGCGGCACGCGGCTCGGCGCGCGGCTCCACCTGCGAAAACGCATCCCCATCGGCGGCGGCCTCGGGGGCGGCAGCTCGGATGCGGCCACCGTGCTGAAGGTGCTGAACCGGCTGTGGCAGACCGGGCTCGACCTGCCCGAGCTGCTCCGGATCGGCCTGGAACTCGGCTCGGACGTGCCGGTTTTCCTCTATGGTTCATCGGCTTGGGGCACCGGGCGGGGCGAGCGGCTGACCCCGGCCGAGCTGCCCGAAAGCTGGTACCTGATCGTGCATCCGGGGGTGGCCGTGGCCACGGCTGGCATATTCCAGGCCCCTGAATTGACACGAAATTCCCCCCTCGTCACAATGCGCGCCTTTTCGCCGGACCAGACGCGCAACGATTGTGAGCCGGTGGTGCGCGCGCGCTTCCCCGAAGTCGCCGCGGCGCTCGACTGGCTGGGTCCGGGCGCACGGCTTAGCGGTACCGGTTCCTGCGTGTTCCAGTCCTTCGGCAGCGCGGCCGCGGCGGAACGCGTCGCAGCGCGCGTGCCGGATGAGTGGACGAGCTTCGTGGCGCGCGGCGTAAATCGATCGCCGCTCGAAGCCGCGTTGGCGATAATGGCCTGAGAGGCCGGATTTGGGGTGTCGCCAAGTGGTAAGGCAGCGGGTTTTGATCCCGCCATTCGGAGGTTCGAATCCTTCCACCCCAGCCAGTTGAACGCCGAGTGCCGAGGAACGAGATTCACGTGGATTCGCAGTCGATCACGCTGTTCACGGGCAACGCCAACCCGGCGCTGGCCCACGACATCGCGCGGCACCTGATGCTGCCGATGGGCCGTGCCTCGGTCACGCGCTTCAGCGACGGCGAAGTGAACCTCGAACTGATGGAGAACGTGCGCGGGCGCGACGTGTTCCTGCTGCAATCGACCTGTCCGCCGGTGAACGAGAACCTGATGGAGCTGCTGGTCATGGCCGACGCCTGCCGGCGCGCCTCGGCCGGCAGCATCACCGCGGTGATCCCGTATTTCGGCTATGCGCGCCAGGACCGGCGGCCGCGCGCCACCCGCGCGGCGATCACCGCGAAGCTCGTCGCCGACATGATCTGCGGCGCGGGCGTCGACCGCGTGCTGACGCTCGACCTGCACGCCGAGCAGATCCAGGGTTTCTTCGGCATTCCGGTCGACAACGTGTTCGGCTCGCCGGTCCTGCTCGGCGACGTGTGGCGCAAGGCGTATCCGGACCTGATCGTCGTCTCGCCCGACGTCGGCGGCGTGGTGCGCGCACGCGCGTTCGCGAAGCGCCTCGACGATGCGGATCTCGCGATCATCGACAAGCGCCGCCCGCGGCCGAACGAATCGAAGGTCATGAACATCATCGGCGAGGTCAAGGGCAAGAGCTGCGTGCTGATCGACGACATGGTCGACACCGCGGGCACGCTCTGCCTCGCGGCGCAGGCGCTGAAGGACGAGGGCGCCGAGCGGGTGGTCGCCTACATCACGCACGCGGTGCTGTCGGGCGGCGCGGTCGAGCGCATCGCCGGCTCCGCGCTCGATGAGCTGGTGGTCACCGACACGATTCCGCTGAGCGAGGCCGCGCGCGAGTGCGGCCGCATCCGCCAGCTGTCGGTGGCCGCGTTGCTGGCGGAGACGATCCGCCGCATCCGCGACGAGGAATCGGTGAGCTCGCTCTACATCGACTGAGCGAAGGATTTTGTGAGGGTGGGCGGGCGCTGGTCGCGGTGCCGGCCCTTGGTATAAACGTCTGAAGGAGTCTTCAATGCGTATTGCGTTCGATCTCAGCGCGGAACCGCGCAATGACCAGGGCAAGGGTGCGAGCCGCCGCCTGCGTCATTCCGGCAAGGTTCCCGCGATTCTCTACGGCGCTCATGCCGAGCCGGTACGGCTCTCGCTCGAGCATCACAAACTGCTGCCGCTGGTGGCGGACGAGAAGTTCTACTCCTCGATCATCAGCGTCAGCTTCGGCGAGCACAAGCAGCCGGTCATCGTCAAGGACGTGCAGATGCACCCGGCGCGCAACGCCATCGTGCATGTCGACCTGCAGCGCGTGCTCGAGAACGAGAAGATCCGGCTGCACCTGCCGATCCACTTCAAGGGCGAGGCGGCGGCGCCGGGCGTGAAGACCCAGGGCGGCGTGGTCTCGCACCACATGGCCGACATGGAAGTCACCTGCCTGCCGAAGGACCTGCCCGAGTACATCGAGCTCGACCTCTCGGCGATGAACCTCAACGACACCCTGTACCTCAAGGACGTCAAGGTGCCCGCGGGCGTGACGATCTCGGCGCTGGCGCATGGCGCCAATCCGCCGGT
>DATKLZ010000093.1:0-13032 GCA_035542135.1 Steroidobacteraceae bacterium | reverse complement strand
GCAGCGATCCTCGAGGCGGCGAACGCGCTGATCGCCAACAACTCCTCGCGCCTCGGCAAGGAATTGTGGACCAGCGGCGCGCGCGGCGAGCCGGTGCGCGTCTACTGCGCCTACAACGAGCGCGATGAGGCCGACTTCGTGGTCGGCCGCATCCAGCAGTGGATCGCCGGCGGGGGCCTGCGGCGCGAGTGCGCGATCCTGTACCGCTCGAACGCGCAGTCGCGCGTGTTCGAAGAGGCGCTGATCCAGGCGCGCATCCCGTACCGCGTGTACGGGGGCCTGCGCTTCTTCGAGCGGGCCGAGATCAAGGACGCGCTCGCCTACCTGCGGCTGATCGCGAACCGCGACGACGACGCCTCGTTCGAACGCGTCGTCAACCTGCCGGTGCGCGGCATCGGCGCGCGCACGCTCGATGCGCTGCGCGAGGCGGCGAAGGGCGCGGGCAGTTCGCTGTGGCGAGCGGCCGGCGCGTTGCTCGCCGAGGCCGGCAGCTTAGGGGGGGGCGGCATCGGGCGCGGCGGCGCGGCGCTGCACGGCTTCCTCGGCCTGATCGAGCGGCTGGCGCGCGACATCGAGGGCATGCCGCTGCACGAACAGGTCGACCACGTCATCAACAACAGCGGGCTGATCGAGCACTTCCGCAAGGAAAAGGGCGATCGCGGCGAGGCGCGCATCGAGAACCTGGCCGAACTCGTCAGCGCCGCGCGCGGCTACGAGCCCGAGGGCGACGACCTGCCGCCGCTGCAGAGTTTCCTCGCGCACGCGGTGCTCGAATCCGGCGAGACGCAGGGGAGCGAGTGGGACGACTGCGTGCAGATGATGACGCTGCACACCGCGAAGGGGCTCGAATTTCCGGTGGTGTTCCTCGCGGGAATGGAAGATGGCTTATTCCCGCACCAGCGCTCGATCAACGACCTCGCCAGCCTCGAGGAAGAGCGGCGGCTGTGCTATGTCGGCATCACGCGCGCGATGCGGCAATTGTATTTGAGCTACGCCGAACAGCGGCGGCTCCATGGCGTCGACAGCTACAACGTCGCCTCGCGCTTCATCCAGGAACTGCCGCCCGGGCTCCTCGAGGAAGTGCGGCCGCGCATCCAGCTCGCGCGCCATGCGCCCGGAGCGGGCACGCCCGGTCGCCGCGAGGGCGGTGGCGGAGTGGGCGAGGCGCCCGGCGCCGCGGGCGGCGGGATGTTCCGCAATCCGGTCGAGGCGGCGCCGAATGGCATGCGGCTCGGCAGCCGCGTGCGGCATGGCAAGTTCGGCGAAGGCGTGGTGCTGAACCTCGAGGGCCAGGGGCCGCATGCCCGCGTCCATGTGAATTTCGAGCAGCAGGGCGCCAAATGGCTGATGCTCAGCGTGGCCCGGCTGGAGCCGGTATGACGGTGCAACGATGAAGATCCTGATCCTCGGCGGCGGCCAGGTCGGCCGCACCGCCGCGCAGAGCCTGGCCAGCGAGCCGGCCAACGAGGTCACCGTCGTCGACACCAACGAGCAGGTGCTGCGCGACCTGCAGGACCGCATCGACATCCGCGCCGTGGCCGGCAACGCCTCGCACCCCTCGGTGCTCGAATCGGCCGGCATCGCCGACACCGACATCCTGATCGCGCTGACCAACAGCGACGAAGTCAACATCGTCGCCTGCCAGATCGCGCAGCTGCTGTACCGCACGCCGACGCGCATCGCGCGCATCCGCGCGGCCGAGTACACGTCGCGCCCGCAGCTGTTCGCCGAGGGCGGGCTCGCGGTCGACGTGTGGATCAGTCCCGAGGAACTGGTCACCGACTACATCGCGCACCTGCTGTCGAACCCGGGTGCGCTGCAGGTGGTCGATTTCGCCGACGGGCGCATCCAGCTCGCCGGCGTGCGCGCGCGGCCCGAAGGACTGCTGGTCGGCAAGCCGCTGCGCACGCTGCGCGAGCACCTGCCCGACGCCGATATCCGCGTCGCGGCGATCTACCGCGACGGCCGGCTGCTGCCGCCCGGCGGCGACACGGTGATCGCCGAGGGCGACGAGATCTTCTTCGTGGCCGCGCGCGAGGACCTGACCAAGATGCTGGCCGAGCTGCGCAAGCGGTTGCCGAAGGTGCGCAAGCTCGTGATCGCCGGCGGCGGCAACATCGGATTGCGGCTGGCGCGCACGCTCGAGCACAGCCACCAGGTCAAGCTGATCGAGCGCGACCCGCGCCGCGCGCGCCGCGCCTCCGAGATCCTGCAGAGCGCGATCGTGCTGCAGGGCGACGCCGCCGACGAGGAGCTGATGATCGAGGAGAACATCGACAGCGCCGACGTGTTCGCCGCGCTGACGAACTCCGACGAGGCCAATGTCATGGCGGCGATGCTGGCCAAGCGCCTCGGCGCCAGCCGCGTCATGGCGCTGGTCAGCCGCTCCGCCTACGAGGAGCTGATGGACAACCGCAACATCGACGTCGTGATCTCGCCGCAGACGATCACCATCGGCTCGCTCCTGGCGCACGTGCGACGGGGCGATGTGGTGCGGGTGCATTCACTGCGCCGCGGCATCGCCGAGGCGATCGAGGTGGTCGTGCACGGCACTCCGGAGCGCTCGCGCGTCATCGGCCGGCGCATCGAGGAGGTCGAGCTGCCGCAGGGCGCCAGCGTCGTCGCCATCGCGCGTGGCGAATCGGTCATCATGGCGCACCACGACACGCTGATCGAGAACGAAGACCACCTGATCGTGTTCCTGGCGGACCGCCGGCATGTCGAGGCGGTCGAGCGGTTGTTCCAGGGCGAGCGCTGACGCCGGCAGGCACTGAGGACGTTGCGCAGATGAGATCGCTCCTGGGAGTCGTACACCTGCTCGGCTCGGTGCTGTCGCTGTTCTCGATCCTGTTCGCCGTGCCGGTCGCGACGGCGCTGCTGTACCACGAGGCGGCGATCACCGCCTTCGTCGGCAGCGCCGGCCTGGCACTCGTTGCCGGCCTCGTGATCCGCACGCTGACGCTGCGCTACCGGAGCGAGCTCAAGCCGCGCGACGGCTACCTGCTCGTCACGCTGACCTGGGTGGCGCTGGCCGCGCTCGCGACCGTGCCGCTGGTGATCGTGCTGCCGGGCCTGTCGTTCACGCGCGCCTTTTTCGAGACGATGTCGGGCCTGTCGACCACCGGCGCCACCGTGCTCACCGGGCTCGACGCGCTGCCGCGCTCCGTGCTCATCTGGCGCCACGCGCTGAGCTGGCTCGGCGGCATGGGGATCATCGTCATGGCGGTGGCGATCCTGCCGCTGCTCGGCATCGGCGGCATGCAGATGTACCGCGCCGACACGCCCGGCCGCGCCAAGGACACCAAGCTCGCGCCGCGCATCGCCCAGACCACGCAGCTGCTGTGGGCCGTGTACGCCGGGCTCACGGCGCTGTGCGCGCTGTGCCTGCGCGGGGCCGGCATGGGCTGGTTCGATGCGGTCTGCCACGCGTTCTCGGCGCTGTCGCTCGGCGGCTTCTCGACGCACGACGCCAACATCGCGTTCTTCAACTCGCCGCTGATCGAGTTCGTGCTGGCGCTGTTCATGCTGCTCGCCGCGATGAACTTCGCCACGCACTTCCTGGCGCTCCGCAAGGGCGAGGCCGGCACCTACGGCCGCGATCCGGAGGCGAAGTGGCTGGTGCTGTGGATCGCCTTCAGCATCGTCGGCGTCAGCATCCACGTGTGGCTGAGCCACGTCTACCCGGACTACCCCACGACCTTGCGCTATGTCGCCTTCAACCTCGTCTCGGTCGCAACCGGCAGCGGCCTGTACAGCGCCGACTACGGCCGCTGGCCGGTGTTCGCGCCGATGTGGATGCTGTTCCTCAGCTGCGTGTGCGCCAGCAGCGGCTCGACCGGCGGCGGCATCAAGGTGTTCCGCGCGCTGGTGCTGCTCAAGCAGTCGGCGCGCGAGATGTTCTCGCTGGTGCACCCGCAGGCGGTCGCGCCGCTGAAGATCGCCGGCCAGCTGGTCTCGAACCGCGTCGTGTTCTCGGTGCTGGCGTTCATCTTCCTGTACTTCATCACGATCGTCGCGCTGACCTTCGCGCTGCTGATCTCGGGCCTCGATTTCCTGTCGGCCGTCAGCGCGATCATCGCCAGCACCAACAACGTCGGGCCGGGCCTCGGCGCGGTCGGCCCCGGCGGCACCTACGGGCACCTCAACGACTTCCAGCTGTGGATGTGCACGATCGCGATGCTGCTCGGCCGCGTCGAGATCTTCACGGTGCTGGTGCTGTTCACGCCGGCGTTCTGGCGCAAATGAGCGGTGGCACGTGAGGGCCGGTTTTCCGGGGCTGCGGGTGCGCTGGCCGATCCTGGCCTGCCTGTTCGGTTTCGCCTTCGTCGCCTACATGCAGCGCACCAGCTTCAGCGTGGCCGCGGAGCAGATGATGCCGCAGCTCGGCATCTCGCAGCTCCAGCTCGGCTGGCTCATGACCATCTACCTCGTGCCGTACACGATCCTGCAGCTGCCCGGCGGCGTGTTCGGCCAGTGGCTCGGCGCGCGCAAGGCGCTGGCGTACACCGGTCTGCTCGGGCTCGTCGCCGCGCTCGCCACGCCGCTGGCGCCGCTCGTGTTCACCGGCGCCGCGCTGCTGCTCATGCTGATGCTGGCGCGGTTCCTGCTCGGCGTCGCGCACGCGCCGCTGTTCCCGGTCTCGACCGGCGCGATCGAGGCCTGGTTTCCCGTCGGCCACTGGAGTTTCCCGAACGGCCTGCAGGTGTCGGGACTGCAGCTCGGTTCCGCCGCGGCGACGCCGATGATCGCGTTCCTGATGACGACCTACGGGTGGAAGAACGCGCTGGTCTGGACCACGCTCCCGGCGCTGCTGCTGATCGCGCTGTGGAGCTGGTATGGCCGCGACCGGCCCGCCCAGCATCCGCTCGTCTCGGCGGCGGAGCTTGCCGAGCTCGGGGCGAACGAGTCCGCGCCCGCCGCAACGCGCATCACGATGGCCGAGGTGTGGAAGGTGCTGGCCAATCGCGACGTGCTGCTGCTCGCGATCTCGTACACGATCATGAACTACGTGTTCTACCTGCTCGGCAGCTGGTGCTTCCTGTACCTGGTGCAGGAGCGCCACCTGTCGGTGCCGCAGAGCGGACTGCTCGGCAGCCTGCCGTTCATCGCCGCCGCGATCGGCGCCGCCGTCGGCGGCAAATGGGCCGACCGGCTGGCGCTGCGCTTCGGATTGCGCAACGGCTACCGCGCGATCCCGCTGATCGCGCTGCCGCTGGCGGGCGTGCTGCTGTTCCTCGGCGTCAAGGCCGCGAATCCGTTCTGGGCGGTGGCGGCGCTGTCGCTGGCCTACGGCGCGACCGAGATGACCGAAGGGCCCTACGCCGCCGCCACGACCGCGGTCAGCCGCGAGAACGCGATGGCCGCGTGGGGCGTGGTCGGCACCGGCGGCAATCTCGGCGGCATCATCGGCACGCCGATCGTCGGCTGGCTGTCATCGCAGCACGCCTGGACCGCCGCGTTCGTCACCGGCGCCGCCGCGGCGATCGTCAGCGGCCTGATGTGGCTGTGGATCGACGGCAGCCGCGCGATGCGCGCCGGCCCCACCGTGGCCCACGCGCACTGAGCCGCCGGCGCGAATCCCATGGACAGGCGCGAAATGCTCGGTCTCGGTGTCGCCCTCGGCGCGCTCCCGGCCGGCCTGCGCGTCACCGCGAACGCCGCGCCGCCACCGACCGGACCGTACGCGCGCTGCTTCGAGGCGCTCGACCGCTACGTCGCGCAGTACATGCCGGAAATGAACATCCCCGCGCTCACGCTGTGCCTCGCCGATGCGAGTGGCGTGCAGCGCGTCTGCGACTACGGGATCGAGGACCTGGAGCGCCGCACGCCGCTCGGGCACGGCCGGCTGTTCCACATCGGCTCGATCAGCAAGTCGTTCCTCGCGCTGTGCCTGATGCAGTTGCGCGACGAGGGGCGCTTCGATCCGCTGCGCCCGGTGAATGAATACCTGCCCTGGCTGCGCATCGACGGTTTCGACCGCGCGATCAGCGCGCACGACCTGATGACGCACTCGGCCGCGCTCCCCGACGGGCCGCTGTTTCCGGCAGACCCGGCTTTTCGATACCGCGCGACGGCCGCGCCCGGCCGCTTCTTCCATTACTGCAACATGGGCTGGACGGCGCTCGGCTTCCTCGTCGAACAGCTCGACGGCCGCCCGCTCGCGGACTCGCTCCGCGAACGCATCTTCAAGCCGCTCGGCATGCATGAGACCTGCGGCGCGATCACGCTCGACATCGTGCCGCGCACGGCGAAGAGCTACCAGCCCGTGTACAACGACCGTCCCTTCCCGCGCAACGGCGCGCTCGTGGCCGGCGCGCCGATCCACTACACCGAAGCGGCCGGCTGCATCGCCTCGACGGCGCAGGACATGGGGCGTTACGTGCAGATGCTCATCAACCGCGGCGCGGTCGGCGGCCAGCGGCTCGTCTCGAGCGAGGGTCTTGGACTGTTCATGCAGCCGCACGTGGCCGCAGCGGAATTCGGTGACGGCGCCGCCTACGGATACGGCATCGCGATCGACAGACTCGCCGGCCATGCGCGCCTCTCGCACACCGGCGGCATGGTCTCGTTCGCCTCGGCGCTGCAGGTCGATCTCGACGCCGGCGTCGGCGTGTTCGCCTCGGTCAACGCGATGCAGGGCGACCGCCCCTCGCCGGTGGCCGAATATGCGCTGCGGCTGATGCGCGCGGCCCGTGAAGGCGCGGCATTGCCGCAGTTGCCCGCCGCGTCGCCGACACTGCGCGTCGCCGATGCCGCCGCGTTCGCCGGCGTCTACAGCGGAGCGGACGACCGGCACCTGCACGTCACCGCCGAAGGCGATCGGCTGTTCCTGCTGCATCGGGGCGCGCGCGTGCCGCTCGAACCCTCGGGCGACACGGCCGACGCTTTCATCGTGCTGCACGAGGACTTCGCGCACTACGCACTGTTGTTCACGCGCGGCGGCACCGACGGGAAAGGCCCGGTGCTGGAAGCCGGCTGGGGCGAACAGTGGTACGCGGCGCCCGCGTACCAGGGTGCGCGAGAGTTCGCCGCTCCGCCGCAGTGGGCGCAGCTCGCCGGACACTACCGCACCGAAGATCCGTGGGTCGGCAGCGTGCGCGTGGTATTGCGCCGCGGCCGCCTGTGGATGAACGGCATCACGCCGCTCGAGCCGGCGGCCGATGGCCGCTTCTACCTGCGCGATGAGCCGACCAGCCCGGAATGCCTGTCGTTCTCCGACTTCGTCAACGGCCAGCCGATGCTGCTGCACTTCTCGGGCTACGTGCTTCAACGTGTCTGAGGAGCGCGGGCACGCGGGATGGGCGCGGTGCGCGGATAAATCCGCTTCGCGACGGGCTTCGCATGGAACGACCGCTGATCCGATGCGGGCGTCCTGCATGACTGGAGGGAAACCATGACACGAGGCGGCACCGCGATCCTGGCTGTTTCATTGTGCACGACGGGCCTGCTGGCGGCATGTTCCCGCGCGCCTTCACCAGCCGCGGCTGAAACTGCCACACTGAATCTGTACAGCTGGTCGGACTACTTCCAGCCCGAGCTGCTTGCCGACTTCGAGCGCGAAACCGGCACGCGGGTACACCTCGGGCTGTTTCCGAGCCAGGAGGTGGCCGAGGCGACGCTGCTGACCGGGCACTCCGGCTACGACGTCGTGGTGGTCGGCGGAAATCAACTCGAGCGCCTCGGCCGTGCCCATGTGTTTCGCGAACTCGACCGCACGCAGCTTCCGAACGCCCGAAACCTCGATGGCGAAGTCCTCGCGCGGCTGGCCACCGAAGATGCCGGCAATCGCCACGCCTTGCCCTATCTTTGGGGCACGACCGGGATCGCCCTCAACCTGACGAAGCTCCGCCAGGTTGCCGGCGACCTGCCACTCGACAGCTGGCGGCTCGTGTTCGATCCCGTGCTGCTGGCCCGTGCCGCGCAGTGCGGCGTTTCGTTCATCGACGCCCCGAGCGAGCTCATTGGGGCCGCGCTCGTCGCCGACGGCAAGGACCCCAACACCACCGATCCGGCGCTGTTCGAGGCCGCCGGCCGCAAACTCATGGCGATACGCCGGTACGTGCGCAAGATCGATTCGGACATGCAGATCGCGGATTTCGCGTCGGGCGACACCTGCCTGATGGTCACCTGGCCCGCGAATTACGTCGGCGGGCGCCGTCGTGCCGCCGAGTCCGGCGGCCACGATGAGTACCGATTCGTGATCCCGAAGGAAGGGACCATCTCCTGGATCGACGCGCTCGCCATACCCGCCGACGCCCCGCATATCGCCGCGGCGCATGCGTTCATCAATTTCCTGATGCGTCCGGACATTGCCGCACGCAGTGCCAATTTCGTCGGCAATGCCACGGCCAACCAGGCCGCAATGGCGCAGGTTGACGCGCAGCAGCGCGATGACGCGGGCATCTATCCGCCACCCGATGTGCGCGCGAGACTGATAGCGCTGCATTCCCGTCCCGACGACGCCAATCGCCGCGTAACGCGCATCTGGACGCAATTCCGCACCGGGCAATGAGCGAGCTGCCATGCATTGCCGCGGGCGAGCAGGTGCAGCGCCACAGCGCCGCGCTGAAGAAGGAGCTGCGGCTCGTCGACCTGGTCTGCATCCAGATCCTGAACATCATCGCGTTCACCTGGATCGGCACCGCGGCACAGGTCGGCCCGTCGCACCTGGTGTTCTGGCTGCTCGGCGTCGCGCTGTTCTACGTTCCCTCGGGCATCGTCGTGGCGCACCTGGCGCGCGAGATGCCGCTCGAGGGCGGACTGTACCAATGGACGAAGCTGCGCTTCGGACCGCTGGCGGGGTTCCTCACCGCGATGAACGTCTGGCTCAACAACGTGTTCCTGTTCCCGACGCTGAGCCTGGCGATCCTGCAGATGGCTGCGTACGCGATCGGCCCGGAGGCCGGCAGCCTCGCGGCCAACAAACTGGTCATATTGGGCATGAGCCTCGCGACCACGGCCGCGCTGATGTTCATCGCCTGGCGCGGGCTTGGCGTAGGCAAGTGGGTCAACAATGTCGGCGGCTTCGGCTTCGTCGCGTTGTTCATCGCCGTGATCCTCGTGGCCGTGCCGCGCTGGTCGGGCGATGGGGCCGTGACGGCGCCCGCCTCGCTGGCGCTGCCCGCGCTGTCGCTGCTGAACCTGAACCTGCTGGCCAAGATGGGTTTCGGCGCCTGGTGCGGCGTCGATGCGGTCGCGATCTTCGCCGGCGAATGCCGCAGCCACGACACGCCGGGGCTGATCCGGCGCTCGATCTGGGTGTCCGCGCCGCTGATCGCCGCGCTGATGATCCTGGGCACCGTGAGCGTGCTCTGCTTCACGCGCCCTGGCCAGGTGGACCTGATTGCGCCGGGCATCCAGGTGCTGAGCGAGGGCCTGCCGCGATCGGTAGCCGCCGCAGTCGTCCTGTTGATCCTCGCCACGCTGGCGCAGAAGTCGTTCTACTTCAGCGTGATGGTGCGCATGCCGATGGTCGCGGGCTGGGATCACCTGCTGCCGCCGTGGTTCAGCCGCCTCGATGCGCGCTACAGGACGCCGGTCGGCTCGATATTTTTCGCCGGCGCCGTCATCATCGCGCTGACGGTGCTGGCGATCGCCGGCGCCGGTAACCAGGAGGCCTACCAGTTGCTGCTCAACGCTTCGCTGCTGTGCTTTGCCGGCGCCTACATGCTGATGTTCGCGATCCCGCTGTTCGCGCGTGGCGAGAAGCCGCGCTGGGGCGTGCGCGTGGCCGCGGCCAGCGGGCTCGCGATGACACTGCTGTTCGTCATGCTCTCGGTCGTTCCGATCGTGGAAGTGGAGAGCCGCGGACTCTTCGCCGCCAAGCTGATCGCGGTCATCGGCGGCCTGCAGTGCGCCGGTGCGCTGTACTTCGCCCGCGCGCAGCGCCGGATTGCAGCGCACGCCTCGGCGGGTTGAACCCATGGCATTCCACGCCGATCGGCACGTGCACATCCTCGTCATCGGCGGCGGCGCGATCGGCACCGCACTGGCCTATCACCTGGCGCGCGAGGGCGCGAAGGACGTGCTGCTGGTCGAGAAGGCGCAGCTCACGCACGGCTGCACCTGGCACGCCGCCGGCCTCGTCGGGCAGTTGCGCGGCAAGAAGAACCTGACGCGGCTGATGCAGAACTCGGTCGCGGTGTTCGATCGGCTCGAGCAGGAGACCGGCCAGGCGATCTCGTGGAAAAAGGTCGGGAGCCTGCGACTCGCCGGCAGCAAGGCGCGCTGGAGCGAGATCCGCCGTTCGATGGGGCAGGCGAAGAGCTTCGGCGTCGAGTGCCACGCGCTGTCGGCGTCGGAGGCGAAGAACCGCTTCCCGTTCATCAGCACCGAGGGCATCGAAGGCGCGGCGTTCATCCCGGGCGACGGCTACATCGATCCGTACTCGCTGACGATGGCCTACGCCAAGGGCGCGCGCATGAACGGAGCGAAGATCGAACAAGGCGTGTGCGTCGAGCAGGTCGTGCGCGAGGGAGCGCGCGTGGTCGGCGTCGTCACGAACACCGGCACGATCGGCTGCGAGGTGCTGGTCAACTGCGCAGGCCTGTGGGCCAAGCGCGTCGGCCGCATGGCCGGCATCGATCTGGCCACCAGCGTCGTGGAGCACCAGTATTTCCTCACCGAGAAGAACCTGCAGTTCGACGCCGCGCTGACCACGCTGCGCGATCCCGACAACAATTTCTACCTCAAGCCCGATACCGGCTCGTTCGCGATCGGCGGCTGGGAGGACGGCACGAGCGGCTTCCATCGCGGCCTGCCTCCCTTGTCATTCGCACGCGAGCTGCTGCCGCCGAACATGGAGCGGCTCGAGCTGTTCGCGCTGCCCGCGGCGACGCGCCTGCCGGTGCTGAACGAGATCGGCATCCAGACGGTCATCAACGGGCCGATCCCGGTGTCGGCCGACGGCGAGCCGTTGATCGGACTCGCGCCCGGGCTCGACAACTTCTACGTCGGCTGCGGCTTCACCGCCGGCATCGCGGCCTCGGGCGGGGCTGGGCTGGCGCTCGCGAACCTGATCCTGCACGGCGATGCGGGCATGGACCTGTGGCCCTTCGACGTGCGGCGTTTCTCCAGCGTGCAGGCGCAGCCACGCTACCTCGAGAAGCGCGCCATCGAGGCCTACGGGGCGTATTACAAGATCCACTTTCCGGTCGAGGAGATCGAGACCGCGCGCGGCCTGCGCCGCTCGGCCGTGCACGGACAGCTCGCGCGGGCCGGCGCGGTGTTCGGCTCGAAGGCGGGATGGGAACGCCCCAACTGGTTCGCGCCACCGGGCACGGCTGCGCACGACGCACCTTCCTTCGAGGACAAGCCGAACTGGTTCGGCGCCGTCGCGGCTGAACTCGCGGCGATCCGCACGCGCGCGGCGCTGATCGACCAGAGTTCGTTCGCCAAGTTCGAGATCAGCGGCGCGGGCGCCGAGGCCGCGCTGCAGCGCATCGCCGCCAATGACCTTGGTGGCCCCGCGGGCAAGGCGGTCTACACGCAGCTGTGCAACGAGCGCGGCGGCATCGAGGCCGACGTGACGCTGGTGCACGACCGGCCGGGACATTTCCTGCTGGTGACGGGCTCGGGCTTTGGCGTGCGCGATTCGGGCTGGGTCGCGCGGCACCTGGGTGACGGCGTCACGATCCGCGATGTGACCAACGCCTACGCGACGCTGAACCTGTGCGGCCCGAAGGCGCGCGAGATCCTGCAATCAGTCAGCGACGACGACCTGTCGAACGCGGCCTTCCCGTTCCTCGGCGCGCGCCACATCGACGTCGGCGATGCCACGACACTGGCCGTGCGCATCGGCTACGTGGGCGAGCTGGGCTACGAGCTGTACATCCCGCAGGAATTCGCGGCCGGCGTGTACGAGGCGCTGTGGGCCGCCGGCGCATCGCACGGCATCGCCAACGCCGGGTATCGCGCCATCGAGTCGGCGCGCCTCGAGAAGGGATACCTGTACTGGTCCGGCGACATCTCGCCGGACTACAACCCGTACGAGGCGGGCCTGGGCTTCTGCGTCGCGCTCGACAAGGGCGAGTTCATCGGCCGCGCGGCGCTGCGCAGGATCAAGGCCGACGGCGTCGCACGGAAGCTGTGCTCGTTCACGGTCGAGGGCTTCGCGCCGTTCCACGGCGGCGAGGCGATCATCCACGCAGGCGCGGTCGTCGGCTCGACCACCAGCGCCGGCTTCGGGCACACGTTGGGCAAGACGATTGCGTTCGGCTACCTGCCCACGGCGCTGGCCGGCGAGAGCGCGTTCCAGATCGAGGCCTTCGGCCAGGCCTACGCGGCCACGCGCGGACCGCGCTGCCTGTACGATGCGAAGATGGAACGCCTGAGGTCCTGAACGTGAACGACGGCGTCGACGATCGCGGCATCGCGCGGGCGCGGCAGGTCATCGACCGCCTGGCGCTGTTCGCGGCGAGTGACCGCAACGCGATCGGCGTGACGCGGCTCGGCGGCACGACCAACCTGGTGTTCCGCGTCGATGACGGCGCGTCGCACTACGTGCTGCGCATACCGGGCAAGGGCACGGAGGAATACATCAACCGCGCGCACGAGGCGCAGGCCGCGCGCGAAACCGCGCGCGTCGGCGTGAGCCCGGCGGTGCTGCACTTCGACGCGGCCACCGGCGTGATGGTGACGCGGCTCGTCGACGGCGCCGTGACGATGACCCCACAGGGTTTCCGCACGCGCAGCGCAGCGCCCGCGCGCGCCGGCGAAGTGCTGCGCCGGCTGCACCGGTCCGATGCGGCCTTCAGCTTCCGCTTCGAGCTGTTCGCGATGATCGACGATTACCTGAAGGTGCTGGCGGGCAAGGATACCGCGCTGCCTGAGGGCTACCACGATGTCGTGCGCGAGGCCGGCGTCGTGCGCGCGGCGCTCGATGCGCATGCGCTGCCGCTGGTGGCCTGCCATTGCGATCCGCTGTGCGAGAACTTCCTCGACACCGGCGAGCGCATGTGGCTGGTCGACTGGGAATACTCCGGCATGAACGATCCGCTGTGGGACCTGGGCGATGTCTCGGTCGAGGCCGCG
>DATKLZ010000092.1:0-60006 GCA_035542135.1 Steroidobacteraceae bacterium | reverse complement strand
GTACAGCGGCAGCCGATTAACGGGCGATACCGGCCGATAAACGGCGTGACGCCTGCGTCCGATTTACCTTAAGGTCCTTCCACATGAGCTTTCGAGGCGCCGCGCGAGCCTTTCCCGCCCTGTGGTCCTGCCTGCTCGCGGCGCTGGCTCCGGCCGTGGCGACCCCTGCCACGCTCAAGCTGGCCACCTGGAACATGGAATGGTTCCTGACGCCCGGCGCCTTCAAGGCGCTCAAGCGCAACTGCACGCGCGATGAAGCGGGCCACCGCTGGAATCCACGCAGCATTCCCTGCGACGTGGCCGCGGATCTCGAGCGCAGCGCCACCGACATCGCCGGCATGAAGCGCGTGGCCGAACGGCTCGCGGCCGACGTCGTCGCCGTCGAGGAGGTCGATGGCGCCGTGGCCGCCGCGCAGGTGTTCCGCGGCTACGATTTCTGCTTCACCGGCGGGCGCGAGGTGCAGAACACCGGATTTGCGATCCGCCGCGGCCTGCCCTACCGCTGCGGCCCGGACCTGATGGCACTCTCGCTCGGCGACCAGCTGCGCCGCGGCGCGACGCTGGTGCTCTACCCGGGCAGCCGGCACGAACTGCACCTGCTCGCCGTGCACCTGAAATCAGGCTGCGCGCGCGCGCCACTGGAATCCGCCGCGCGCGCCTGCGAGCGGCTCGCGCGGCAGGCGCCCGCGCTGCGCGAGTGGATCGAGGCGCAGCGGCGCGCCGGGCATCGCTACGCGGTGCTCGGCGATTTCAATCGCGACCTGCAGGCCGAGCACGGTGCGGGCCTGTGGGCGCAGCTCGGCGGCGGCGGGCCCGATGCGCCGTTGGTCAACACTGCTGACGGCGAGCGCTTCCGCAATTGCTATGCCGGGCAGACGCACACGGGCTACATCGACTACATCCTGCTGGGCACGACGCTGGCGAGCGCGCTGCAGCGCGGATCCTTCGAGCGGCTGACTTATTCACCGGCCGATGCGTGGCGGCTGAAGCTCTCCGATCATTGCCCCGTTGCGGTCCGGCTGCGGCTTGATTAAGTTAGCTTGCGGTTGGATTCCGCACGGATCGGTGCATAATTGAATCCGGCCCGAGTCTGCGCCGCCAGGGGACATGCAGGCACGGCCCGGGGGCAGAGAGTTTCATGGAACGACGATTGCACACCCGCCATCGCGCCCGCACCACGGTGTACATCATGATGCCGCAGGGCAAGCGTCGCCTGTGCCGCGCCATCAACCTCAGCGCCAATGGCGTGTTCATCCGCACCGCCTCGCTCGGACTCAAGAAGGGCCAGCAGGTCGAGCTCGCCTTCGCGATCGACCTGGGCGCGGTCACCAAGGTGCATCGGCGCACCGCCGTCGTCGCGCACATCTCCGGCGGCGGCACCGGCCTGATGATGGACGCCTACGCCGCGCGCTAGCGCTGCCCGGCCGCGCAACGTCCGCGGGAAAACGTGCGACACTAGGCCTGCATGCTGCAGGTCGGCGATCTCCACAAGTCCTATTCCGGCACCGAAGTCGTGCGCGGCGTCAGTTTCAGCGTCGCGGCCGGCGAGTGCTTCGGCCTGCTCGGCCCCAACGGCGCCGGCAAGACGACGACGTTGCGCTGCTGCCTGGGCCTGACCACGAGTGACTCGGGCACGATCACGCTCGCGGGCCTGCCGGTGCCGGCGGCCGCGCGCGCGGCGCGCGCCCGCACCGGCGTGTGCCCGCAGTTCGACAACCTCGATCCGGATTTCACGGTATCCGAGAACCTCGTCGTCTACGGCCGCTACTTCGGCATCGATCGGCGCACGATGCTGGGCCGCGTGCCGCGGCTGCTGGAGTTCGCCGGCCTCGAGGACAAGGCCGGCGCCCGGCTCGATACGCTCTCCGGCGGCATGAAGCGGCGGTTGACGCTCGCCCGCGCGCTGGTCAACGATCCGCAGATCATCTTCCTCGACGAGCCGACCACGGGGCTCGATCCGCAGGCGCGCCACCTGATCTGGGACCGGCTGAAGAGCCTGGCGGCCTCCGGCCGCACGCTGATCCTGACGACTCACTTCATGGACGAGGCCGAGCGGCTCTGCGACCGCGTCGCGATCATGGACCGCGGCGCGCTGATCGCCGAGGACGCGCCGCGCGCGCTGATCGGCTCGCGCATCGAACCGCACGTGGTCGAGATCTACGGCGACGGCGTGCGCGAGTTCGCGCGCGACATCGCGCCGCGCCACGCGCAGCGCGTCGAGCTGACCGGCGAGACCGCGTTCTGCTACTGCCGCGAAGCCGCGCCGCTGCTCGAGGCGCTGCAGGGACAGAGCGCATTGCGCGCGCTGTCGCGCAGCGCGAACCTCGAGGACGTGTTCATCAAGCTCACCGGGCGCGACATCCGTGACTGAGCCGCTGATCGAACGCCTGGGCCTGCGCTTCCTGCACGTGGTCGGCCGCAACTTCCTCGTGTGGCGCAAGCTCATGTACGCCTCGATGCTCGGCAACATGGCCGACCCGATGATCTACCTGGTCGGGCTGGGCTTCGGCCTCGGCGCCTTCATGCCGTCGATCGGCGGCATGCGCTACATCAGCTTCCTCGCCGGCGGCATGCTCTGCTACAGCGCGATGAACAGCGCCACGTTCGAGGCGCTGTACTCGGCATTCTCGCGGCTCAAGGTACAGCGCACCTGGGAGGGCATCATCCACGCGCCGATGACCGCAGCCGACGTCGTGCTCGGCGAGTGGATCTGGGCGGCGCTGAAGGCCACGCTGTCGGGCGCGGCGATGCTGCTGGCGATGTACCTGCTCGGCCTGGTGCACGGCGTCCGGCCGCTGCTGGTGATGCCGGTCGTGCTGCTGATCGGGCTGGCCTTCTCCGGCATCGGCCTGATCATGACCTCGCTGGCGAAGTCGTACGAGTTCTTCATCTTCTACTTCACGCTGGTGATCACGCCGATGATGTTCCTGTCGGGCGTGTTCTATCCGCGCGCCGCCCTGCCGCCCGTGATCCAGGCGACCGGCGCGGTGCTGCCACTGACCCACGGCGCGGATCTCGCGCGCGGCCTGACGCTCGGCATGCCGATCGCGCACCCCTGGCTCGACGTGCTGGTGCTCGCCGCCTACGCGACCTGCGGCGTGTCGCTCTCGGTGCGGTTGATCAACCGGCGGCTGTTGAAATAGGCGGCGCCGGCACCGTCCGGATCGAGCAGCCGGGCCAGCCGCACCGCGCCTTCTGCCGCCGCGCGGCGGTCGGCCGCCTCGTAGCCAGGACGCGATTCGTGCGTGAACACGACCAGCACGCCGAATACCGTCGCCCCGTGGCGCAACGGCACGCTGATGAAACGGAACGGATCTTCCTTGGCATCGACGCGCGCCTTGTTGACGCACAAGGTGTCGCCGACGCTCTGGGCTCGCCAGGCGAGCTCGCCGGTCGCGATGCGGCGGAGCGTGGCGATCCGGCGCAGGCGCGAATCGGCGGTCGAGTGGCAGTGGAAGAATTCCTGGCGCGGCACGCACACCACCGCCGCATCACAGCGCACGGTCGCGGCCAGTCCGGCCAACGCCCGCTCGACGGGATCCGCGATCGCGCGCGCACCGGCCGCCAGCAGCGGCCCGAGGCGCTGCTCGAGCACGCGCGGCAACAGCAATTCATCGCGGCGGAACGGCCCGTCGATCGCGAGCGCGAGCGCGCCGATCAATTCGCCATCCGGGTCACGCATGATGAAGGCGTAGCTCGCGGCCGCGTTCAGCGCGCAGCGCAGCGCGTACGAGGAACCGCCCTCATCGGCGCTGGCCAGCAGGTCGGCGACCAGCAGGTTCAGGTCCTCGGGAACCTCGCTCCCGGACACCCATTGCGCCTGCCCCTGCCGGTCGAACAGTGCGGCGCAATCGGCGCGCGGCACGATCGTCTTGATCAGCCGCCCGAAGGTTGAAAGTGTCACTGGCAAAGCCAGCTCCCGGCCGTGAGGCCCATGCGTAGCTTTGCGCACGATGCCCCGGGAGGCGCCCCGGCAACTGCCGAGGCGGTCACATCGACAGTGGTTTATGTTCGCCAGCGGCCGAAAGCGGAACTGCGTCACGCAGCGCGTTCGGCAGACCTCGTAATGAGTCGCTGATCTGGTGCCGCAGGAGAGTCTCGAACTCCCGACCCCCTGATTACAAATCAGGTGCTCTACCAACTGAGCTACTGCGGCAAACGGCGCCCGGCCCGGAATATTGCCTCAGACCGACCCGACGTGCACGTCAGGGCGCCGGCGCGGTCGCCTCGCGCACGCGGGCTTTCCACAGCTCATAGGCATCCGGCGGCGCGACCAGCGGCGCGCGCGCGAGTTCGCCATTTACGAACTCCACGAATTCGCGCCCGAACTGCGCGGACCCGACCTGCCACGCGGCGCGCAGCCCCGGCGTCGACATGTAGTAACGCACGCCCGCCACGTAGCTCGCGAACGCCGCGTCGGACAGGAGTCCCGCCTTGTGCTGCATGAAGGAATCCTCGCCGCTGAGGAACGCCGACCGGCACAGCAGCATCCATTGCGCGAACTCATCGCGCGTCAGGCTCGTGTCGCCGGCTGCGCCCCGATGCCAGATCGACGAGAGCCCGCCTTGCGCGAGCGTCAGGGCGGCATGCGCAGTGCGGTCCGCCCGCCCCTGCTGCATGATGCCGCGTTGCGCGCGCTCGGCGTAGCGCACCTGCAGGCCGAGATAGACCAGCGAACCCACCACCGCGACGGAAGCGATGGTCTGGCTCAGGTAGAAGGTTTCCTCGAGCGTCACGTCCGGCCCTCCCTCGGCTTGCTCATGCGGGCGGCGTCGCCGGCGTTGCGGGCGCGGCGACCGGCGCGGGCGCACCGGCACCAGCACCGGCACCGGCCGGACACGCGGCCCACGCGGGCGGTGTCGCGAGATTCAGGCCCTGCACCAGCGAATTCACGGCCGGCGGCGGTGCGCCGTTGCCCAGATCGATGTCGAACCAGATCTCCTTCACCTGGTGCGTGCGGGCCTCGATGACCGGCGCGAGCCCGGCGGAGCGCACTGCGGCAGCGCGCAGGTTTGCGCCCGCCTGCGCACTGAACAGGCCGACCGAGACCTGGCCGCTGTCCGCCAGCGCCGCGGCATCGCGCACGCCGGCGCGCGCCAGGCGCTTCAGGGCCTGCTCGCGCGCTCCGGCATCGCGCAGGTTGTCGATGTAGACCCAGTAGCCGTCGGTCACGTCCGATTGCACGGTGCGTTCGCGCGGCGTGTAGTTGCGCGCGCGCAGCGCCGTGCCCACCACCGAGGCGATGACTTCGTCGGCCAGCGGCCCCAGGCTGGAGCAGCGCGCGGCGCTCGCCGCGGGCGCGGATCCTGAGGCGGGGACCGTGCCGTTCGCACCGGCGCCTGCTCCCGCGGCCGCGGCGAGCCTGAGCGGCGCGACGCCCGCGGTCGGCCCGCGTCCGGGCTCGGGCCGGTCGATCCAGTACGACCAGCCGAAGAACAGCAGGTTGGCCAGTACCAGGGAAATCAGCAGTGCGCGCACGGCCGTGAGTCTACCGGGATTCGAGCCGGGCGAGCACTGCCAGCCCGTGCAGCACGAGGCCCTCGACGCGGCGGTGCGCCACGGTGAGGAGCGGCGCCACCTGCGCGGCGCCGCCGCCCGACAGCAGCAGCAACGGCCGGTGGCCGAGTTCGCGCCGCGCCTCGCGCAAGGCGCGTTCGACCAGCGCCGCGCAGGCCATGGCGCTGCCCGCGAGCAGCCCGGCGCGCGTGCTGCGGCCGAACGCGCTGCCGGGCCGGCGCATGGCGCGCACGTTGCGCCCCGCCCGCCTGCGGATGCCGGCGGTATCCTGCAGCAATGAATCGACCATCAGCGTCGGCCCGGGCACGATCAGTCCGCCGCGGTGGCGGCCTTCCCGATCCAGCAGATCGAGCGTGAAGGCGGTGCCGATGTCGACGACGCACAGCGCTCGGCCGGCGAACAAGGCGCTTGCACCGAGCATCGCCACCCAGCGATCGGCGCCGAGCCGCCAGGTCTCGACATAGCCATTGCGCACGCCGGCCGCGCGACGCGTGCTGCGCACGAACTGCGGACTGCGGTGGCCCGCCGCGCGCGCGGCACGGCGCAAGGCACGTTCGAACGCCGCGCCGGCGACGCTGCACACGAGCACCCGTTCCGCGCGCGTGCGCAGCACGGTGCGCGCGACACGATCCATGCTGCGCGCGTTCCAGCCGAGTGCGCGGGCGCGCCCGAGCCGCGTGCCACGCAGCAGCGCCCACTTGAGGCGGGTGTTGCCCGCGTCGATCAGCAGCACGCTCAAGGACTGGCCCTCACGCTGACTTCACCGCTGTTGAAGCGCCGCAGCGCGCCGTTGCCGTGCACGCACAAGGCGCCGTCGGCGTCGATGCCGCGCGCGTGCCCGATGAACGCACCATCGGCCAGCGCCACGCTGACGACGCGCCCCGCGAGCGCGTCGGCCGCGGCCCATTCGGCGGCGAACGGCTGGAGCCCCGCGCGCTCGAACTCCTGCACGCCGCGCACGATGTGGCCGAGCAGCCCGGCGGCGAGGCGATTGCGGTCGCAGTGCGCCACGCCCAGCGCGGCCAGGTCGATCGCCTCGGACCCGGTGCCGCGCACCTGCTCGCTGACGGCGTCGCCGAGCGCGCAGTTGATGCCCACGCCGATGACGACGTACGCGGGACCGCCGCTCTCGGCGCGCAGTTCGATCAGGATGCCCCCGAGCTTGCGCTCGCCGACCAGCAGGTCATTGGGCCACTTGAGCCGCACCTCGGACGGCGCCAGGCCCGCCAGTGCACGGCGCGCGCAGACCCCGACCGCGAGGCTCAACGCCGCGGCGTGCCTGGGGAGCGCAGCGAAACTCCACGCCAGCGACAGGCACAGCGCCCCGCCCGGCGGCGCGAACCAGCGGCGCGCGTTGCGGCCGCGCCCCGCGCTCTGGTATTCGGCCGCGAGGAAATCGAATTGGCCCGCCGGCAATTGCGCGGCTGCGCCCGGCAGGGGGCCGGCGCCGCGCGAGAGCAGCGTGCTGTTCGTCGAAGCGAGCGTCCAGGCCACATCGCCGTGCCGCAGCCGTGCGCGCACCTCGGGCTCGAGCCCTGCGCTGATGGCCCCGGCGTGCAGGGGCGTGACCGGCCGGGTCATCCGGTAGCCACGGTTCGGCGTGGCTTCGATCGCCACGCCCAGCTCCTGCAGCGCACCGACGGCCTTCCAGATTGCCGTGCGGCTGACGCGCTGTTCGGCGGCAAGCTGCTCGCCCGAGTGCACCGCGCCGTCGGCCAGCGCCGCGAACACGCGCTGCGCCAGCGTCGGGACCGTTGCCTCCCCGGGCTCGTCGTGCGCCATCGGTCTCATGCGGGCGTGTCCGGCACTTCCGCGAGCATGCAGCGCACGCTGCCGCCGCCGACGCGCTCGATGGTCGGTACCGGCACGGCGAGGATCGTGTCGACGCAGCCGCGCAGGCGATCGAGCACCGGCGCGGGGAGCGCCGCGCGCGCGGTGGCGGACATGACCAGCACCGAGGCATCGCCGAGGGCCTCGTCCCAGGTCGCCAGCTCGAGCATGTTGCCGGCAAAGCCGTCGACCGCCGCGCGGTCGATCTCGAACAGTTCGCGCCCCGTGGCGCGAAGGCGCGAGAGCACGCGCTCGCGATCACCGGGCGCGATCGCTTCCGCGCAGACCATTGCGCTGCGCGAGCCGATCCACATCACGACATTGGTGTGGTAGTAGGGCTGGCCGCGCGCGTCGCGGGCATCGAATACCTCAACGTCATGCCCCATCGCAATGGCCCACTCGCGCGCGATCGCTTCGTCGGTGCGCGCCGAACGGCAGGCGTAGGCGACGCGCGCGACGTGATCGAGCACCAGGCTCCCGGTGCCTTCGAGGAAGCGCCCGGATCCTTCGTGCGCGGTCAGGTCGACGCGCCGGCGCGGCCGGAAGCCAGTGGCCTGGCACACCTGGTCGATGAGTTCTTCGCGGCGCTCGAGCCGCCGGTTCGGGGCCAGCATCGGATACAGCACGACGGTGCCATCGGCGTGGAAGCTGACCCAGTTGTTCGGGAACACCGCGTCGGGCTTGTGCGGCTCGGCGCTGTCGGACCCGATGACCGTGCGCACGCCTTCCGATCGCAGCGCCTGCCCGAGAGCGGTGAAATCAAGCAGCGCGCCCTGCGCCGTCGCGGCGTCGGCGCTGCGATCGTGCTGGTGCGGATTGCTGGCGGCGGTCTGTGCGTTGAAGCCGAAGGCCGCCGGCCGCACCATGAACACCGTGCCGGCGCATTGCCGCGGGCGCTGGTTCATGCCGTGCCGGCCTCGGCTGGTGTGCGCTGCATTATGGAATGCCCCGGATTCCCGTTGCGCCACAGGGAGATGAGCCGGCTCCCAACATACTGACAAATATGATTTTATAGACGCCATCGCCGTGCCGGGCACTGCCGGCGCGGCGTTTCATTGTGCAACGCATAGCACGTGGGTTAGCATGCGCGCGCATTCGAGTTGCTCTCCTTGAATCGAGCCGAGCCGTCAACGGTAACAGCGTGATCCCGCCCCGAGTCATCCGCAAGTACGCCAACCGGCGCCTGTATGACGCGACCGCCAGCCGCCACGTCACGCTCGAGGACATCCGCCGCCTGATCGCCGCCGGCGAACGGGTGCAGGTGGTCGATGACCGGTCCGGCGAAGACCTGACGCGCGCCGTGCTGCTGCAGATTATCTCCGAGCAGGAGCAGTTCGGCTCGCCCGTGCTGAGCGTGCAGTTGCTCGAGGGCATTATCCGCTTCTACGGCAACCCGGTGCAGGACATGCTCTCGCGCTACCTCGAGCAGAGCCTCGGCACCGTGATGCAGCAGCAGCGCTCGGTGCAGGAGCAGATGGCCAAGGCGATGGAAGCGCCGCTGGCGCCGCTGGCCGAACTCACGCGCCAGAACATGGAGATGTGGAGCCGCATGCAGGCGCAGATGCTCGCTGCGCTCAATCCGCATGTGAGCCCGCCCGGCGCGGCCGCCGCGCCCGAACCCCCGCAGGCGCCCCCCGCGCCGGACGAAGAAAACCCGCAGTAAGCTTCCGCGAGGATACGCATGGATCTCAAGGGCAAGACCGTCGCCGTGACCGGCGCCGCCCGCGGCATTGGCCGCTCGATGGCGGAAGGATTCGCCGCCGCGGGCGCGAACCTCGCGCTCATCGACGTGCCCGAATCCGACATGTCCGCGGCACTCGCGGCCTGCAGCGCGCACGGCGCCAGCGCGCGCGGCTATGGCGCCAATGTCGCGGATGAAGCGCAGGTCGGCGCCACGTTCGATGCGATCACGCGCGATTTCGGCCGTCTCGATGGCCTCGTCAACAACGCCGGCATCATCCGCGACGCGCTGCTCGTCAGGGCGAAGGACGGCGAAATCACCGGCAAGATGAGCTTGGCGCAGTGGCAGGCGGTCATCGACGTGAACCTGACCGGTGTGTTCCTGTGCGGCCGCGAAGCCGCGGAGCGCATGATCAGGCTCGGCAATGGCGGCGTGATCGTCAACATCTCCAGCATCTCGCGGCACGGCAACGTCGGCCAGTCGAATTACGCCGCCGCCAAGGCCGGCGTCGCCGCGCTGGCGGTCGTGTGGGCGCGCGAGCTGGCGCGCTATCGCATCCGCGTCGGCGCGATCGCGCCCGGCTTCACGCACACCTCGATCCTCGACGCGATGAAGCCCGAGATCCTGGAGAAAATGATCGCGCCGGTGCCGATCGGGCGTCTCGGCCAACCCGAGGAAATCGCGCACGCCGCCCGCTTCATCTTCGAGAACGAGTTCTTCACCGGCCGGGTCATCGACCTGGATGGCGGGCTCAGGCTCTAGAATGCGTCGCGTTAATATTGGACGCCGTCCGGCGGGTTGATGCTGGCACGAGTTTAATAATATAGTTTTAAAACAAGTACTTATAAAATCATTCGCCGCAGTGAAGGCTTGTTTCGAGAATTCTCTTGCACTGCATACAAAATGGCGATAGGATGCGTTCCGTACCCAGGCAATCGCCGCCATTTTCCGGAGCCCGACATGACCGACCGCAACTTCGACCCGAGCGCGCTGATCGAGTCCTATCGTGACGCGCTGGCCCCCGCCCTCCACGCGCAGCAGGAAGCCCTGAAGGCTTTCGAGCGCGTCGCCCGCTACCAGTACGCCGTCGCCGGCGATTACCTGGAGTGGACGCTGACCCAGGCGCAGGCCGTCCTCGCCGCCAAGAGCCCCGCCGAGCTGGCTGCCAAGCAGGCCGAGCTGGGTTCGAAGATCAGCGAGCAGCTGCGCGGCCGCGTGCAGGAACTGACCACGATCACCAGTGAGTCGCAGAGCACGCTGAACCAGCTGTTCAACGAAGCGACCGCGAAGGTCGTCGAGTTGTCGAAGAAAGCCGCCTAAGGCGCTCTTCCCCTGACGCTGACAGAGACAGGCCCCGGGATGGTCGATCCGTCCCGGGGCCTTCTGCCGATGAAGTCCGAACTGCCGACCGCGCTCGCGCCGCGGCAACCGCTGGTCGCCGAACTGCGCTCGCAACTGGCGACCGCCGTGCCGGGCGTCGACGATTACCTGCGCGCCTGGGCCGACTGGTCGCTGGGGCTGGCGCTCGCGCCCGAACGCCAGCAGGCCCTGTTCCAATCGGCGCTCGCCCATGGCGCCGACAACCTGCGCTTCGCGCTGCAGGCCGCGGCGGGCAAGGCCATGCCAGCGGAATCCGATGACGCCGCTTTCGCCGGCGCCGGCTGGCAGGACTGGCCATTCAATGTCTACGCGCACACCTTCCAGAACCTGAACGACTGGAGCGGCGAAGTGCTGGCCGCGGCCGACGGCGTGTCGGCCGAAAACGCGCAACGCCTGGAATTCCTGCGCCGGCAGTGGCTGAACCTGGCATCGCCGGCGCACTACCTGCCGACCAATCCGCAGCTGCTCGAGCAGACGCGCACCGAGGGTGGCGCCAACCTGCTGCGCGGCGCGCAGCACTGGGTCGAGGATCTCGCGCGCACGCTGGCCGGCGGCGCGGCACCGGGCACCGAGAATTTCCGCGTCGGCGCACAGGTTGCGGTCACGCCGGGCAAGGTGGTGATGCGCAACGAGCTCGCCGAGCTGATCCAGTACACGCCGCAGACCGACAGTGTGTATGCCGAGCCGATCCTGGTCACGCCGGCGTGGATCATGAAGTACTACATCCTCGATCTCTCGCCGCACAACTCGCTGGTCAACTACCTGGTGGGCCAGGGCCACACGGTGTTCATGCTGTCGTGGAAGAACCCGACCGCGGCCGACCGGAATCGCTCGATGGACGACTACGTGCGGCTCGGATTCCGCGCCGCACTCGATGCGGTGCAGGCGATCGTGCCGGGCCGCCGCGTGCACACCGTCGGCTACTGCATCGGCGGCACGCTGCTGTCGATCGCCGCCGCGGCGCTCGCGCGCGAGGGCGACACGCGCATCGCCTCGATCACGCTGTTCGCCGCGCAGACCGATTTCAGCGAGCCGGGCGAGCTGTCGCTGTTCATCTCGCCGGGCCAGCTTGCCGCGCTCGAGGCGCAGATGCAGCGCGACGGCGTGCTCAGCAGCGAGAGCATGGGCGCCGCATTCGCGCTGCTCCGCCCGGGCGAGCTGATCTGGGCGCCGGCCGTCAACCAGTACCTGCGCGGGCAGCGCGCGCCGCTCAGCGACCTGATGGCCTGGAATGCAGACGGCACGCGCATGCCCTGCCGCATGCACAGCGAGTACCTCGAGCGGCTGTACCTGCACAATGAGCTGGCGGCCGGGCGATTCACCGTCGAGGGCCGCGCGATCGATCTGCGCGATCTCACCATGCCCATGTTCGTCGTCGGCACCGAGACCGACCACGTCGCGCCATGGCGTTCTGCGTTCAAGACGCGCGCACTGACCCGCTCGGGCGACTACACCTTCCTGCTCACCAGCGGTGGCCACAATGCCGGCATCATCAGCGGCCCGGTGAACGCGAAGCGCCGCCACCGCGTCTATCGCTGGAGCGATGCCGGCGAGGCAGCGAGCCCTGAACAGTACCTCGCCGACGCGCAGCTGCACGCCGGCTCATGGTGGCCGACCTGGCAGCAATGGCTCGTGGCGCATTCCGCGCCCGGGCTCGTGGCGCCTCCACCGCAGGGCAATTCCGCCGCGGGCTACGTGCCCCTGGCCGACGCGCCCGGCGGCTACGTGCGCGGCTGAGCGCGCTGCGCAGCCGCATCCACCGCTCAAGCCAGCAGCGCGGCGGCCTCGGTCAGCGACTTGTCGAGGATCGACACCAGCTTGTCGATCTCCGCCGGCGTGATGACGAGCGGCGGCGACATGATGATGCTGTCGCGCACCGCGCGCAGCATGAGCCCGTTGGCGACGCAGCGATCGCGCACGACCGGGCCGGCCGTGCCTTCCTTGTCGCCGAAGCGCAGGTTCGTGCCCTTCTGGCGCACGATTTCCACGGCACCGATGAGTCCCAGCGACCGGACTTCGCCCACGATCGGGTTGGCCAGCAGCCGCTGCAGCGCCTGGTTGAGGTACGGGCCGGTCACTTCGGCGGTGCGCTGCACGAGTCCCTCGCGCTCGATGATCTCGATGTTGCGCAGGGCCACGGCGGCGCAGGTCGGGTGGCCCGAGTACGTGAAGCCGTGGTAGAACTCGTCGTCATTGCGGCGCAGCAGCTCGATGATCTCGTGCGAGACCACCGTGGCGGAGATCGGCAGGTAGCCGGATGACAGGCCCTTGGCCATCGTCACGATGTCGGGCTCCAGCCCGAAGTGCTGGTGGCCGAACCAGCGGCCCAGCCGGCCGAAGCCGCAGATCACCTCGTCGGCGACCAGCAGCACGCCGTACTTCCTGCAGATCGCGCTGATCTTCTCCCAGTAGCCGCGCGGCGGGATGATCACGCCGCCCGCGCCCTGGACCGGCTCGCCGATGAAGGCCGCCACGCGCTGCGGCCCGAGCTCGAGGATGCGCTGTTCGAGCGCGCCGGCCGCCCGCGCCGCGAACGCCTCCTCGCTCTCGTCGAACCCGTCGCCGAACTTGTAGGGCTGCATGATGTGCTCGATGCCCGGAATCGGCAGGTCGCCCTGCGCGTGCATCGGCTTCATGCCCCCGAGGCTCGCGCCCGCGACCGTGGAACCGTGGTAGGCGTTCCAGCGGCTGATGAAGATCTTGCGCTTCGGCTCCCCGCGCACGTCCCAGTAGTGCCGCACCAGGCGCAGCGCCGTGTCGTTGGCTTCCGAGCCCGAGCTGTTGAAGAACACGTGCTGCAGCCTGCCCCCGGTGAGCCCGGCGATCTTCGTGGCCAGCTGCACGCCGGGCACGGTGGCCGTGCGGAAGAACGTGTTGTAGAAGGGCAGCTGCAGCATCTGCTCGCGCGCCACGTCGGCGAGCTCGGTGCGCCCGTAGCCGACGTTCACGCACCAGAGCCCGGCCATGCCGTCGAGTATCCTGTTGCCCTCGGCGTCTTCGATGTAGCAGCCCTCGGCGCGCGTGATGATGCGGCTGCCGCCGAGCGTCTGCATCAGGTGGTAGTTCTGGAACGCCGGCAGGTGGTGCGCGAGGTCCAGTTCGCGCAGGCGCGCGGTGCTGGTCGGGGCCTCGGCCGGGGTCTGGGTCGCTTGCGTTGCGCTGGTCATGATGAACGCCTTCCTTGATGACGCCACTCAGCGTCGTTGCAGCCAGTAAGCGATGGCCTGCGGCAGCTCGCGTTGCGAGCGGCCGCTGACATACATGCCGATGTGCCCGACATCCAGGCCGAGCGCCATGTAGTCGGCGGTGCCGAGGAGCGGCTCGAGCGCGATCGACGCGGCCGGCGGCACGAGATGATCCTGCTTGCCGTAGATGTTCAGCACCGCCTGGCGGATGTTCTTCAGGTCGACCTTGCGGCCGCCGATCTCGAGCGTGCCCTTGAGCAGCCGGTTCTCCTGGAAGAACCAGCGCGTGAATTCGCGGAACGCGGCGCCGGCCTGCGCCGGACTGTCGAAGATCCATTTCTCCATGCGCATGAAATTGTCCATCTGCGCCTGGTCGCCGTCGGCCTCGAGCAGGTTGACGTATTTCTGCTGCAGCAGGCGGAACGGCATGAGCGATACATAGGCCGCGTTGAGCACCTCGCCCGGCACGACGCCGTGCGCGGCGACGAGTGCATCCACGTCGATGCTCTGCGCCCAGCGCGACAGCAGATTGTCGGGCGTCTGGAAATCGACCGGCGTCACCATCGTGATGAGGTTGCGCACGCGTTCCGGATGGAGCGCGGCGTAGCAGAGGCTGAAGGTGCCGCCCTGGCACACGCCGAGCAGCGTGGTCGATTCGATCTGGTGGCGCTTGAGTACCACGTCGAGCGCGCGGTGCAGGTAGCCGTTGATGTAGTCGTTGAGGTCGGTGTAGCGGTCGGCGCCGTCGGGATAGCCCCAGTCGATCAGGTACACGTCGATGCCGAGCTCGAGCAGCCGGCGGATCAGCGAGCGGTCAGGCTGCAGGTCCATCATGTACGGACGATTCACCAGCGCGTACACGATCAGCACCGGCGGCAGGTTCGCGCTCGGCGCGATCGGCCGATAGTGGTAAAGCGTCAGCTTGTCTTCGGTGTGGATCGCCTCTTTTTCCGAACACCCGAAACTGACATCGGCCGCGGCCTGCAGCGAGCGCAGCGTGGCCGCCAGGCGCCCCGGCAGCGCGCCGATTTCATCGAGCGCGGCCGCCGGCAGCGGCGCGGCATCGGGCGCGGTGGCGGACGCCTCGCTCATGGGTCAGGTGCGGCGCAGCGCGGCCTTCAATTCGCGCAACTGCTGGTGGATGCTGTTGAGTTCGGAGCGCGTCGGCAGGTCGAACTGCTTCGCCCATTCCTCGAGCAGCTCGCGCTGCGCGGTGCGCAGCTGGCTGGTGGCGTTCGTGAGTTCCGCCTGCGCCTGCACGAAGGCCGCGCCGCGCGCGGCCTGCGCGTACACGCTCTCGGCCGAGTCGACCCACAGGTCGTAGATCTCCTTCAGGGAGCCGGGCGCGGCGCCGCTCTTCAGCCGCGGCGTGACGCGCTCGGCGAGTTCCCGCAACGACTTGCCGATGATGTCGTTCCACAGTCCCGCGACCTGCAACTGGGCCTGCGCGCTGCGTGCCGCGAGCTGCACCAGGCGCTGCCAGGCCTCCTGCTGTTCGCGCGTCGGCCCCAGCGCGGGGGCCGCGAACGCGTTGCCGACACCGGGGAAAGCGCCCGCGCCCGGAAAGGCGCCCGCGCCGGGGAAACCACCGAGGCCCTGGAATCCGCCCAGGCCTGGAAAACCCGCGGGGCCGGCGAATCCCCCCAGGCCTGGGGCCTGCGGGGCACCGAAGGGAGTCGCCGCCCACAGTCCCGCGAACTGCTGCTGCAGGGCGCCGAGGCCGTCGGCGAAGGCGCGGCTGCGCTGCTCCGGGTCGCTGATCGCCGCGGCACGCGTGACGAGTTCCCACAGGGAACGCGATACCCCCAGGTACTGCTCGCACTGCTGCAGGAAATGACGCGCCAGGTTCTCGGCCCCGGCCGGGGCCGCCGGCGCGGCGGCGCCGGCCGCGGCGGGCGTTGCCGCCCGGGCCCAGCCCTGGCCCAGTTCCGACCATTGGCGCAGCATGTCGGCCTGCGCCTTCTGCAGGGCGGCGGCCCAATCGCCAGCCGGGTTCGAATCGGATGCCATGTCGCCCCCCGAGGGCCGTTATGTTTGTCAGCCAAGCGCTACAGTGAAATCATACGCCGTACCGGCTGCGGCTGAGGAGAAGAGCGTGCTGTCGAACAAGGCCATTCCCGTCCTGGCCGGAGTCGTGGTACTGGGCAGCGCGGCGGCCTGGTATTGGTGGCCGCGCCTGGCGCCCACGCCGGTGCCGCCGCCCCCGGTGGTGGCGCCGCCCGTGCCCGAGGCGCCGCCGGCCATCGCCAATCCGATGCCGGCGCCGGCAGCCGATGCCGAGCCACTCCCGGCGCTCGCGGACAGCGACGCGCCGTTCGCGAAGGCGCTGGAGGCCATTCCGGGCGCCGGCAGGATCGGCAAGTTCCTGCGGCCCGAGAACCTGATTCGCCATGTCGTGGCAACGGTCGACAACCTGCCGCGGCGGCGCCTGGCCGTCGACCTGCGGCCGCTGCAGCCGACCGCCGGCACGTTCATCGCCAGCGGGGGCGATGAACAGGCGACGCTGGATGCGCACAACAGCCTGCGCTACGTGCCGGTCGTGGCGATCCTGGGGAGCCTGGACATGCATGCCGTGAACAGCGTGTACCAGCGCTACTACCCGCTGTTCCAGCGCGCCTACCAGGACCTGGGCTATCCGCAGGGCTATTTCAACGACCGGCTGGTGGCCGCGATCGACGACCTGCTGGCGACGCCGCACCCGGCCGCGCCGCTGGCGCTGGTGCGGCCGAAGGTATTCTGGGAATACGCCGATCCGGATCTCGAGGCGCGTTCGGCCGGACAGAAGCTGCTGCTGCGCATGGGCGCCGACAACGCGGCGGTCGTCGAGCGCAAGCTCCGCGAGTTGCGCGCGCTGGTGGCGAGCGGCGCCCGGCCCGCGGCCGCGAACCAATGACCGCGATGCCAGTCCATACCGCGTAGCATGCGATCCGCACCCTCCCCGCACCGGCCTTGCACGCTTTTCACGCGCGGGGCCGCATTCGCGATCGCGGCGGCCTCGCTGTTTGCCGGCGGCTGCAGCACGCTGGCCACGACCCCGGCGAGCGCGACGCCGGCGCTGGCCGGCGATTGGCAGCTCGACCCGGCCGCGAGCGACGATTTCGACTCGAAATTCGCGGCGGTGCTGAAGGCGCAGCGCGAGCGCATGCACCCGCGGCACGGTTTCGGCGGCATGTCGGGCGGCCGCGGCGGCGGCATGGGCCCGGGGAGCGAATTCGATCCGCTGATGCAGGCGCCCGACGAACCCGAGAAGGTGCGCACGCGCCTGTCGGCCGGCTTGCGTCCGCCGACGAGGCTGCATATCGCGTTGGGCGCCGAGGGCGTGGAGATGACCGCCGATGCCGAGCCGCCGCGCGTGTTCCTGATCGGGCAGCCGGTGTCGCGCATCGATACCAGCGGCGCGGCCAGCGTCGAGTGCGGCTGGGAACAGGACGCTTTCGTCGTGCGCGCGAAATACACCAATCGCAGTTCGCGCAGTTGGCGCTACGGGCAGGAATCCGGCAGTGGCCTGCTGCGCCTCGACTTCGAGGCCGATGATCCCGAGTTCGGCAGTTTCAGGCTGGTGACGCGCTATCGGCGCGCCATGGGGAATCCGCCGTGAGCCGGCTGCGCGCGCCACGCACCGCGATCGCCGCATGGCTGTTCGCCGGCATGGCGTTCATGGCGATGGCGGCGCGCGCCGGATCGGTGGGCACGGACGAATGGCGCGACGGCCCCGGCTACCGCACCTATGTCATCGGCGATGAATCAGCGCCCACGCCCGATCCGGTGGTCGGCGGGCTGCTGCTCAACGGCGGCGGCGGCTGGCCCTACGACGCCTTCCGCTGGTTCACCGAACACGCCGGGCACGGCCACCTGGTCGTGCTGCGCGCCTCGGGGAACACGGACATCCAGGACCGCTTCTACAACGACATCAAGGGCCTCAAGTCGGTGCGCACGTTCGTGTTCAGCGATCGCCGCGGCGCCTCCGACCCGCGCCTGCTGGCGGCGGTGCGGGCCGCCGACGCGATCTTCGTCGGCGGCGGCGACCAGTCGAACTACGTGCGCATGTGGCGCGGCACGCCGCTGAACGAAGCGATCGACGCGCACATCGCCGCCGGCAAGCCCTTCGGTGGAACGAGCGCCGGGCTCGCGATCCAGGGCTCGTGGCTGTACGGCTGCATGGACAGCGTCAGCCTCACCTCGAACCATGCGCTGGCCGATCCGCTCGGCAGGTCCGTCACGATCGAAGGCGATTTCCTGCATTCCGCGCTGCTCGAACACATCCTCACGGACAGTCATTTCGACGCCCGCGCGCGCCTCGGGCGGCTGGTCACGTTCGTGGCGCGGGCGCACTCGCTCGACCCCGAACGCACGCTGGCCGGACTCGGCATCGACGAAGCGGCCGCGCTGACCGTCGAAGCCGACGGCACGGCGAGCTTCCACGCGCGCAGCGGCGGCAAGTACGCCTGGCTGGTGCAGCCGCGCGACTACGGAGCGTTGCAGCCGGGCAGGCCCCTGAACCTCGAGGCGGTACGCGTCACCGCCATCGGCCCGGCCACCACGTTCAACGTGCACAGCATGGAAGTGCAGGCGCCGGCGTTCGAACGCGAATACGACGTCGTCGACGGCGAGTTGCGGCTGCGCGAACCCCGGTAAGACGGGGGACTACAGCGCGGAATCGTCCATTTCGCCGGTGCGGATGCGCACCGCGCGCTGGATGTCGCTGACGAAGATCTTGCCGTCGCCGACCTTGCCGGTCTTCGCGGCCTTGACGATCGCGTCGACGACCTGGTCGACGAGGTTGTCGCGCACGCCCACCTCGATGCGGGTCTTGGGCACGAAATCGACGACGTACTCGGCGCCGCGATACAGCTCGGTGTGCCCGCGCTGGCGCCCGAAGCCCTTGACCTCGGTGACCGTCATGCCGGATATGCCCAGCTCCGACAGCGCCGAACGCACTTCGTCGAGTTTGAACGGCTTGATGACGGCCGTGATCAGCTTCATGTTGTGGTCTCCCCGGGGCGCGCCTTGACTGTCGATGCGCCCGGCATTTTATCCCATTCCGCTACCGCAACGCACCGACGACCGCATCCACGCTGCCGCCGCTGAGCGCCGGCCCGGTCAGGCCCGGCAGCGCCGCGGTGGTCAGCACCTCGAGCACCGGATCCTTGAGGCGCGCCAGGCGCAGCTCGCGGCCATCGCGCAGCACCTGCGCGGCGAACTGGCCGAGCACTTCGATGCAGGTGCCATCGAGGTTCGGCGATTCCTCCAGGCTCAGCACCAGCGTGCGCGCCGCCGGCGCCGCCGCCAGCCGCGCGGCGGCGTTGTCGAGCACCGCCTCGACATTGGCGAAGAACAGCGGCTCTTCGGGCCGCAGGATCAGCGCCCCGGGCACCGCCCGCACCTCCTCATGCGCGCCGATGCGCACGAAATCGTGGCTGCTACCGAGCCGCCCGAGCTCGGTGAGCCGCGGCTGCGTCAGTTCGCGGATCAGCAGCGCGAGGCTGACGGCGATGCCGACCAGCAGGCCATCGAGGATGCCGAGCAGCAGCACCGCGGCGACGGCCGTGATGACGACCGGGCGGTCGCGGTTCCACCGCAGGTACGGCCGCAGCGGCTCGAGGCTGACGGCATGGCGCATCGCGAAGATCACGATCGCGGCCAGCACCGGCTCGGGAATGCGCGCAACCCAGCCGCGCAGCAACAGCAGCGACAATGCCACGAACAACGCGGCGGCCGCGCCGGCGAGGCGCGAGCGCGCGCCGAAGGATTCATTCGCCGCGGTGGCCGAGTAGCCGGCGCCGACCGGCACGCCCTGGAACAGTCCCGAAGCGAGGTTCGCGACGCCGAGCGCGAGCAGGTCCCGGTTCACGTCGATGCGCTCGCCGTGCCGCAGCGCGCAGCCGCGCACCGAACTGTAGCTCTCGGCGAACAGGATCAGCATCAGGGCGAGCGCGAGCTCGGCGGCGCGGAACCCGGTCTCCAGGTCCAGCATCGGCAGGCGCGCCTCGACCGTGCCGAGGTCGATCCTGCCCACCAGCGCGATGCCGCCGTCGGCGCCGAACAGCGGCGCGGCCAGGACACCGAGCACCAGCACGACCAGCGTGCCCGGCAGCCGCGGCCAGCGCCGCAGCAGCACCAGCAGCGCCAGCGCCCCGATGCCGACGATCAGGCTGTCGGGCTGCCACTCCGCGCGTCGCGTGTACAGCTCGGCGATCATCGGCGCCAGCGCGGTCTGGGTGGCGTGGAACCCGCACAGCTTGGCGAGCTGGCGCACCGTGATGATGACCGCGAGGCCGAGCGTGAAGCCGCGCACCACCGGACGCGCGATGAACTGCGCCATGCGCCCGAGGCGCAGCGCGCTGCACAGCAGGAACAGCGCTCCGGCCAGCATCACCAGTGCCGCGGCCAGCGTCAGCGCCTGCGCGGTGCCGACGCCCGGGAGCGATCGGAGCGCGGAAGCCAGCACCGCGGCCGATGACGAGGTTGCGGTGACGATCGCATAGCGGCTCGTGCCGAGCAGCGCGTAGCACACCATCCCTGCGATCGCCGCCACGAGCCCGGCCAGCGGCGGCACGCCGGCGATGCCCGCATAGGCGAGCGCCTCGGGGAGCGCGAGCCCCGCGACCGACAGGCCGGCGATGAGGTCGGGGCCGAGGCGTTTCACGTGGCGGCGCCCGACCATCCCGGCAGGTAACGCGCGTCGGCCGATCGCGCCAGCTTCACGCCCGTGCGCACGGCGCGGTGCGGCTGGCGGCGCAGCACGCGCGCGCCGATGCGCTCGCGCAGGAAGTCGGCCCACAGGAATTCCGCGAACGGCGCGTTCGACTTCGCGTAACCGCCGGCCTTGTGCACGTCGCCGGCCAGGCTCCGGTACGGATCGTCGTCGAGGTCGGTGAGCCGCCGTGGCATGTCGCGGAAATCGCGGCGCTTGCCGTTGGCATCGAAGGGATGCGCCCAGGAGCGGAATTCCATCGTGCGCCAGAACACCGCGGGTTCCAGCCAGGACAGGTCGTCCTGCAGCGCGATCCACACCCGCTCGACCTTTTCCTCGATCAGCGCCAGGCCCAGGTGGTGATGATCGATGATGTAGTAGCGCTGGCCGGGCCCGAGCACGGCCGGGAACACCTGCTGCTGCAGGGCTTCGCGCCGCTGCTTGCGGCCGAGCGCGGCCCATTCGCGGCGCTTGCGCGCGACCTCGACCCGCCCGACCGACATCTGCGTCGGGCGCAGCCGCTCGGGCGCGTCGCTCCCCAGGTGATGATGATGCATTTCAGGCCACATGGACTTCGCCTCCGCACGGTTCCTGCCGCGCCGGCAGTGTACGACGACGAGCCGCAATTGCCTTGCCCGCGGCGGCGGGCGCAGAATGCGCGGCCGCCAGCCCGACTGGCCCCCTGCCCGGATCCGAAGCCGCCCTGCCGCAACGTAGCCGCCTCGCCTTCCTGCTGGCCCTGCTCGCCGCCCTGTGCTGGGGGCTGTTGCCGCTCGCGTTGCACATCATCGTGCCGGTGCTCGACACCTGCACGATCACCTGGTGCCGTTTCCTGTTCGCGGCGCTCGTGATCGGCCTGTTCCTGGCCCGGCGCGATGCCCTGCCGCGGCCGTGGCGGCTTGCGCCGTCGCTGCGGCCGTTGCTGCCGGTCGCGGTGCTCGGCATCACGCTGAACTACACGCTGTTCGTGGTGGGGCTCCACCTGAGCTCGCCCGAGACCTCGCAGGTGGTCGGCCAGACGGCCAGCCTGTTCCTGCTGGTCGGGGGCCTGGTCGTGTACCGCGAGCGCTTCAGCCGCCTGCAGTGGCTGGGCGCGGCCTTGCTGGTGGCGGGGCTCGCGTTGTTCTTCAACCGCCGCCTGCCGCTGCTGTTCATCGGCGGTTCGCGGCTGGGACTCGGGGTGCTGCTGTTGCTGGCCGGGTCGCTCAGCTGGGCTTTCTACAGCCTGGCGCAGAAACGCCTGCTGCGCGAGTGGAGCTCGGCGCAGCTGCTGTGGCTGCTGTTCCTCGGCGGCGCCCTGCTGCTGACCCCGCTCGCGCACCCGCACAAGCTCCGTCTGCTCAGCGCGGCGCAGGGCTGGGCGCTGGCCTTCTGCTGCCTGAACACCGTCATCGCCTACGGCGCCTACGCGGAGGCGATGCACCTGTGGCAGGTGGCGCGCGTCGGCGCGACGGTGGCCGTGTCGCCGCTGTTCACCTCGGGGGCCACGCTGTTGGCGGCCGGCTGGCTGCTGCCCGACGTCGTCCCGGAGATTCCCAACGTGTTGACGCTGATCGGCGTCGCCGGCGTCGTCGGCGGCTCGGCGCTGTGCGCGCTGGGGACCCCGGCGCGGGCCCCGGCGACGCCGTCTGCCGCGACGGCGGCCCGATTCAAACCCTGAGGGCTTCCGGCCACTCCAAGTCAGGCATGCTGGGCGAGGAATTCGAGGCCATCTATCGCGCGCACGTGGACCAGGTCTACGGCCTGTGCCTGCGCATGACCGGCCAGAGCGCGCTCGCCGAGGACTGCACGCAGGAATGCTTCATCGCCGCCTGGCGTGCCCTGCCCGCGTTCGAAGGCCGCAGCCGCATGTCGACCTGGCTGCACCGCATCGCGGTCAATACCGTGCTGACGCTGCGCCGCCGCCGGCCGGGCGACGCGCTGCGCGAGGCCGGTGAACTCGACGAGGCCGCATTGCAGCTGCCTGGCGGAGCCGAGGCCACCGGCACGCTCGATGTCGAGACCGCGCTGTCGCGGTTGCCGCAGGGCGCGCGTGACGTGCTGGTGCTGGTCGGCGTCTACGGCCACAGCCACGAGGAAGCCGCGGCCATGCTCGGCATCGCCGCGGGCACGAGCAAGGCGCAGCTGCACCGCGCCCGGCGATTGATGGCGCAGCAACTGGGCATCGCCATGGAGGCCGCATGAATCCGTCCCGCTTCGAATCCCTGGACGCTGCGCTGGCGAGCCTGCCGCGTGGAGTGCGTCCGGCGCGCGAGCTGTGGCCCGGCATCGAGCGCGGGATCGCGCGTGCCGCCGCACTCGACGCCGCGCAGGGCGGCGCGCCGGGGCCGCGCGCCGGGCGCATGCCCTGGCCGATGGCGCTCGCCGCCAGCGTGCTCCTGGCCAGCCTGACCGGCGCGCTGTGCTGGTCGGTCGCGCGCGAACGCGCGGGCGCCGAATCGCTCGCCCAGCGTGCGGGCGCCGAGGGGCCGGATGGCATCCCGGTGAATTTCCAGCCGCCGCAGGACGCCGACTACGTCGCGGCGCGCGCCGCGCTGCTGCGCACCTTCAACGAGCGCCTCGACCTGCTGGCGCCGGCCACGCGGGCGCGCGTCCGCGCCGACCTGGAGACCATTCGCAAGGCGAACGCGGACATCCGTGCGGCGCTGGCCCAGGATCCGGCGAGCCCGCTGCTGTGGCAACTGCTGCGCAACACCTGGCAGCAGGAAATCAGCCTGTACACGAGCGTCGCGCAGACCACCCAATCCATGCTGACAAGGAGTTCCCGATCATGAGCACCTGCAACCACCGTAGTGGCGCGAGCCGGCTCGCCGCCTGGGCCGCCGCCGCCGCACTGGCCGCGCTGGCGCTGCCGGCACAGGCCGCGACGCGCAGCTTCAGCGCGCAGAAACCGGCCGATCCGTCCGGCACCGTGGAGATCGTCAACGTGGCCGGCAGCATCGAGGTCACGGGCTGGAACCAGCCCACCGTCGATGTCAGCGGCACGCTCGGTGACCGCGTCGAGCGCGTCGATGTGACCCGCAGCGCGAACCGCACCACGGTGCGCGTCGTGCTGCCCGATGGCGGCGGCTGGCACGGTGACAGCGAGGCGAAACTGAAGATCCGCGTGCCGCAGGACAGTTCGCTCGATGTATCGCTGGTCAGCGCCGACCTGAAGGTCAGCGGCGTGGGCGGCAGCCACCACCTGCAGACCGTGAGCGGCGACATCGAGGGCGAGGTCGGGAGCGGCGGGCTGCAGGTGAATACCGTCAGCGGCGACGTGCACCTGACGGCGCACAACGGCCACGGCGCGCAGGTCAAGTCGGTCAGCGGGGACGTCTACCTGAGCGGCACGAGCGGCGACCTGACGCTCAATACGGTGAGCGGCGACCTGATCGCGACCGTCACGGAGCTGGCGCACGCCAGCCTCGAATCGGTGTCAGGCGACATCAAAGTCGACGCGGCGGCGCTCGCGGCGCAGGGCCAGGTCGACGTCACGACGGTCAGCGGCGACCTGCGGCTGCACTTCGCCACGCCGCCCGACGCCGACATCGACGTACAGAGCTTCAGCGGCGACATCAGCAACTGCTTCGGGCCCAAGCCGGTGGAGGAGAAGTACGGGCCCGGCAGCCGCCTGAACTTCCGCAGCGGCAAGGGCGGCGGCCGCGTGCACGTCGACTCGAAGAGCGGCGACGTGGAACTCTGCGCCGGCAAGTAAGTCCGGGATGGCCGGCCAGGCGTGGGGACGGTGCCGTGGCGGCATCGTCCCCGCGCCATCGCCGGCGGATGGTCAGCCCGACAGGCAGGTCTTCATGAAGGCCTTGCGATCGGCGCCCTTCAGGCCCTTGGTCTTCGCCTCGGCGTTGCAGCTCTTCATCTTCTCCTGCTGCGGCGTCAATGCCTTGGCGGCGGGTGCGGCCGGCGCGTTGGACAGGCAAGTCTTCATGAAGTCCTTGCGCGCGTCGCCGCTGAGCTTCTGTTCCTTGGCCTGCGCATTGCACGTCGACATCTTGCCCTGCTGCGCGGTCAGCGCACTGGCCGAGACGGCGGTCGCCAGCAACACGGTCGCGAATACGAAATTGCGGATGGACATGAGACCCCCTTCGGGTTGGTGGAAGTGAACAGGCGGCGCATTGTGGCCACGCGTGCGCGCATGCAGACTTAAGATTGCTTAAAGGCCTCGATCCTGGAGATTTCGGGATTTGCGCCGGGCTGGTCCATAATCGACCCGCAGTCGGGGAAACGCACCGGAATCGGCCGCCGGCCGCGAAGCGCGCATATAAGATACTGAACAATAAAGATTTTTTGCTGAAACTTTAGGGCCGGGCGTGGGTTATGCACTCAAGCGATGACACCCCAGTGCGAACCCCCACACAGGAGGCCGTCCGGCAGGCCGAATTCACGAAATTCATGCGCACGTACCAGAACATGGTTTTCTCCACGGCCGCGCGCCTCAGCGGCAACGATGCGCAGGCCGAGGACATCGCGCAGGAGGTCTTCCTGCGCGCGCACAAGCGCTTCGATGAATTGCGCGACAACCCGCGCGCGGCCGGCTGGCTGAAGACCGTGGCCACCAACCTGACCTTCACGCACCTGACGCGCTACCGCAAGCGCTGGGTGTTCTTCTCGCAGATGGCCAGCGCCGAGGATTCCGACGACGAACCGGCGATCGACTTTGCCGCCGATGAATCGATCGTCGAGAACGTGCGCGAAGACGAGCGCCACGAATACGTCGAAGCCGCGCTCCGCGAGTTGCCCGAGCACCAGCGCCTGCCGCTGGTGCTGTACCACTTCGAAGACATGCCCTATGAAGACATCGCGCAGCGGCTCAAGGTGTCGCTGGCGAAGGTCAAGACCGACATCCATCGCGCCCGGGCGGCGCTGGCGACGATACTCGCGCGCCGCGGCATCACCGCGGAACAGCTGGAGGCCTGAATGGACAACCTGCGCAAACCGCCCCGCGACGAGCGTGAGCTCGAACGGTACGTCGACCAACTGCTGCGCGCGCAGCCGCTGCGGCAGGCGCCGGCGAGCCTCGAGGCGCGCATCCTGCAGCGGCTCGCCGCCGAGGCCGCGCGCCCGTGGTGGCTGCAGGGCTTCAGCGCCTGGCCGTGGCTGGCGCGCGTGGTCTTCGCGCTGCTCAGCGCCGGGCTGCTGGCGCTCACCTGGCTGACCTCCGATCGGTTGGGCCGGTTTGCCGATTCGCTCCAGCAGGTGCCGCTGGCGAACACGGGGCGTGCGGCCGCGCAGATGGTCGCCAACCTGGGCCAGGCGCTGCAGTTGCTGGGCGAGATGCTGACGCGGAATGTGTCGTCGGCCTGGCTCTACGGCGCCGCCGGCGCAACGCTGTTCCTGTACGTGGCGCTGTTCGGCCTCGGCGCCGCCGCCTTCCGCACCCTGCTCGACACGACGCCCGAACACGCCCGGAACTGAATCATGCACACCCAGAAACTCCTTCCATCGCTGCTGGCCGCCTTCGCGCTGACGGGCCTGCTCGCCACCGCGCAAACGTCGTTGGCCGACGACGCGGCGACGACCGCCGCGCCGGACGCGCGTGCCGCGCCCTCGGTCGTGACGCCGCCGGCACCACCGTCGCCGTCCGCCGCGTCGAAGCCGGGGCACAAGCTGAAGATCACGATCACGGCCGATGCCAAGCTCGACGACGGCAAGCCCGGGTCGGTCGCGGGCAAGGGAGCGGACGGCGACGCGGCCGAGGATTCCGATGGCGACGATTCGGCCGATCATGGCGGCCGCGCACACGGCAAGGACGATGCCCTGGTCGGCTTCGGGCACGACTCCACGCTCGCCGCCGGCAAACACGCGAGCACCGTGGTGTCGGTGCTGGGCTCTTCGACCAGCGACGGCGAAGTCGAAGAAGCGGTGGTCTCGGTTCTCGGCGATACGCGCGTGACCGGAAAGGTCGGCGAAAACGCCGTCGCCGTGTTCGGGAGCACCTATGTCGACGGCCATGTCGGCGAGGACGTGGTCGCGGTGCTGGGCAACGTCGAACTCGGTCCGCACGCCGATGTCGGCGGCGATGTCGTCGCCATCGGCGGCGAACTGATCCGCGACCCCGCCGCCATCGTGCACGGCACGGTCCAGAACGTGGCGCTGTTCGGCAAGATGAGCGGATTCGGCTGGCTCCACCCGTGGGTGCACCACTGCCTGATGCTCGGGCGTCCGCTCGCATTCGTGCCGGGCATCGGCTGGGCGTGGACCCTGGCGCTGGGATTCCTGGGCCTGTACCTGCTGATCGCGCTGTTGTTCCCGCAGGGCATCGTCGAATGCGCGCGCACGATGGAAGAGCGCCCGGGCCGCGCCGTGCTGGCTTCGCTGTTCACGTTCATCCTCAAGCCGATCGTGTTCCTGGTGCTCGTGGTCACCGTGATCGGCGCGGCGCTGATTCCGTTCCTCGCCTTCGCGCTGTTCGTGGCCGGCCTGTTCGGCAAGGCGGTCGCGCTGGCCTGGCTCGGGCGCCGCGTCGTGCCCGCGCGCGCAGACGGCGCGGAACGGCCACCGGTGCTGGCCGTCCTGGTCGGTGGCCTGATCGCGCTGCTCCTGTATGTCGTGCCCTTCTTCGGCTTCATCGCCTACAAGCTGTTCGACATCCTCGGCCTCGGCATCGTCGTGTACACATTGATCTTGCGCCTGCGCTCGAACCGCGCGGCGAAGGCACCGCCGCCCGCGGCCGCCGCCACGCCCACCGCGCAGGCCGCCGCCGCATCACCCGCTGCTGCCGCCGCCACGCCTGAGCCGCTGGCCGGCGCCGCAGCCGGGGCCACCCCGCCGCCTGCTGCGCCGCCCGCTGCGCCGCCGCCCGCGCCGGCGCCGGTTTCCCTCGAGATCGAGAACCGCGCCGGATTCTGGATCCGCATGGCGGCCTTGTTGCTCGACCTGGTGCTGGTGGGCGTCGTGCTGTCCATGGTGCACATCGGGCATGACTCGATGCTGGTCTTCCTCGCCGCCTACGGCGCGGTGATGTGGAAGCTGCGCGGCACGACCATCGGCGGCATCATCTGCGGCCTGCGCGTGGCGCGGCTCGACGGGCGCCCCATCGACTGGCCCACGGCGATCGCGCGCGCGCTCGGCGCCTTCCTGTCCTTGGTGGTCGCCGGCCTCGGATTCATCTGGGTGGTCTTCGACGCGGACCGGCAGTCGTGGCACGACAAGATCGCCGGCACCGTGGTCGTGCACGTGCCGCGCGGCACGCCGCTGGTATAGATCGGCGCGCCATCGCGTATCATCCTTCGTTCCGACCAACATCGAACGAGGGACGGCACATGGGCATGTTCGACGGCATCCTGGGTGGCATCGTGGGCGCCGAAATGGCCACGACGGTGAATCACCTGATCGAGCAACACGGCGGCGTGGCGGGCATCGTCAGCCAGCTGCAGCAGAATGGACTCGGCAACACGGTCAAGTCGTGGGTCGGCACCGGGCCGAACCAGCCGGTCTCGACGGACCAGCTCCACCAGGCGCTCGGCGCCGACACGGTGGCGAAGCTGGCGGCCAAGGTGGGCCTCAATCCGCAGGATCTGCTCGCCAAGCTCACGCAGGCGTTGCCCGCCGCGATCGACAAGCTGACCCCGGGTGGCGTGCTGCCCAAGACCTGACCTGACGTAATCCGGGCGCGACCGGCTGGCCCGGGCTGTGCGGGATTCGCGACAGCTTGCCGCTGCCCGCCCGTCCGGCTGGAATGATGCGCACACCAACACAGGCCGGGGCACACCATGGATACCAAGGACAACTTCATGCGCATCGCCGTCATCGCCTCGGTCATCGTCGTGGGCGCTTTGGCGCTGGCGGTGCGCCTGAATTCCTGACCCCTGGCGTATGATCGGCTCCTCTTGCAACGGGAGGGGCCGGTGCCATGCGCGGCCGCGGGCCAGTGGGCGGCGTCAAGCCGGGCGGAACATCACTCTGGATCATCCTGGCCGCGCTGCTGGCCTTTGCCGGAGCGGCGCAGCGGCTGGATGATCCGCCGGCGCCGCTGGCGCTGGATGCACCCGCCACGCAATTCTCCGCGCTGCGCGCGGCAGCGCAGTTGCATGCGCTGCTGGCCGAGGGCGTACCGCATCCGCTCGCCAGCCCGGCCGACGCGCGGGTGCGCGAGCGCATCGTCGCACGGCTGGCCGCGCTCGGCATCCCGGCGCAGTTGCAGGAAGGTTGGGTGTGCGATACGGCTTTCGCCTGCGGCCGGGCGGTCAACATCGTCGCGCAGCTCGACGGCAGCGAGCCGGCCAGCGGCGCCGTGCTGCTGGCGGCGCATTACGATTCGGTGCCAGCCGGGCCGGGCGCCGGCGACGATGGCGCCGGCGTCGCCTCGATCCTCGAGATCGCGCGCATCCTGAAACTGCAGCCGCCGGCGCGGCACCCGGTCATCCTGCTGATCGACGAAGGCGAGGAAACCGGCCTGCTGGGCGCGAAGCTGTTCGTCGATTCGCACCCGCTCGCGCGCACCGTCAAGTCGGTCGTCAATATCGATGCGCGCGGCGACAGCGGCCCGAGCCTGATGTTCGAGACCGGCGCGGCCACCGATTCCTCGATGCGGCTGTTCGCCGGTTCGGTCGCGCGGCCGAAGAGCAATTCGCTCTACTTCTTCATCTACAAGCTGCTGCCGAACGACACCGACTTCACGGTGTTCAAGGGCGCCGGCTACGAGGGATTCAACTTCGCGCTGATCGGCGATGTGGAGCGTTACCACACGCCGCAGGATTCGCTGGCCAACCTCGACTTCGGGAGCCTCCAGCACCAGGGACAGAATGCGCTCGCGGCCGTGCAGGCGCTGGCGGCGGCTGATGTGGAGAAATGGCCCGCGGCGGGCGCGGTGTTCTTCGACCTGTTCGGGCGCTCGCTGGCGCACTGGCCAGCGAGCTGGGCGCCGTGGATCGGCTGCATGCTGGTGGCCGCGCTGTTGCTGGCGCTGTGGCGGATCCGGCGGCGCGCCGACATCCCTGCGCAGGGCATCGTCTTCGGCTGGGCCGCGCTGGCGTGCGGATGGCTGTGCGCGCTGCTGCCCGCGGCGCTGCTGCTGGCGCTGGTGCGCGGCACCGGGGCGGTGCCGCCGGCCGAAGCCTACGGGTGGACGGCGCATCCGCTCGGCATGCACATCGCCTGCGTGGCGCTCGCGCTGCTGGCGCCGCTGCTGGCCGCGCGCGTGTACGCCCGCCGCACCGGCCCCTGGGGCCTGTGGCTGGCCAACATCGCGCTGCACGCCGCGCTCGCCGTGCTGTGCTCGCTGCGCTTCCCGGAGCTGAGTTTCCTGTTCGTCGTGCCGGTCACCGCCAGCCTGCTGGGCGCAGCGTTCGTGCTGCGCGCATCGCATCGCGTGGCTGGCGACGCGGTCCTGCCGTCGCTCGCCGTGGCCCTGCCGGTGTTCGGCACGGCCTTCGCGTTCCTGCCTTCGACGCTGCTGATGTACACCGGCCTCGGCGCGGACGCCTGGCCGATCATCACGGCAGTCTGCGCGCTGATCGCCCTGGGCCTGGCGCCCCTGCTCGTCAACGCACCATCGCGCCACGAGCGCGCGCTGCTGCTGGTGTCCACCGTGGGCGTGGTGGCCGGCGTCGCGGTGACGCTGCTGCAAGCGCCCTATTCGCAGCAGATGCCGCAACGCACGCTGCTGTGGTACGCACTCGATGCCGACAGCCACGGCGCGCGCTGGATCCTGCAGCCCGATTCCAAGAGCAGCCCTCCGCAGCTCGGGTTCGGGGACAGCGGCGCGGCGCCGGCCGCCGCGCTGCCGGCGGGCCCGATCAGCGGGGTGCACGTGGCCGCGGCACCGCTTCTCGACTACGCGGCGCCGGAACTGCAGGTGCTCGCTGCGCAGGCGGACGCGGATGGGGTCCGCTATCACCTGCACCTGCGTTCCGCGCGCGGCGCGCCCGAGATCGAGCTGGCGCTGCCGCCGTCGTTCAAGGTGACTTCGGCCGCGGTGCTCGACGGCGCGCAACGGCTGGACGTGAAGGTCTGGCGCGCGCCCGGCGGCACCGGCTGGCTCGACCTGGTCGGCGGCCCCGCCAGCGGCGTCGACGTCGAGCTGCGCGTTCCGGATGCGAAGGCGCACGCGCTGCACCTGCTCGATCGCTCCTACGGGCTGCCGCCCGAAGGCGCTGCGCTGCGGCCCGCCGGCCCGGCGCTGACCACCGCCTCGCAGGACGGCGATCTGGCGATCGTCTACCGTTCCGTCACGCTGGCGCCGGATGCCGCCGGCGCCCGCTAGCCGCGCTGCAGCTCGCGCCCGCGCCGCTGCACTTCCTCGACCAGCAGCTCCAGGTCGGTGGTGCGCGTGCGGTGATTGACGATTGCGGCGCGCAGGCAATAGTTGCCCTTCAGCGTCGTGTACGACGGCGCCACGACGCCGCCCTCGTGCAGGCGGATCAGCAACTCCTCGTTGAGCGCATTGAGCTGCTGCGGCGTGCCGCCGCGGCCGCGAAAACGGAAGCAGACGATGTTGAGCCCCACCGGCGCCATCAGCTCGAGCTCCGGCGCGGACTGCACGAGTTCGCCGAGCCACCGGGCCTGCGCGCAGTTCTGGTCGATCAGCCGCCCGTATTTGTCGAGGCCGTGTTCCTTGAACGACAACCACACCTTGAGCGCCCGGAAGCCGCGCGAGAGCTGCAGGCCGTAGTCGCTGAACCAATCGGCGCCACTGGCCAGGCCGCGCTGGGCGTGCGCGAGGTATTCGGGCGTCAGCGCGAACGTGGCGCGATGCGCCTTGCGGTCGCGCACGACGACGCAGCCGGCCTCGAAGGGGACGTGCAGCCACTTGTGCAGGTCGAGCGCGACCGAGTCGGCGCGCTCCATGCCGCGCAACAGCGGGCGCAGCGCCTCCGACAGCGCCGCGACGGCGCCGATCGCCCCGTCGACGTGGAACCACAATTTCTCGCGCCCGCAGAAATCGGCCAGGGCCGCCAGGTCGTCGACCGAACCGGTGTTGATCGTGCCGGCCGAGCCGATCACGGCGCAGGGCTGGAGCCCGGCGGCGCGATCGGCGGCGACGGCGTCGGCCAGCGCCGCCACGTCGATGCGGTAGCGATCGTCGACCGCGATCCTGCGCAGCGCCTGGGTGCCGTGCCCGAGCACCTCGATCGCCTTCTGGATGCAGCTGTGCACCTCCACCGACGCATAGAAGACGAGCGGCTTCGGCAGGGCCGCGACGCCTTCGGCGCGCACGTCGACCACGGCGCGGGCGCTGCGCGCCACGGCGAGCGCGACGAAGTTCGCCATCGAGGCGCCGCTGACCAGCAGTCCGCCGCTGTCGGGCGGCAGGCCGACGATTTCCTTGCACCAGTCGACCACCTGGCCTTCGACGAGGTTGCCGACATGGTTGCCGCCGCCCATGTTCGGATTGACGATCGCGGCGAGGAAGTCGCCGAGCGCGCCGAAGGCGGTGCCGTTGCCCATGTACCAGCCCCAGAAGCGCGCGTGCGTATTGCCCATCTGCCAGGGCATGACCTGCTCGCGGAAATCCTGGTAGGCGCGCTCCGCGCCCTGCGGCGCCCGCGGGAGCGGCGCGCGGAACTGCGCCGCCACTTCGGCCGGCGTCGGCTGCCACACCGGGCGCTGCCGCATTTGCTGCAGGTAATCGAGCGCATCATCGACGGCGCGATGCGCGAGCGCGCGCAGCTGCGGCCAGTCGGCCGGATCGAGCGTTTCCTGCGATAATTCGCCCATCGTGACTGCTCCCCCAATGCCCGCCGGTAACATAGCACGCAGGCATCGCACGCGATGAACCCGCGGATCACGCGCCTCGCCGACGTGCCGCCCGTGCCCTGGAAGAACGGCGGCGGCACGACGCGCGAACTGCTCGCCTGGCCCCATGCGACCGACTGGATCGTGCGCGTCAGCGTCGCCGACATCGATGCCTCGGGCCCGTTCTCCGTGTATGAAGGCGTGGACCGCTGGTTCGCGGTGCTCGCCGGCGGCGACGTGCGGCTGGCCACGGCGGGATCGGCGCCACGCACGCTCGGCCCCTCGCAGGCCGAACTGCACGCCTTCGCCGGCGATGCCGCCACGCACTGCACGGCGCTCGGCGCAGCGACGCGGGATTTCAACATCATGCTGCGCCGTGCGCGCGGCCGCCTGCGCGCGCACTCATTGCTGCAGCGCGCGACGCTCGAGGCCGACTGCGAACTGGTGGCGCTGTTCAGCGCCGGACCGGTGCTCGTGCAGGCCGACGGCGCCACGGGCTGCGCGCTGCCCGCGATGGCGCTGGCCTGCTGGTCCAACCCGCGGCGCGCGCCGCTGCGGTTGCGCGCGCAGGCGCCGGCGCGCGGCTGGTGGATCGCGGCGGACCGCGGCGACTGACCGGCGCGACCGCGCTGCGCCCGCGCGCTACGCCAGCACGCGCTGCAGGAATGCGGCGATGTGCGCGAGCTCCTCGGCGCAGACCGAATGCGCCATCGGATAGGTGTGCCACTCCACCTCGTACCCGGCCGCCACGAGCTGCGCGCGGGCTTCCTCGCCCAACGCGGGCGCGACCACCGGATCGAAGCTGCCGTGCGCCAGCAGGAACGGCGTGCGCTGGTTCGCGGCCTGCCGCTCGCCCGCAAAACTTCCGGCGAGCAGCGCGTAGCACGACAGGCCGATGACGCCGGCGAGTTTCTCCGGCAGCCGCGTGCCGGTGTGCAGCGCCATCGCGCCGCCCTGCGAGAAACCGGCGAGCACGATGCGGTCGGTGGCGACGCCGCGCCCGTTCTCGCGCGCAATCAGCGCGCGGATCGCGGCGTCCGCGGCGCGGATGCCGGCCTCGTCCTGCGGCGCATCGCGGTTCAGCGCGGCGATGTCGTACCACGCGCGCATCGGCAGTCCGCCATTGAGCGAGACCGGCCGCACCGGCGCGTGCGGGAACACGAAGCGCAGCGCCGGCATGCCCGGCCGCGCCAGGTAGGGAACCGCAGGCTCGAAATCATGGCCATCGGCGCCGAGGCCGTGCAGCCAGATCACCGACCGCGATGGGCCGGGCGCGGTCTCGACTTCGACGGCCGCCAGCGGTGATTGCTCCATGGAACACCTGTCAGCGCCTGCACCGGCAGGACCTCGGGCGCAGGGTTGCATCTTTCCGGGCCGCCGCGCAACCATAGCGGCGGCAATCCAATGGGATCGACGCATGGCAGGCAGTCAGCAACAGGCCCCGGACCCGCGCAACGACCAGGTCCTGGTCAACCTCAATGGCGCGCTGGTGCCGCGCTCCGAGGCTCGCGTGTCGCTCTATGACGGCGGCTTCATCGCCGGCGATGGCGTATGGGAAGGCATCCGGCTGCACAGGGGCGCGCTGCTGTTCCTCGACGCCCACCTCGACCGCCTGTACTGGGGTGCGGCGCAGATCCGCCTCGATATCGGCATGGACCGGTCGAAGCTGGCCGCCGAGCTCGAGCGCACGCTCGCGGCGAACCGCATGCACGATGGCGTGCACATCCGGCTGATGGTCACGCGCGGCGAGAAATCCGCGCTGAACCAGGATCCGCGCAACGCGCTCGGCCGGCCGACGGTGGCGATCGTCGCCGAGTACAAGGTGCCCGCGCCGCAGCTGCGCACCACCGGCATCAGCCTGTGCACCTCGTCGGTGCTGTGCACGCCCGCCTCGATGTTCGACATGCGGCTGAATTCGCACAGCCGCCTCAACCTGATCGCAGCGCTCCTGCAGGCGATCGACGCCGGGGCCGATGAGGCGCTGATGCTCGATCCGAACGGCTTCGTGTCGAGCTGCAACGCGACCAATTTCTTCTTCGTCAAGGATGGGGTCGTCAGGACCTCGACCGGCGAGTACTGCTTCAACGGCATCACGCGCGGCAACGTCATCCGTTTGTGCCAGCAGGCGCAACTGCCGGTCGAGCGCGGCGAGTTCACGCTGGCCGAGGCGCAGGATGCCGACGAGGCCTTCGTCACCGGCACCTTCGGCGGCGTGACGCCGGTGCGCGAGATCGACGGGCGCGTGCTGTCGGCGACGCTGCCCGGCCCGGTCACGCAGCGCGTGCAGGAACTGTATGCCGCGCTGCGCGATGCGCAGGCGCAGGGCACGCGTTGATGGCGCCCGCGCCGCTGCGCATCGCGATGTGGTCCGGGCCGCGCAACATCTCCAGCGCGATGATGCGCTCGTTCGGCGCGCGCGCCGACACGGCAGTCATCGACGAGCCATTCTATGCCGCCTATCTCGCATGCTCCGGTGCGGATCACCCGATGCGCGCCGAAGTGCTGGCCTCGCAGTCCACCGACTGGCGCGAGGTCGTCGGACTGCTGCTCGGCCCGGTGCCCGGCGGCAAGCCCGTCTGGTACCAGAAGCTGATGACGCACCACATGCTGCCGCAGTTCGGGCGCGAGTGGATGGGCCACGTGCGCAACGCGTTCCTGATCCGCGACCCGCGCTACGTGCTCGGCTCGTACATGCGCATCCGCGACCACGGTTCGGTGACGCTGGCCGACATCGGCATCGTGCAGCAGCGCGAGCTGTTCGAGCGCGAAGCCGACCGGCTCGGCGCCGCCCCGCCGGTCATCGAGGGCGCGGACGTGCTGGCCGACCCGCCGCGCATGCTGGCGCGGCTGTGCGTCGCGCTGGGCATTCCCTTCACGGACGCGATGCTGCACTGGAGCGCCGGGCGGCGCGACACCGATGGCGTGTGGGCGCCGGCCTGGTACTCGGCCGTCGAGCGTTCGACCGGGTTCGCGCCGGCGGCGGCCGCGACCGCCCCCGCGCCGGAACTGCCCGGTGCACTCGCGCGACTCGCCGACGAGGCGCACCCGCACTACGCGGCGCTGGCGGCGCATAAGCTCGACCCGCTCGTTGTATAATCGCGCATCGCCATTGCGTGCGCCGCTGCGCCGCGGGAATCCGCCATGAACACCTTCGATGCCCATGCCACGCCGGTCCGCACCGGCTACGACTCCGATGTGCCGCCGAACCTGCTCGAGTTCATGCTGAAGAGCTGGAACCCGAAGGGCCGCAAGCTCCCGAAGGTGATCCCGGATGCGGCGAGCTTCCGTCGGCGGCGCGAACGGCTCTCGCAGCGTTTCCCGGGCGAATTGCTGGTCATCCCGACCGGCCATCGCAAGGTGCGCTCGAACGACACGTATTACGCCTTCCGCCCGGGCACCGATTTCTACTACCTGACCGGCGCCTTCGAGCCCGATTGCGTGCTGGTGCTGCTGCCGCGCGGCGAGGCGCACGAGGCGCTGCTGTTCGTCGAGCCGAGCCCGGGCAAGTCCGATGCGACGTTCTTCACCGACCGCAACAAGGGCGAGCTGTGGGAAGGCCCGCGTTTCGGCGTCAGCGAGAGCGAGAAGCGCTACGCCATCGACTGCCGGCCGCTGCCGGAGCTGGCCGCGACACTGGAGGCGGCCACCGCGCTGCCGAACGCGAAGCAGCGCATGCTGTGCGGATTCTCGCGCGACACCGAGGCCCTGCTCGGCCCGGGCGGCCCCGAGCAGGCGAAGCGCGACGAGGAGCTGGCCACGTTCCTCTCCGAGATGCGCCTCATCAAGGACACCAGCGAACTGAAGGCGCTGCGCAGCGCCGTCGAGGCGACCAAGCGCGGTTTCGAGGATGTGATCGCGCGCCTGCCTGGCGCCAGGGGCGAGCGCGAGCTCGAGGGCGTGTTCTGGACCCGCGCGCGCATTGAAGGGAACGAGGTCGGCTACACCTCGATCGTGGCCTCCGGCGCGCATGCCTGCACGCTGCACTGGAAGCACAACGACGGCACGATCCGCAGGGGCGACCTGCTGCTGCTCGATGCCGGCGTCGAGGGCCATTCGCTCTACACCGCCGACGTGACCCGCACGCTGCCGATTTCGGGCCGCTACACGCGCGAACAGCGCGCCGTCTACGCGATCGTGCTCGCGGCGCAGAACGCCGCGCTCAAGATGGTCAAACCCGGCAACGATTTCATGGCGCCCAACAAGGCGGCGATGCAGGTGCTGGCGCACGGGCTCGAGCGCCTCGGCATCCTGCCGACGAGCGCCGAGGAGGCGCTGCGCGACGAGAACCAGTTCTATCGCCGCTATTCGCTGCACAACGTCAGCCACATGCTCGGCCTCGACGTGCACGACTGCGCGCTGGCGCGCGCCGAGAACTACAAGTACGGCAAGCTGCGCCCCGGCATGGTGCTGACGGTCGAGCCGGGCCTGTACTTCCAGACCGACGACCTGACCGTGCCGGCGAAGTACCGCGGCATCGGCGTGCGCATCGAGGACGACATCGTCGTCACCGCCACCGGGCACCGCAACCTGTCGTCGATCCTGCCGCGCGAGCCGGACGAGGTCGAGGCCTGGATGCACCAGGTGTGGAAGCGCGGGGCGCGCAAGCGCCGCTAGCGGTCCCGCCGCTTGAGCGACCTTTTCCTATACGTCGTCACGGTACTGATCTGGGGCTCGACGTGGTTCGCGATCACGTTGCAGCTCGGCACGGTGCCGCCGGCCGTGTCGGTGGCGTGGCGTTTCCTGGCCGCCGCCGCCATCCTGCTGGGCTTCGCGCTGCTGCGCGGCCTGCCGCTGCGCTTCAGCCGGCGCGAGCACCTGTGGATGGCGCTGCAGGGACTGCTGCTGTTCTGCCTGAACTACGTCGGCTTCTACGTCTCGGAGCAGTACCTGGCCTCCGGTCTCGTGGCGGTCATCTGCTCGCTGCTGACGGTCGGCAACATCATCGGCATGCGCGTGTTCTTCGGCGTGCACACGCGGCCGCTGAACCTGCTGGGCGCGCTGCTGGGCATCACCGGCGTCATCGTGCTGTTCTGGCCCGAGCTGCGCGCGCTGTCGACCGGCGGCAAGACGACCCTCGGCATGGCCTGGGCCTTGGGCGCCACGATCTGCGCCTCGCTCGGCAACATGGCCGCGGCACGCAACCAGCGCCGGCAATTGCCCGTGCTGCAGGTGAACGGCTGGTCGATGCTCTACGGCGCGCTGTGCACGTGCGTGATCGTCGCGCTCATGGGCCAGCGTTTCACGTTCGAGTGCTCGTGGCGCTACGTGTCGACGCTCGCCTACCTGGCGCTGTTCGGTTCGGTGCTGGCCTTCGGCGCCTACCTCACGCTGATGAAGCGCATCGGCGCCGGCCGCGCAGGCTATGCGATGGTGGCGATACCGGTGGTCGCGCTGCTGATCTCGACCGTCATGGAGAACCTGCAGTGGACCGCGACGCTGTGGACCGGCGTCGCGCTCTGCCTCGCCGGCAACGTGCTGGTACTCAAGCGCGACCCGGCACCCTGACCCGCGCCGCGGCGCCTAGAAATCAGCCGTCAGGGTCAGCGTCACCCGCCGGCCCTGCTCGGGGAGCACCACGCCCGAGGACATGACCTGCAGGTCGGTCGCGTCATTGAGGTCTTCCGCGTCGATCCGCGCCACGCAGGTGCGGCCGAACAGGGAAGTCCGATAGCGCGCCGCCACCGACACCAGCCAGTATGCGGACAAGTCCTGCACTCCGGCCGGCCGCGCGGACACGCGGCGCACCTGTGCAGCGGCCGACCAGTGGCCCCAGCGCTGCGGGGCATAATCGACATTCGCATCCAGCAGCAGCGGAATGGCGCCGACCGACACACCCTCGTTCGGGTCCGCGGCGCCGGCATCGAGCAGCAGGTCCGGCCGCAACCACACGCCGCCGAGCACCGTGGTGAGCCCGTTCCCGCCGCTGATGGTGGCCGAAGCCTCGATGCCGCGATGTCGGACATGGCCCAGCTGCTGGTAGAGCCTGGTGTGGGCATCCAGGTTGAAATACGTCTTCTGGATCTGGAACACGCCGGCGACGAGTTGCGTGCCGGGATGCGGCGTGTACCGCAGGCCGGCGTCCACCTGCCAGGTGGTGGTCGCCGGAACGGTGGCATAGGGAGTGGCGGCGTTGGTCGGGGCCGGAGCTGAATCTTCCAGTCCGCGCGTGTAGCCGCCGTAGGCCACGAGGCTCGGGCCCGGATCAAGGGTGAAGCGCAGGCTGGCGAGCACCGGCGCGGAGTGGCTGCGCGTCGTGACGATCGGCGCGCCGGCCGACGCGTCGGCCGGCGCGCCGATCGCCCGGCGGTACGCCACCTTCTGCGCACCGGCGCTGATCGAGCCACGTCCGGCCCAGCGCTGCTCGAATGAAACGCCGAGCCCGAGCTGGCGGACATGGTCATCGCTCCCGGCGGAAAAGCCGTAGTCCGGTTCGGGCAGTGCGCGATGTTCGTCGAGGCTGGACGGGCCCAGGTCCTGGAAGAAGTCGCCACCGAAACCGCGCGCCAGGTTTCGTCCGCGCAGCGCGACTGACCAGAGCCGCGAATGAATGCCGGCCCGCGAGCGATGCAGCAGGCGCAGCTCGCCCGAGGTCGAGCGTGCATGCTGCGGCGGAGTGATATCAATGCCGTGCTGCACGGTACGGTCCGGCTGCAGGTCATCGAACAGGTCGGCGAACACCACCGGGTCGCGCTCCTGCGAGTAGAACACGCCGCCCGCCCAGGACCAGGCGCCGCTCCCGGTCGAACGCAGGATCGTGCCAGCCGTCAGTTCGTGCCAGGCCCAGGTGGTCCAGCGCTGCGTGGGCAGCCGCTGCTCGATGAAATCAGGTGGACGGTCCCGCCCGTTGACGTAGACCGTCGGCAACAGGTCGTGCTCGTTGCCGCTGTCCTGGCCCCAGAATGAGATCATCTCCATGCTTGCGCCGGGCTGCCACCTGGCGACGACGCCGGCATTGCTGCCGTGCGAACGATGGGCCAGGTCAATGTCCATGTTCGAGCGCGCGTGATAGCACAGGCCAACGCCGGCGGCGCCGCTGCGGCTCACGCGCTGCGCGTCGAGGTCGAAGCCGGAAGTGAGGAAGGGCCCGCGCACCAGCACCACGCTGGCGGCGTTCGCCGGCCCGGACGCGTGCAGGCTGTAGTTGGCAATGCCGGTCGGCGACGGCGCATCGAAGAACTGCGCCGCGAGGCCGACGCGCACGGTCTCCTCCACCACCAGGCAGCGGTTTGCACCGTAGGTCTGCTGGTCGAAGTACAGTCCTTCGATGCGCAGGTTGCCCGCCGCGCGCGGGCTGAAGCCGCGCACATGCTCGGCATCGTACAGGCCGATCGACTGCGAACCGACCGTGGTGCCGAAGGCATCGTCCGCGGCAGTGACCGCATTCTCGTCGGCGCGCTGCGCACGCGCGCTCGAGTGCACCAGCGTCGCCGCCGCAAGCGCCGCGTGCAGCCAACGTGAAGGAGAATGCGTCATCCTGCTCGCCCTTTGGGACCGAGGCAGGCGCGATTGTAGCGATACCCGCGCGCCCCGGTCCGGCAAGCTCAGTGCGGCGGTGCGTGACGCTCGGCGCGTATCGAGTGGGGGCCCGTGCCCATGATGCCGGGCTCGCGCAGGCGCTGGGGCGTCACGGCGTATTCCGCTCGCAGGTGGCGGAACAGGCTGGTGCGGCTGCCGAACCCGACCTGCTCGGCGATCGCCGTCATGGTCCAGTCCGATTCCTGCAGCAGCCGCAATGCCGCCGCGGCGCGCTTGCGATTGAGGTAGTTGCTGGGCGTCAGGCGGTAGACCGACTTGAAGGTGCGCAGGAAATGGAACGGCGAGAGGTGGGCCGCGGCCGCGATGTCCTTCAGCGCGATCGGATCGCGATAGCGCGCATGGATGAAATCGACGCCGCGGTTCAACCGCCGCAGCAGTTCGCGTCGCGTCGCGGGCTTGCTCGACGGGATGGCCGCCTCGACGCGCAGCTGCCGGTGCTGGAGCCGCATCATGCGCGCCAGCAGGAACTGCAGCTGCTCGTCCAGCCAGTTCTCGTCGTCCAGGCCGGCATCGACGACGCCGCGGATGTGGCGCAGCACCGGGCTGACGACGCGGTCATGCTCGTAAAGCCGCTCGGCGAATTCGCAGGACCCGGCGCTGCGCGCGGTGTGGTCATCGAGCTGGCCAGCCACCGGCGCGGCCAGCGACGTCCACACCTGCCTCACCAGCCCCGGCTCGAAGAAGATCGAGAATGAATGCACGGGCCAGAGCGACTCGATGCGGCTGGCGTAGCTACGCCCGTCGTTGATGATGGCAAAGGTATCGTCGTCAACCGATACGCGGTGGCCATCCAGGAAATACTCCTCCGCCCCGCCGAATGCGGCCTTGATGGACAGCAGTTGCCGGTATTCGGGATATTCGACGCGGCGCGCCCGCGCGGATATGACCGCGCTCTCGCGGCCCCAGCGCTGATAGAACTGCGGCCTGAAGGCCGGATCCCAAGTCGCAGGCATTTCCCTGTAGATCACCAGACACCTATGTCGGGGACTGGCCGTTGCCCCAGCCTTGCATCCTGGACCCGGCGGTGGCCCGCGCTGTTGCAGATCTTGCCATTATCTCGCCACACCCGACACAGGCGGGTGCTGGTCGGGTAAGTTGCTGATTCCGCATCGCACCCCGATGGAGACGTCCATATGCTTTCCTGCTGGAGATCATTGGCCCGCTCGGGCATGACATATTTCGCCACAGGTGCTTGCGGCGTTGCAGCCCTGTGCATGGTGGCATGCGGCAACAACGCGGTGCGGCCTGCAGCGGCGCGCATGCCCGTGGCGACACAGGTGGCCCTGGACAAGGACATCCAGTGCAAATTCCAGCGCGTGACGGGATCCAATGTCGCGGTCAGGGTCTGCACGACCAAATTGCAGCGCGAGCAGGCCGAAGAGTCGGCACGGGAGATCCGCGCAACGCTGTCAAACGAGGCTGGCGTGAACTGTGGCGCTCCGCCCGGATGCGGCCAACGGTAGCGGGGACAAGCCGGACATCGCCCCCGGTCTGCGGGCGATGTCCGGCTGGCCGGTACGACAGGAACGTCAGAACTTCGCGGTGAACGCCACGAAGATCTGCCGGCCGAGGATGTCGTAGCTGGGGTAGGTGTTGGGCGATCCAGTGCCGGTGATGTCGTCACCCAGAATGGGTGGATCCTTGTCCGCGATGTTGTTCACTCCACCACGCAGCTCGACGCCCTTCCACGCGGGCCACGCCACCGCCAGGTCGAAGTAGCTGTACGCCTTGATCGTCGCGCGCTGCGCATCGTAGCCCGGAGCGCCCGCTGCCGTGCTCTCCACGAAGTGCAACGACGGATCATTGCTGTTGTTGTCGAAGGACGTGCTGCCGATGTAGCGCCAATTGAGCGAGACCAGGAGCTTCCGCCACGGCGTCTCCCAGTTGAACCTGAGCGTGTGGCGCCACCGGGGGTTGATGCCATTGCCGCAGCTGGTGCCGAACAGTCCCGCGCAATCGTAGGTATGGGCACCGGTGTACGGCGTGCCGGTGGTGTGCTCCAGGTAGGTTCCGTTCAGTGCGGAGGCCAGCGCGCCGAATCGCCCCAGGTTCAGCCGGTAATTCAACCCCAGGTCGATGCCGGAGAACAATGCGGCGCCGGTATTGACCGATGTCTGGAGGATGTAGCCGCCGCCAGCGACGGATGCACCAAACAAGGCACCCAGCGGAGTGCGCACGATCTGGCTGCAGAATTGCGGCGTGCCATCCAGCAGGCACCCGTTGAAGAGCACGGCGCCCGGGAGTGATCCGACCAGGTTATCCATCTGGATGTGGAAGTAGTCGATCGTGCCCGTCAATCCGGGCACCAGGCCGGGCGCCGCGGTGACGCCAATCGAGTACGTATCCGCGGTCTCCGGCTTCAAGGCCGTGTTGCCACCAATGACCTGGCCACACTGGTTGGACACGCACTGCTCGATGGTATCGGTCGATCCGCCATTTCCGTATTCTGCGGCCGTTACCCCGGTGTGCTCGCACTGCTCCAGCGTCGCGGTCGCCGGCACGAGCTTGCCACTCTTGTCGATCGTTGGTGCACACGGATCGACGCCCACGAAGCTTTGCTGGCCGTAGGACTGCGGATTGAACAGCTCGATGAGGTTCGGTGCGCGTATCGCGCGGTCGAAGGAGTAGCGCACGCGCAGGCTGTCGATCGGCGAGTACTGGACCTCGAACTTGTAGGTGTTGGTCCTTCCGGCCAGCGAGTACTTCGAGTAGCGGTAGCCGGCATCGACCACGAGATCCTTGATGCCGGGCTTGTCATGCGCCAGCGGCGCGCGCACTTCGAGGAAACCCTCGTCGACTGAATAGCCATTGTCTATGGCAACCGAAGCGCCCGAGAAGCCCGACAGGGCGCCGCTCAGCTCGCTGCCATCCGGCGCAAACTTCAGCGACTCGAAGCGGTGCTCGACGCCCAGGTTCATCTGCACGCCGTCTGCGGCCCATGGGAGCTTCACGCCATACCTGGACAGGTCGCCGGTCAGGTCGGCATGCGCGATTTCTTCCCAGTCCTGTCCATAGGCGGTACCGGGCGTGTACAGGTATGCAAGCTGGTCCGCCGTCACGCCTCCGGTCTTGAAGATGTCGTACGGCACGCAGGGAGGCCCCGATATGCACTGGCCATTCGGCGCGACCTGCAGGGCGTTCTGGACGCTCTGGATGTTCAGGTAATTCTCGTTCGAGTTGAACAGCGAGGTGTAATAGAACTGTCCGTAGGCGTCGTAGTTCCAGGCACTGCCCAGGTCACCGCGCATGCCGCCCACGACGCGGTAGTTGGTGTGCTCGAAGATCGCCTCCCTGCCCCCGCCCTCGACATTGCGCCGGCCAATGCCGATTTCGGCCTGCACCGAGCCCGGATTGGCCGCATCCGCGGCAATCTGCGCCGGACTGCACAACTGGGCGGCTTCCTGCGCGCTCAACAGCGGGTTGCTGCAGTTCACGAACCAGCCACCATTGGGCGTGATGCCGGGCGGAGCGGCAACGTTGCCGCCGTTGAACATCGCAGACGGACCGACGACCACGTCGGTCTTGTCATTCATGAAGCTGAAGTCGATGTACGGCCTGGCCCAGTCGGCCAGGTCCACGTGCGCCATGAAGCCGGCGTTGTAGCGCAGGTCGCCACGCAGCAGGTATTCATAGGCATTCGAGTTGAATTGCGCCGGTGGGTTCGAACCGTCCTGCGGCCAGGGAAGAAAGTCGGTCCCGACGACCGTCAAACGAGGCTGCCCGGGGATCGCGGTTCGAACGAAGCTCCCGTTCACCAGCTCCTGCGTTGCAGCCAGCGTGAACCGGTTTGAATTCGAGCTTCCAAAGCAGGACCAGGTGCCGTCGCCGTTGGATGCAATCTCGCAATTGGAAAAATCGCGGGTGCTGCCAGGCACCGATGCCTGGTTGTGGTACGTGAAGTAGGCCGTCAGGTTGCCCGAGCCGTCGGCGATGCCCGTGCCCATGACCACCGACAGGTCGCGCTTCTGGCCGTCCGTCACGCTGCCCGTCGGTGGATCCCAACCGAGGCCAGCCTGCAGTTGCTGGAAGTCGCGATTGCCGTTCGAATGCTGCGTGAAGCCATAGGTGCCATCGACCTGAATTCCGCGGAAATCCCGCTTCATGATGAAATTCACCACCCCCGCGATCGCGTCGGAACCGTAGGTGGCGGAGGCTCCGCCCGTGACGATCTCGACGCGCTCGATCAGCGCTGCCGGAACCTGGTCGATGTCCGGCGCCGGATTCGGGTTTGCGGTATTCGGATCCCCGGCGCCGAGGCGCTTGCCATCCACCAGGACCAGGGTGCGTTGCGGGCCCAACCCGCGCAGGTCGACGGTGGTGATGCCGCCCGGCGCTGAAAGAGGATTGGAGCTGTTGCCAAAGTCGACCGACGCGTTGATGAAATTCTGCGGCAGGTTGTTCAGTACGTCGATGGTGTCCGTATGGCCTTGCAGTTGGACTTCCTCGCTGGAGATCACCTGCAATGGGCTGGTGGACCCCACGCCGGCGGGCACGCCGATGCGGGATCCGGTGATGACCACTTCCTCCAGGGGAGAGCCGGCCGTTGCAGGCTGGGCGGAAGTTGCCTGGGCAACGGCATCGAGCGACCCGGCGCCACCCGCCAACCACAATCCGCAGCAAAGCAATGCCCTGGCATTCATGAAACGACCCCCTTGAAGTTGGAATTCCACAGGCCGGCGCGTTGACCCGCCTCATGGGTTCCGACTGTAGCGAGGGCGATCGGGCTGCCCGTTGCAGTACTTGCCTATTTGCTGTTGCGCATGACGCCGCTCGAAATGACGAACACGCGGCCGGAATGGTGGCCGTTGGCGGCGCTCCATCCCGAAGTGACCAGCAGGTCGACGGTGCCGTCGCCGTCGACATCGCCCAGGCCCACCGCATCGAAGCCGAAGGTGTCGCCGGGCGTGCGGCAGGTGTAGGTGCGCAGCAGCCTTCCGTCGCGTCCTGAATACAGGTAGGCCTTGCCGCCGGAGACCGCGGCGCCCGCGTACTGCCAGGCGCCGATGATCAGGTCGGCGCGTCCATCGCCGTCGACATCGCCCGCCATCGACGGGCTGGTGCCGAAGCCGTCGCCCGCGGTTTCACCGGTGAGCGCGTAGAGTGGCTTGCCGGTGCGCCCAGACAGCATGTAGACGCGGCCGGTCGACGGCCCGCGCGCGGCATTGCTCCAGTCGGAGGCGTAGACGTCCGGCACGCCGTCGCCATCGACGTCGCCCGGGACGGACACGAACATGTAGCCGAGCTTGCTGCCGGTTTCGTCCGCGTCCACGCTGAATTTCCGCCTGGGCGGCCAGCCCTCGTACACGTACACGCGGCCATGATGACGGGGCCCGGCCCCTGGCGCGCCGACGACCACTTGCACGCGGCGACCTTCGACATGTGCGGCCACCGTGCTGCCGAAGCCGTCGCCGGGACGCTCTCCCGACAAGCTGTACAGCAACGCTCCATCCTTGCCCGAGTAGATGTAGGCGTGGCCGGCGACCTTGGTTTCGCCTTCCTTGCCGGGAGAACCCACGATCACATCGGCGTAGCCGTCGCCATTCACGTCGCCTGCGCCCGAGACGTGGTTGCCGAAGGCTTCGTCGGCATTCGGTGACTTGAAGGTCTGCAGCACGCGGCCATCGCGCCCGGAGTAGATGTGCGCGATGCCTGCACCAGCAGGGCCGCTGGCGACGACATCGGGAATGCCGTCGCGATTGGTGTCGCCCGCCGCTTCGACCCCGCTGCCGAGCTGGTCGCCCGCCTGCCCGTCGGCGGTCCACAGCAGGCGGCCGGTGCCGACCGAGTACACGTAGATGCGGCCGGCATTCGAGTTGCCCGCGCCATGCGTGGGCGCCGAAGTCACGATGTCGTTGATGCCATCGCCGTCGACATCGCCGATGTTGCGCGCTATCCAGCCGAACTGGTCGCCGGCGGCCTCGCCGCGCCACTCGCGGATGATCTTCACCGGTTCGACGAACGGCTGTTCGAAATCCGCTGCCCGGGGCAACAGCGCGTTGAAGCGCGGGTCACCGCGGAGCGATGCCAGGCTGGCGTCATCGACAATCTCGGTCATGTCGTAACGATGTGTCGCAGCTGCACGCTGCAGCCATTCGAAGGCGTGCTCGGCATCGTGCAGTGCCGCGTAGGAGGCGCCGAGCGCGTAGGCATCGCCCGGCGAATCCGGCACCAGCCGCAGGACGTGCTGGTAGGCGCTGACTGCCTGCGCGGGTTCGTGCAGCTGGCGATAAGCGCGCCCCAGTGCGCGCCATGCCGGTGCGTTGTCCGGCTCGCTGGCCGTGATCGGCTGCAGCGCGGCGACGGCTCCGGCGGCGTCGCCGGCCTGGAGCTTGCCCACCGCGACGCCCAGGGCCGCGGCCGGGCGCACGGGCGGGTCGGCCGCTGCCGGCGAAATGCCCAGCCACGACAGGGCCAGGGCCGCGGCCACGGATGCGCTGATGCGTGCATGGATTTCCACGTTCGTGTCCTTGTCGGTAGCTGCCCAAACCGCCCGAGCGTGGCAGCGCGGCGGCGGCGGGGTGTTGCAGATCCTGCCAGAAGCCTGCGCGCGCATGCCTGTTGCTATAATTCATCGATGAGCGAGTACCTGTTCGCGTTCCAGGGTTCGACGACGCACGGCGGGTTCCTGCGTGCGCCGCCGCTCGCCGCGCGCCCCGATGCCCGCTTCCTCGTCGCCGGCGTGCCGTGGGACGGAGCAACGACGAACCGCCCCGGCGCGCGCTTCGGCCCGCAGGAGATCCGGCGCGCGAGCCACATGCTGTGCGACGGCATCCATCCCGCCTACGGTCTCTCGCCACTCGAGGCGCTCGCCGACTGCGGCGACCTGACGCTGCCCAACACCGCGCTTGGCCCGATGCGCGCGGCGCTCGAGCCGCAGGCGCGCTCGTTGCTAGCGAAGCACCACATGGTCTGGCTCGGCGGCGACCACTCGATCACCCTCTCGCTGCTGCGCGCCTATCGCGCGCACGTCGGCCGACCGCTCGCGTTGCTGCATTTCGACGCGCACTGCGACACCTGGGAGTCGCATTTCGACGAGCCCTCGGGCCACGGCACCTGGGTGTTCGAAGCGCTGCGCGAGGGCCTGGTCGATCCAAGACTGTCGGTGCAGATCGGCATCCGCTCCGCAGCCGCGCCGGCCACGTCGAACTATGTCGCCGACCGCGGCGGGCTGATCTACACCGGCCGCGACCTGCGTGGCCTCGCCAGTTCCGCGCAGCTCGAGCGCGTCACCACGGAGGTGCGCGCGCGCCTGGCGGCACACGCGGCTGTTCCGGTGTACCTCAGCTTCGACATCGACTGCCTCGATCCGGCCTACGCGCCGGGCACCGGCACGCCCGAGCCTGGCGGACTCTCGACCACGCAGGCATTGACGCTGCTCGAGGACCTCGATGGCCTGAATTTCATCGGCATGGACCTGTGCGAAGTCTCGCCGCCCTACGATCACGCCGAGCTCAGCAGCAACGCGGCCGCCACGCTGGTGTGGACGTACCTGTGTGGCCGCGTGGCGCGCGCGCCGCGCGCCGCCTGAGAGCGCCCGCGCCGGGCACCGATGGATTCCGTCGACGCCTGCATCATCGGCGGCGGCATGGCCGGTGCTTCGGTCGCCGCGCACCTGGCGCCACACGCGCGCGTCGCGCTGCTCGAGCGCGAGCCGCACGCCGGCTATCACAGCACCGGCCGCTCGGCCGCATTGTTCTCGCCCAATTACTGCAGCCGCCTGGTGCAGCAACTGACCCTCGCCGCCCAGCCGTTCCTGGCTGCGCCGCCGGAAGGTTTCTCGGCTGGGCCGCTGTTGCGCGAGCGCGGCTACCTGATGATCGGCCGCGAGGCACGGCGCGAGGCGCTGGACCAGTATGAACGCGAGGCCGCGGCCGCGGGCCTGGCGACGGGGCGCCTCTCGAAGCAGGAAGCGCTTGCGCTGGTGCCGGTGCTGCGGACGGACGGCTTCGACTGGGCGCTGCTCGATGCCAACGCCTGGGATCTCGACGTCGATGCACTGCTGCAGGGATTCCTGCGCATTGCCCGCACGCACGGCGCGCGCTGGCTGGCGGGGCACGAGGTCACGGCGCTCGCCCGTGAGGGCGCAGCCTGGCGCATCCGCGGCCCCGGTTTCGAATTGCGCGCGGATGTGGTCGTGAATGCCGCCGGCGCCTGGGCGGACGGGCTGGCGGGCATGGCCGGCGTCGCGCCGCTCGGGCTCGTGCCGCACCGGCGCACCGCCTTCATCTTCGATGCGCCCGCGGGGCGCGACGCATCGCGCTGGCCGATGGTCGCCGACGCCGACGAACAGTTCTACTTCAAGCCCGACGCCGGCCGCCTGCTCGGCTCGCTCGGCGAGGAAGTGCCCTCGCCGCCCGTCGATGCGCTGCCGGAAGACATCGATGTGGCCACCGCCGTCGATCGCATCGAGCAGGTGGTCGATTTTCCGGTGACTCGCGTGCTGCGCTCGTGGACCGGGCTGCGCGTGTTCGGACCCGACCGGGATCCGGTCTCGGGCTTCGAGGAGGACCATCCGGGCTTCTACTGGCACGCGGGCCTGGGCGGCTACGGCATCCAGACCGCGGCCGCGCTCGGCCCGTTCGCGGCCTCGGCCATCCTCGGCCGAGCACTGCCCGCGCCACTCGCCGCGCAACGGCTGGCGCCGGCGCAACTCGCGCCGCGCCGCCTGCGGCGCTGAAGGCGCGCACCAGCGCTCCCGCCGATCGCGGCCGCTGCCGCTACACGCGCCGGTTGCTGCGTTCGATGAGGTCGCGGAAATGCACCGTCGAAGCCACCACCATGTACGCCGCTTCGAGGAATCCCTGCTCGTGCAGCCTGGCCACGACGGCGCCGTCGAGCTTGCGCATCCGCTCCTCGTTGACCGTATGGAAGCCGGCCAGGCGCCGGTTCGAGCCGTCCTTGAGCTGCACGTCCAGCACGAATGATTCGAGCAGGTCGTGCGACAGCAGCGCCTCGACGAACGGCTGGGTGGCGGCGATGCCGGCATGCAGCGCGCCGAGCAGCCCGCTGACGCGCTCGAGATACGGCGTCGAGCCGCCGTATTCGAGGAACAGCGGCTCGCCCTCGGTCCAGCTCACGCGCGGACTGTCGAGGTCGATGTGCACGACCGGTCGCGCCGGCTGCCCGGGCTCCGCAGGAGTGCCGCCGCCGATCAGGAACGGAAGCCGTTCGACGCTGAATGGAATGTAGGTGGCATCCCAGCCCGCGTCGGTCAGGAACAGGTTCTCGCCCGGCTGGAAACCGAACAGCGCGAGCGGCTGGAATTCGCCGCTGTCGCTGCGCTTCTGGAACACGATGGGATAGCAACCGGAGATGTTGCGGAACTCGGCCGGCACGGCCAGCGCGAACATCTGGTTGTCGCCGTAGGCCGCGGCACGCGTCGTGATGATGCGCAGCCCCTTGTGCTCGACGTTGCTCAACAATGCGTGCTTGGCCATCCCGGTTCCTTCGTAGCCGACCGATCAGGATCGTACCGGGCCGGCCGTCCAGCCGCCATAGGCCGGCACGCCGTGCATGCGCCAGCACCGCGGTGCATGCGGCGCGCCTCAACGACGCCGGGGCGCAGCAGCCCTGAAGCAGCCGATCGCGTGGTCATCGACGATGCCCACCGCCTGCATCCAGGCGTAGACGATCGTGGGGCCGACGAACTTGAAGCCGCGCCGCTTCAGTTCCTTCGAGATGCGTTCGGACAGCGCCGAGGAGACGACGCGCGTGCGGCCGTTGCCGCGCACGACCTTGCCGCCCGTGAACGACCAGCAGAAGGCGCTGAAATCCTCGCCGCGCGCCGCCATGTCGCAATAGACCCGCGCGCCGCGGATCGTCGCCTCGATCTTGGCGCGAGCGCGGATGATGCCCGCGTCGCCCATCAGCCGCTGCACGTCGCGCGCTCCGAAGCGCGCCACCTTCTCGGGCTCGAAGCCGGCGAAGGCCGCGCGGAAGGCCTCGCGCTTGCGCAGCACGGTGATCCACGACAGGCCCGCCTGGAAGCCCTCGAGCATCAGCATTTCCCAGAGCATGCGGCCATCGCGCTGCGGTACGCCCCACTCGCGGTCGTGGTACGCGCCCATGAGCGGATCGCCGTCCGCCCAGGCGCAGCGTCGGCGCGTTCGCTTGACTGGCTTGGCCATGCACCCTACCCGCGCCGGCCGTGCTCGTGGACAATGGCGGCCCGACGCCCTGCTGGCGGAAGACTATGAGCGAACTGCCTGGCGATATCTACACCGAACCCGAGAACGTCGACGTCGACACGCTCGCCAATCTCGGTCCGCTGGCCGCCCTTGCCGGCACGTGGGAAGGCATGCGCGGCATGGACGTGAATCCCAAGCCCGAGGGGCCGCGCCGGCAGGCGTATCTCGAGCGCATCGACCTGCAGCCGATCGACCCGCAGGCCAACGGCCCGCAGCTGCTGTACGGGTTGCGCTATCACACGCATGTGGTCAAGCCCGACGAGGTCGAGACCTATCATGACCAGGTCGGCTATTGGCTGTGGGAGCCGGCGACCGAAGCGCTGATCCACACGCTGACGATCCCGCGCGGCCAGGCCGCGCTCGCGACCGGCACGGCGGCGCGCGATGCAACCGGCTTCGAAGTCGTGGCGAAGCGCGGCTCGACGGAGAACGGCATCGTATCCGGGTGGTTCCTCGAGCAGGCGTTCACGACGATCGAATTCCGGCTGCAGGTCACGATCAATGCCGACGGCACGTGGTCCTACTTCGAAGACACGATCCTGCTCGTGAAGGGGCAGAAGGAACCGTTCCACCATACCGACGGCAATACACTGGCCCGCGTCGGCCCGCCGGTGCCCAATCCATTGGCCCGGGCACGGTGAACGCGCCGACTCCCGGCCGATCGCGCCGATCCGGCCGCGGCGTCCGCACGCCGCGCGAGACAGCCGCTGGCGTATCTGCGAAACTGGGCCCTGATTCGATGTTAAGGAATGACCATGACCGAAGAATCCAAGCAGAAATTCACTTCCAAGGTTCGCCGCGGACTGAACTGGGTCCACGCCCAGGCCCAGGCCGACTTCAACCGGCTCAAGGAATCGGCCGGCGGCGGCCGCGTGCCCGGTTTCAATGCGGGCGACCTCGCGGATATCGAAGCCGCGCTCGTCTGGATCGACCAGAACAAGGAATCGAAGGCGGGCTAGACCGCCCGCGCCGGGTGCCGGGGCGCGCTGCCCGGGCGGCCGCGCGCAACTAGGCCAGTCCCTCGCCGAACAGCGCCAGCAGCCGCGACCAGGCCTTCTCGGCCTGGTCGTGGTCATACACATGCGAGTCGGTGGGGCACCAGCCATGCTGCGTACCCGCGTACACCTCGACCTCGGCCCGCAGCTGGGCCTGATCGAAGCTCGCGCGCAGCACGCGCCGGGCGTCCGGATCACGCGCGTCGTCACTGGCGGCGATCGCGACCAGGTAGCGCGCATGGGTCTGCGCGATCAGCAGGTGCGGGCTGTCGGCATCCTTCGTGACCAGGCCGCCGCCGTGGAAAGTCGCCACGGCGCCGATGCGTTCGGCGCGCGCGGCCGCGGTGCGGATCGCGATCGGGCCGCTCATGCAGTAGCCCAGCGTGCCGACCTTGCGCTTCGTGTCCACCGCGGCCTGGCCATCGAGGAAATCGACGAAGGCCCGCGCGTCGGTGGCCGCGGTGGCCGGCGAGAGCGAGTGCGCCAGCGCCATCAGCGCATCGCGCGTCGGCGGATCGTTGAAATCGGCATGCTCCGGCGCAGTCGGCGCCTTCTGGCTGCGGTAGAAGGGATTCACGACCAGCACCGCGTAGCCGGCACCGGCCAGCCGCGTGGCCATGCCCTTGAAGGCCGGCCGCAGGCCGAAGATATCCGGCCACATCAGCACCGCCGCATGCGCACCGCTGGCAGGGTGCACGAAATACGCGTCGGCGGCGCCGTCAGGCGTGTTGACCGTGATGTCCGCGCCGATGGTGTTCGGGGCGGCGGGTTCCGCATCGCCCGCTCCCGCGCCCGTCGCCAGCGAAGGCAACAGCGCCGCCAGCCCGGTGCCCAGCGCCAGCGTCCCGAACTGCCTGCGGCTCACAGCCGCGCGTCGGGCAAATTCCTCGAAGTCGTCGTGCTCACACATCCTGGGTTCCCCGCCTCGGCCGCGCGCAGAACTGTTCCATGTCAGCCATGGACTCGAAGCGTAGCAATTGCGCGCACGATCATCGAGTGGTCGTCGCGGCGGCCGGGGCAGCGGTGCCGTCACCGCTGCCCCGGCGTCCACGTGATCCGCTCCCGTCAGGGCGCGAAATCGTCGAGCAGGATCAGGCCGAGCGGCCCGCCACCGCCGGCGTTGTCGCGGGCCACCGCGGTGTAGATGCCGGCGTTCGCGACCGTGATCGTCGCCGGACCAATGGCCGGGGTCTTCGTGCCCGCGGGCGTCACGGTCACGTCGTAGGAACCCGCCGCGACGCTGAGGAACCCGGTGTCGGCCTTGAACGGCACCGAAGTCAGGATCGGCGTGGCCGTGTCGATGCCGGCGCCCGGCGCCGTCAGGTAGATGTCGACCGGACCCGCGGTCGGCGAGCCGTGGATGATGCGCACCTTGGCCTGGGTCGCCAGCCGGCGCCGGTCGTCCGTCGTGACGAGCGGGGCGATCGAGGCGAGCGGGCCGACCGCATAGACCGAGTACTGGGTGCCGGCATTCAGTGCCAGCGGCGCGTCGATGACGACGGTGCCCGGATTGCCGGCCGGCGTGACCTGCACGCTGGTCAGCGAGGAGGCCGGGAAGATCGGCAGGTAGCCGGTGAAGTTCGGGAACGCCAGCGAGGCGATGACCGGGGTCGTGAAGCTGGAGTTGGCGTACACCGAAACGGCCGGGGCATCGGCGCTGTCATGGATGACGCGCACCGTGGCCGGCGTGGCCACGTCGAATATCGTGCTGTTGTTGCCGCTCGCATCGGTGACCGCCAGCGTGACGGGCGCCGAGCCCGGGCCGACGTTCTGTTCGGCGGCGATCAGCAGGTCCGCCCCGGCGGCCAGCGCCACCGAGCCCGAGTCGAACACGACCTGGGACGGATTTCCGGCGACCGTCACGCGGATCTCATAGGAGCCCGCCGGAACGGAGGCCGGGCCGATCGTGCCCTGGAAGGAGAAGCTGCCGAGCGGCTGCACGCCATCGAGGCTGGCGCCCGGAGCCGTGACGTACACATCCACGGCGGGCGCGTTCGGCGCGGCATGGAACACCTGCACGCGGGCCTGCCCCGAAGCGACCGGCGCGAGCGGGCGGGTGAAGATCACCGGGCCCAGGTTTGCGACGGCGCCCTCGGCGATGACGATGTATTGCGTGGAGGCATCGAGCATCAGGTCGGTCGGCCCGATGACCGTCGCGGGTGTGCCCGGGACCTGCGCCTGGACGGCCACGCTGTGGGAGCCCGGCGCCAGCAAGGTGCTGCCGCTGCCGTGCCCGTAGTCGAGGTCCGAGATCGCCGCGGCACCGTCGACCAGCACGTTGACGGCGGGCGCGTCGGGCGAGGCGTGCAGCACCTGCACGGCCGAGGCCAGCACGGTGACGCTGACGCTGGAAGTCAGGCCCGAGACCGTGGCGGTGATCGTCGCGGTACCCGGCCCTGCCCCGGTGACGAGACCCGAGTTGCTGACGGTCGCAACCGTGGGATCGGACGAGGCGAACGTTGCGTTCGTTGCGGTCGTGCTGTGGCCCTTCGAGTCCAGGGCCTGCACCGTGACCTGGTCGGTCGCACCGTAGTTGACGGTGGGGGTGGCGAGCGTGGCCTGGATCGAGACGAGATGCGCCGACGAGCCATGGCAGGCCGCCAGCACGAGCGCGAGACCCACGAGCAGCGTGGATCCCAGCGTTCTTTTGAGAATGGTCATGGAAATCCCTCCGATGATTGCCGCGGCCATTGCCGTGGTGCTAGTAATTCGAACCGCGCGTGGATCTGGATTCACGCCCGGGAGGTATTTCGCCGAGCGCCGCGCCGCACGGCTGCCTGTTTCGCAGCGCGAGGCGGATCGGATTCACGGCTGGCGACATTTTTTCCGGCGGGTCGGTTGGTTGCCGCACCTTCATGGCCGTGATAATTTCAGCCCGCCTCATCCACAGGGGCGCCCGGCGCTTCACATGACGCAACCTGCACGACAGCCCGCACCGGGATTCGAGAGTTGTGACGGCGCGCTGAATCCGGCGGCGCGCCGGCTACGAATCTAGGGACAGGCATTCATGCCCGAACCAGTGCTTGCCAGGATCGCCAGGGGCGACAGCGCTGCCGTCGCGCAATGCCTGGATGAATTCGGCCCGCTGGTCTGGTCCCTCGCCCAGCGTTTTTCGCCGACGCATGCCGACGCCGAGGACGCGGTACAGGAAATCTTCATGGACGTGTGGAAGGCGGGCGCGCGTTTCGATCCGCAGCGCGGATCCGAGCGCGCATTCGTCGCGACCATTGCCCGCCGCCGGCTGATCGACCGGTCGCGGCGCGCGGCCGCGCAGCCGCAGCTGGCCTCGAGCGACGAACTCGAGACGATTGCCGGGGCCGCCGCCGGCATCGGCGGCGAGACATCGAGCGAGGCGGAACACGTCGCGCAGGCATTCGCCCAGCTGCCGGCCGAGCAGCAGCGGGTCATCGAACTGTCGGTGCTGCACGGCCTCTCGCACAGCGAGATCGCCCGGCACACGGGCCTGCCGCTCGGCTCGGTCAAGACGCACCTGCGGCGCGGCATACTGCGGGTGCGCGACACGCTCGGCATTCGCGCCGCTAGCGATGCGAGGGGCAGCGCATGAGCCAGTCCTTCCTCGACGACGATCGCCTGGTCGACCTGCTGATCCAGCAGGCCACCACCGGCCTGGCTGACGATGAGCGCGCCGAGCTCGAGCGGCTCCTCGCGCAGCACCCGCAAGCCGACGCCGATTCGATCGAGCGCGCGGTCGTGGCGTTGACGCTGGCCGCGCCGGCGCCCCGTGAGCCGCTGCCGCCGGCGCTGCGCGCCCGGCTGGTCGAGCAGCACGCTGCCCTCGTGGGCAACCCGGCCGCGAACGTGGTTCCGCTGCGGCCGCGCGCGACCACCGATGCCGCCGCACCGCCGCCGCGGCGCTCGCCGGGCGGGCTGGGCTGGTGGGCCGCCGCGGCCGCCATCGTGCTGGCGGTGCTCGGCTGGTACCCGCGCCTCCAGTCGCCGGCGCCGGTGGCCGATGCCGCGCAGCAGCGCGCGCAACTGCTCGCTGCGGCGCCGCAGGCGCTGCGCTGGACATTCAGCTCCGGCGGCGACGCGACCGGAACCGCGGCGAGCGGCGATGTGGTGTGGGATGCCGCCACGCAGCGCGGCTACATGCGCCTGCGGAACCTCGCCGCCAACGACGCACGGCAGGCGCAGTACCAGCTGTGGATCTTCGACGCCGCCCGCGACGCGCGCTACCCGGTCGACGGCGGCGTGTTCGACATCCCGGCCGGCCAGGCCGAGGTGGTGATTCCGATCACGGCGCGATTGCACGTGGACAAGCCGGCGCTGTTCGCCGTCACGGTGGAACGGCCGGGCGGCGTGGTCGTGTCCAGCCGCGAGCGCATTGCCGTGCTCGCCAAGCCCGCGGCCAGCTGACGGCACTTCCCCCACAGGGGCACCGCCCTGACGGCAGCGGCGTATACTCCGGCCACCGCGAATACCATCCAGGACATCGCGAAACTCTAAGAACCGGAGACACCAAGATGAACAAATACCTGGTCGGAGCGCTGGCGGCCGCGTGCATGGCCGCATCGTTGACCCTCGGGGCGGGCGTTGCCAACGCGCAGGCGGCGGAGGTCAAGGAGAAGCCGCCGATGTACAGCTATCTGGCGAACTGGACGCTGCCGCGTTCGCAGTGGGCCGCGATGGAAAAAGCCAGCGGCAATACCGCGAAGGTGACGGCCGACGCGCTGGCGAAGGGGACGCTGGTCGGCTACGGCAGTGACATGACGGTGGTGCACACCGAAGACGGACCCACGCATGATGAATGGTGGTCGGCGATGTCGATGGCAGGCATCCTGGCCGTGCTCGATGACATGTACAAGAGCGGCAATGCGGTATCGCCGGTGCTGCAGGCCGCCACCCGGCACTCGGACGGGATCTACGTCAGCCGCTACTACAACTGGCATCCGGGCACCTACAGCGGTGCCTACACGCGCATCGGCGTGTACAAGCTGAAGGCCGATGCGCCGAGCGATGCGGTCGACATGCTGAGCAAGTCCTTCATCGTGCCGATGCTCGAGAAGCTGCTGGCCGACGGGGCGATCGTCGAATACGAGATCGACGAGGAAGCGATCCACACGGCGTCGCCGGACATGTTCTTCGTCGACGTCATCGCCCGCAATGCCGAAGGGCTCGACAAGCTGAATGCCGCCCTCGGGAACTCGATCAGCTCGAATCCGCTGGCCGGGCAGGCTTTCGGTTCGATGGTCGATTCGAGCGCGCACCACGACGCGTTGATGCGCACGAACGCCACCTACAAGTAAGGACGAACGCGCCCGGAAGGAAGCCCCGGCACCTTGCGGTGCCGGGGCAACGCGCGGCCATTTTCTCCGACGATGCGCCGGGCATCCGGAGCTGCGCGTGCTGCAGGTATAAGACACCATGACGATGATGACCCGTGCCTGGCCGCTGCTTCTCGGCATGGGCGTGCTGATGCTGGGAGCCGGCCTGCAGGGCACGCTGCTGGGCATTCGTGCCACGGCCGAAGCGTTTCCGACGATGGTCACCGGCATCGTCATGGCGTGTTACTACGTCGGCTACCTGCTGGGCACCATCGTCACGCCGCGCCTGATCAGCAGCGTGGGGCATGTCCGCGTGTTCGCGGCTTTCGCGGCGATTGCCGCCGCGGCCAATCTCACCCAGGCCGGCTTCGTCAGCCCCGCGCCATGGGCCGCGATGCGCCTGGTGACCGGGCTGTGCTTCGCGGGCATCTACGTCGTGGCCGAGAGCTGGCTGAACGGACTCGCCTCGCGCACGAACCGGTCGAGGCTTCTCGCCGCCTACATGATCGTGCTGTACGTGGGCCTCGGTGCCGCGCAGTTCCTGCTGCTCCTGTCGAACACCGCAACGTCCGCGCCGTTCATGCTGGCATCGGGATTGATCTGCGTGGCCGTGGTCCCGACGCTGCTGTCCGCGCAGATCGACCCGGAAGTCGTGGTGCCGCGCGCGGTGCCCTTGCGCGACATCTACCGGCTCTCGCCGCTGGGCGTCGCCGCCGTGGTCGTGGCCGGCGTGATCAGCTCGATCATCTTCTCGATCGGCCCCGTGTACGCGCGGCTTGCGGGGCAGGATACGACGGACATCGCGACGTTCATGGCCGTCAACATCTTTGCCGGCGTCGCGACGCAATATCCGGTCGGCGCCCTGGCGGACCGTTTCGATCGCCGCACCGTGATCGCCGGCGTCTGCGCACTGGCGACCGCGGCGGCCGTGGCGCTGGTGCTGTTTCCGGCCATGCCGCGCGCGGGTTTCCTGTTGCTGTCGGCCGTCTTCAGCGGCCTGACCCTGACCATCTATTCGCTGGGCATCTCGCACGTGAATGACCGGCTCGAGCCCGCGCAGATGGTCGCGGCCAGCGGGGTATTGCTGCTGCTGGACGGCGCGGGCGCCATCGTCGGGCCCGTGCTGGTCACGGGCCTGATGTCCGGCAGCGGGCCGTCAGCCTATTTCGCGACGCTCGCGGCGCTCAGCGGCCTGTTGACCCTGCATTGCCTGTGGCGCAAGAGCCGGCGCGCAGCGGTCCCCGCGACACACAAGGGACCGTTCATCAAGACGCAGCCGCAGCCTTGCGCACAGGTCACCGAACCGCCATGGCTGGGTCCATCCCTTGAGACGCCCGCCAACAGGATCCAACCGCAGCAGGCTGATCGGGGGTCGCCATGAAGCGCCACGACGTGCTGGCCACAGTGCTGCTGGCCGCCTGCAGCGCCGGGCCCATGCGCGCGGACACTCCCACCGCCCCCGTCAACGCCGATGACCCGGACCGCCAGCAGGCCATCCGTCTCTACGAGCAGCGACGCATGCCCGAGGCGGCGTCCTTGCTTGAAACGGTGGTCGGTCGTTACCCGCGGGACACCTACGCGCACGAGATCCTGGGCTCGGCGTTGGTCAGTCGCGCTGCCACGCAGCCCACGACCGAGCTCGCCAGGGCCGATCGCCTGCGTGCGCGCCAGGAACTGTTGCGCGCCCGCGAGCTCGGCGACCACTCGGACCTGTGCAGGCTGCTGCTGGCGGAGATTCCCGAGGACGGCTCGTTCGCTCCGATGTCGGCCAAGGCCGACGTCGATGCGGCGCTGCGCGAGGGCGAGGCCGCGTTCTCGAGCGCCGACTGGCCGAAGGCGATCGCTGCGTACACGCGCGCCTGGGACCTGGACCCGACCGACGCGACCGCCGCGCTGTTCCTCGGCGACACGTACTACGCAACGAAGGACATGGACAGGGCCGCGGAATGGTTCGCCCGCTCGATCCAGGCCAATCCCAACCTCGAGACGCCGTACCGCTATTGGGGCGATGCGCTGATGGTCCAGGGCAAGGCCAGGGAAGCGCGCGCCAGGTACATCGAAGGCATCGTCGCGGACCCGTACCGCGCAGCCTCATCGTCCGGGATGCACAAGTGGCTGGTGGCGAACGGTCTCCAATGGAAGAGCGCGCCGCTCAGGCTGCCGCCAGCGCCGAAGCTGGACGAGCACGGCAGGATCGAGATCCCGGTCGATGCTTCGATGCTCACGGACGACGCGCAGTCGCCCGATGCCGCCGCGTGGCTCGTGTACCAGGGCGAGCGCTCCGAATGGATGCGCCACAAATACGTCGAGCAGAATCCCGGCGCGAAGACCTATCGACACAGCCTGGCGGAAGAGATCGCCGCCCTGCAGGCGATGCTCGTGCTGGGCGAGGCCACGGGCAACCAGGACCCGCACAGGCAGGGCGCATCGATGGCGGCGCTGAAGAAACTGAACGCCGAAGGACTGCTCGAGCCGTTCATCCTGCTGTCGAACGCCGATGCGGGCCTGGCGGAGGATTACCCCGCCTATCGCGACGCGCATCGCGACAAGCTGATCGCCTATCTCGACGAATACCTGGTGCCGGCCGCGCCCTGAAAAGACAAAAGCCCCGGCACCTTGCGGTACCGGGGCTCGTGCCTTTCATGAGAAGCCTGGCAGTGACCTACTCTGGCATGGCAACTGCCACACGACCATCGGCGCAGAACATTTTCACTTCCGAGTTCGAAATGGGATCGGGTGGTTCCTGTTCGCTATAGCCGCCAGGCGAAAACTGGGAAGATTTTTGATTAGACGCGTGTCGCGTTCAACAAGTGATGGATCGCTCCATCCGCATCAGGTCTACCTCGCACGATTGGCCAGGTCGCCAAACTGCTTGAGGTTATATGGTCAAGTCTCACGGGCAATTAGTACCGGTTAGCTGAAGCCATTACTGGCCTTACACACCCGGCCTATCAACCAAGTAGTCTACTTGGGCCCTTTAGGGGAATTGAATTCCCAGGGAGATCTAGTCTTGGGGGGGGCTTCCCGCTTAGATGCTTTCAGCGGTTATCCCGTCCGCACATAGCTACCCGGCAGTGCCACTATCGTGACAACCGGAACACCAGTGGTGCGTCCATCCCGGTCCTCTCGTACTAAGGACAGCTCACCCTCAAATCTCCAACGGCTACGGAAGATAGGGACCAAACTGTCTCACGCATGTAATTCCACCATTTCGGGTGGCATGGACTATACCTTCATCCTTCGCTTGCAACGAAGGCGACTGGCGTCTTAGCCGCCGTTAGTCCCGGCGACTCTCTCCTAAATGGATCAGTCTCTACAGGGGCAAGATATCCGCGCGATCTCAGCAGCATCCCAACGTCTTTCGAAGTCACTGTGCGCTTCTTCGAATAGTTGATGCCCTGAAACCTGTCCACCAGACGAGCCGCCGCAAGGATTTGCGCCGGATCATTCGGTAGTGGAAGCATCGCAAGAATTTCGAGCGCCAGCCCCACATGCTCCTGTTTCAGTCGCACGTGTGGTCGAAGCAACTCGAGAATCCTGCGCACTTCACCTGATTCAACAATCGTGTAATCACTGATTCCCGTCTTGCGTTGCCGGATATAACCCGCGGACAGTTGTTGCTTCAGCCAGATGAGAACGCGTTCGTTCTCCGTCTTCTGGTAGAAGGCAATCGTTGTCCTGAGTTGGAATCCGAACCGGTAGTCCTTCTTCCTGATGATCTGGAAGAAGATACTGCCGTCGCCATCCAGGAAACCTGCGATATAGGCAAGGATCGTCGAATCCACGTTTACCCGCCTTCCCTCGGTATTGCCCTTTGACGCAGTTTGAACGTCAGGAGGGTTTCACCGATATGAGCCAGTAAAATTTTTCCAGAGATTACTCTCTGGCAACGCAGTTTCGTTTACGTTTTGAACCCAGCTCGCGTACCACTTTAATCGGCGAACAGCCGAACCCTTGGGACCTGCTACAGCCCCAGGATGTGATGAGCCGACATCGAGGTGCCAAACTCCTCCGTCGATGTGGACTCTTGGGAGGAATAAGCC
>DATKLZ010000091.1:0-10758 GCA_035542135.1 Steroidobacteraceae bacterium | reverse complement strand
CACTCGCCACACCAGGAGTACGCTCATGTCCCGCAACATCCCCCGCATCGGCTGGCTGCGGCAACTGCCGGCCATCATCGCCCTGCTGGCGCCGGGCATCGGCGCCAGGGCCGACACGACCGGGCCGCCGGCGCCGCAATCGCCTTACTTCCAGGTCGGCGACGATTCGGGTGTCGATCACTTTCCGCTGAAGGAAACGCGCGTCACGGCCGAGCTCAACGGCGTGATCGCGAGCGTCCACGTGCACCAGCGCTACCGCAACGAGGGCACGAAGGCGCTCAATGCGAAGTACATCTTCCCGGGTTCCACCGGCGCGGCGGTCAACGCCATGGTGATGACGATCGGCGAGCGGCGGATCCGCGCGCAGATCAAGGAGAAGGAGCAGGCAAACAGGATGTTCGAGGCCGCGAAGGCGGCGGGACAGACCGCTTCGCTCCTGGCGCAGAAGCGTCCGAACGTGTTCGCGATGGACGTGGCGAACATCGCGCCAGATTCCGAGGTCGAGGTCGAGCTCGACTACACCGAATTCCTTGCCGCCAGCGACGGCGAGTACCAGTTCGTCTATCCGGGCGTCGTCGGCCCACGCTACGGCGGCGGCGCCGAGGCGATCGACCGGCCAGCCGCGTGGGTCGGCAATCCGTACCTGCACGCCGGCGAATCGGGGCCGTCGACCTTCGACATCAGCGTGACGCTGGATTCGCCGCTGCCGCTGCACGACGTGCAGTGCGCGACGCACAGGATCCTGACGCGCTGGAACGGCGCGCGCAGCAGCACGATCAGCCTCGACGAGCCGCGCCAGAGCGCCGGCAACCGCGATTTCATCCTGCGCTACCGCCTCGCCGGCAACGCGATCGCATCGGGGCTGACGCGCTTCAGCGCCGGGGGCGAGAACTACTTCATGCTGCAGGCCGAACCGCCGCAGCGCGTGAGCACGACGGAGATCCCGGCCCGCGAATACCTGTTCATCCTCGATGTCTCCGGTTCGATGAGCGGCTTCCCGCTCGACACCGCGCGTGCGCTGGTCGACCGGCTGCTCGCGGGACTGCGGCCGATCGACCGCTTCAACATCCTGTTCTTCGCCGGCGGCTCGAGCACGCTGGCGCCGCAGCCGTTGCCGGCCACGCCCGAGAACCTCGCGCGCGCGCAGCAGATGCTGCAGCAGGCGCAGGGCGGCGGCGGCACCGAGCTGCTGCCGGCGCTGCAGCAGGCGCTCAGCATGCCGGTGGCGGAGGGCAGCTCGCGGAGCCTGGTGCTGGTCACCGACGGCTACGTCGATGTCGAGGCCAGCGCCTTCAAGCTGGTGGACGAGAAGCTCGGCGGGAGCAATCTCTACGCCTTCGGCATCGGCTCCTCGGTCAATCGCTTCCTGATCGAGGGACTGGCGAAGGTCGGCCACGCCGAATCCTTCGTCGTCACGAACGAGGCGGATGCCGCGCGCGAGGCCGAGCGCTTCCGCGACTACGTGGCCACGCCGCTGCTCACGGACATTGCCGTGACCGGCCGCAACGTCGAGATCTACGACACCGAGCCGCGCACGCAGCCCGACCTGCTGGCCCGGCGCCCGGTGTTGGTGCTCGGCAAGTATCGCAACGCCGGTCCGCACGCGACGATCGAACTGTCGGGCGTCACCGGCACGGGCCAGCAGGCCTGGGACTTCGCGCTCGCCGACGCCGCGCGCGATGGCACGCTGCCGATCCTTTGGGCGCGCAAGCGCCTCGAGCGCCTGTACGTGTTTCCAAATGCGAGCGAGGATGCGCGCGCCGAGATCCTGGCGCTGGGCCTGAAGTACTCGCTGCTCACCAGCGCCACCTCGTTCATCGGCGTCGATGAACAGCTGCCGACCGGTGATGGCGAGAGCGCCGTCGACGTGAAGCAGCCCCTGCCCCTGCCGGCCGGCGTCAGCAACGCCGCGGTCGGCGAACCGTTAACGCCCGCGCCCGAGCCCGTATGGGCGGACTTGGTCGCCTGGTGCGCGCTGCTGCTCGGCCTGCGGAAATTCCGCAACATTTACCGGGCCTGTGCCGGTGGTTGAGTGGTGGCAATGCCGGCGCGCGCCACTGGCGTGGTGGGCGCTGGCCGGGTCGGTCGCGGTCGCGCTGAAGTGGCAATTCAGCGCGGCCGCGGCCTCCGATCTGCAATGGATGCTGCATCCGTTGGCGCTGTTGCTGCGAGCGCTCACGGGCTGGCACTTCCTGCGTGACGATGCGGGCAACTGGGAGTGCCCCGCGGCAGGCTTCGTGCTCGTCAAGGCCTGCGCCGGTGTCAATTTCATGCTGCTGTCGTTCCTGGGCTGGTGCTGGCTGTGGCGGCCGGTGCCCGCGACCGGTCGCGCGAGCGCGCGTCCGTGGGCGACGGGGCAGTGGCCGCTGCGGCTCGGCGGCGCGCTGTTGTGCGGCTGGCTCGCGGCGCTCGCCGTGAACGCGCTGCGCGTCGTGCTGGTCGTGCGTGGCCAGCCAGGGCTCGAACAATGGCTGGCGCCGGCCGATGCGCATCGCCTGATCGGGTTGCTGACCTACCTGCCGGCGTTGTCCCTGCAATGGTCGCTGGCCGAGCGGGGCGCACCAGGACGGGGCGCGCTGCTCGCCGCCGGTGCCTACGCGGTCCTGCTGCTCGGCGTGCCGCTGGCCAGCGGCGGCGCCGCGGCCGATCCACGCCACTTTGCGGCCCACCTGGGCTGGGTCGCGGCCGTGCTGGCGCCCCTCGCGGGCTATGGGTGCTGGCGGGCCAATTGCCGCGCTCCCCGATTCCGTGGATCATAGTCGCCCGCGGCCCCAAGGGCCTGCCGCCGACCCAGGATCCAGACCATGCGATTGACCAAGATTCCAGCCGCCTTGCTGGCGGCCGTGGGCACCACTGTTGTCCTTGCGCTGGCCGCTTGCAGCGGCGGGGCGCAGGGCCAGGGCGGCATGCCGCCGCCGGCCGTCACGGTGGTCACGCTCAAGGCTTCCGCCGTCGACCTGCAGCGCGAGCTGCCGGGCATCGTCAGCGCACGGCAGGTGGCCGAGGTGCGGCCGCAGGTCGGCGGCATCGTCAAGCGCGTGCTGTTCCGCGAGGGCGGCCACGTCGCCGAAGGGCAGCAGCTCTACCAGCTGGACGACGCCGTCTATCGCGTCGCGCTGCGCAGCGCCGAGGCGAACCGCATGAGCGCCGAGGCGGCGCTCGAGACCGCGCGCCGCAGTGCCGACCGCGGCACCGAGCTGGTCAAGGCGCACATGATCAGCGTGCAGGACAACGACAACCTCCAGACCGCGCTCCACAAGGCCGAGGCGGACCTGGCGACCGCGCAGGCCGCGGCCGACAGCGCACGCATCAACCTCGACTACGCGCACATCAGCGCGCCGATCTCGGGCCGCATCGGCAAGTCGGCCGTCACGCCGGGTGCGCTCGTCGTCGCCAACCAGCCCGATGCGCTCGCGACCATCCAGCAGCTCGACACGGTGTACGTCGACGTGACGCAATCGAGCGGCGAGTGGCTGCAGTTGCAGCAGGAGCTCGCGGCCGGCGGCAAGAGCGCCGATGGCAGCGAGGTGCGCATCGCGCTCGAGGATGGCAGCGCCTATCCGCTGCCGGGCAAGCTGCAGTTCAGCGACGTGACCGTGCAGCCCGGTACGGGGAGCTTCCTGCTGCGGGTGCTGGTGCCCAATCCGAAGGGCCTGCTGCTGCCGGGCATGTACGTGCGCGCCACGATCGTCGAAGGCACGCTCGGCAACGCGCTGCTGGCGCCGCAGACCGGCATCACGCGCGATCCGAAGGGCAATGCGACCGCGATGGTGATCGGCAAGGACAACAAGGTCGAGCTGCGCAACGTGACCACCGCGCGTGCCGTCGGTGACCAGTGGCTCGTGACCAGTGGCCTCGCGCCGGGCGATCGCGTGATCGTAGAGGGCCTGCAGAAGATCCAGCCGGGCATGCCCGTGCAACCCGCCGAATTCGGTGCGGCGGCTCCGGCATCCGGCGCGGCACCCGCCGCAGCCGCGAAGTAGGCAGGATCCGGCCAGATGTCGCGTTTCTTCATCGATCGCCCGATCTTCGCGTGGGTGCTGGCGATCATGCTCTCGCTGCTGGGCATCCTGGCGATCCGCCGGCTGCCGCTGACGCCGTACCCGACGATCGCGCCACCGTCGATCGCGATCAACGCCGAATATCCGGGCGCCGCCGCGAAGAGCGTCGAGGACTCGGTCACGCAGATCATCGAGCAGAACATGAGCGGGCTCGACGGCCTGATCTACATGGCCTCGACCAGCACGTCGGATGGCCGGGTCACGATCAAGCTGACCTTCGCCAGCGGCACGAATCCAGACATCGCGCAGGTGCAGGTGCAGAACCGGCTGCAGGCGGTGGTACCGCTCCTGCCGCAGATCGTCCAGCAGCAGGGCATCGCGGTCAAAAAGATCATCAACTCCAGCCTGCTCGCGATCGGCTTCTATTCCGAGGACGGCTCGCTCAGCGCCACCGACATGAGCGATTTCGTCATGAACAAGGTGGCCGAGGAGATCCGGCGCGTCGACGGCGTCGGCGACGTCGAGGAATACGGCGCGGGCTACGCGATGCGCATCTGGCTCGACCCGGACAAGCTGCGCGCCTACGCGCTCACGCCCGGCGACGTGGTCGCCGCGCTGCGCGCGCAGAATGCGCAGTTCTCGGTCGGCCAGCTCGGCGGCATGCCGCAGCTGCCGAACCAGCAGATCAACGCCACGGTCACGGCGCGCGGCCGCCTGACGAGCGTCGAGGAATTCAACAACATCATCGTGCGCGGCGCGGCCAACGGCGCCGTGCTGCACCTGCGCGATGTCGCGCGCGTCGAGCTCGGCGCCGGCACCTATGATTTCTCGGTGATCTACAACCGCAAGCCCGCCACCGGCTTCGGCGTCTCGCTGGCGGCCGGCGCCAATGCGCTGGCGACCGCCGACCGCATCAAGGCGCGCCTCGCCGAGATGCGCCCGGAATTCCCGCGCAGCCTGAAGGCTTTCATCCCGTTCGACACCACGCCGTACGTGCGCGTATCGATCCGCGAGGTCGTCAAGACGCTGTTCGAGGCGGTGCTGCTGGTGTTCCTGGTGATGTACCTGTTCCTGCAGAACCTTCGGGCTACCCTCATTCCGACCATTGCAGTGCCGGTGGTGTTGTTGGGTACATTCCCGGTGCTGCTGGTGCTCGGCTTCTCGATCAACATGCTGACGATGTTCGCGGTCGTGCTCGCGATCGGCCTGCTGGTCGACGACGCGATCGTCGTCGTCGAGAACGTCGAGCGACTGATGACCGAGGAGGGCCTCTCGCCGGTCGAGGCGACGCGCAAGTCGATGGGGCAGATCACCGGCGCGCTGGTCGGCATCGGCACGGTGCTCACCGCGGTGTTCATCCCGATGGCCTTCCTCGATGGCTCGACCGGCGTGATCTACCGGCAGTTCTCGGTGACGATCGTCGCGGCGATGATCCTGTCGGTCATCGTGGCGTTGTCGCTGACGCCGGCGTTGTGCGCGACGTTGCTGCGGCCGGTGGCGAAGGAAACGCACGGCGCGCGCGCCGCGAGGTTCTTCGATGCCTTCAACCGCCGCTACCAGCAGATGCACAAGCGCTACCACGCCACCGTGGAGCGCATGCTCGGACGCACCGGGCGCAACATGCTGGTCTACGGGGCGCTCGCGGCACTGATGGGCCTGCTGTTCATCCGCCTGCCGACCTCGTTCCTGCCGGCCGAGGACCAGGGCTGGATGCTGGTGTTCGTGCAGACGCCGGTCGGCGCCACCGCCAACCGCACCGTCAAGGTGCTCGACAAGGTGCAGGATCACTTCCTCGACCACGAAGGTACGCTGGTGGATTCGGTGTTCACCGTGGAAGGGTTCAGCTTCAGCGGCACCGGACAGAATGCCGGCATCGGCTTCATCCTGCTGAAGGACTGGGAAAAGCGGCCGCGCGAGGACCAGTCGGTGTCGGCCATCGTCGGCCGCGCCTGGGGCCCGTTCAGCCAGATCAAGGACGGCCTCGTCTACCCGATCGTGCCGCCGGCGGTGACCGAGCTCGGCAACTCATCGGGCTTCGATTTCTACCTGAAGGACGAGGCGGGCAACGGCCACGAGGCGCTGATTGCCGCGCGCAACCAGCTGCTGGGCATGCTCTCGCAGGACCACCGCCTGAACGGCGTGCGGCCGAATGGATCCGAGGACTCGCCGCAGTACCGCCTCGACATCGACGCGGCGCGCGCCGCGGCGCTCGGCGTGTCAATGGACCAGGTCAACGAAACGCTCGGCATCGCCTGGGGCGGCCGCTACATCGACGATTTCATCGACCGCGGCAAGGTCAAGCGCGTCTACATCCAGAGCGATGCGCCGTTCCGCATGAATCCCGAGGATTTCAATCGCTGGTACGTGCGCAGCGACTCGGGAACGATGGTCCCGGTTTCGGCGTTCAGCAGTTCGCACTGGGAATTCGGTTCGCCGGAGCTGCAGCGCTTCAATGGCGTCGCCGCGGTCAACATCAACGGCGCGGCAGCGCCCGGCGTGTCGTCCGGCACCGCGATGCAGATCATCCAGGAGGCGGCCGCCAAGCTGCCGCCGGGCTACCGCGTCGAATGGACCGGCCAGTCCTACGAGGAGCGCGCGGCCGGCGCGCAGACCCCGATCCTGTACACGATGTCGCTGATCATCGTGTTCCTGGCGCTCGCCGCGCTGTACGAGAGCTGGGTCATGCCCATTCCGATCCTGCTGGCCGTACCGCTCGGCATCATCGGAGCCGTCATCGCAACCGCGCTCCGCGGCCTCGAGCGCGACATCTACTTCCAGGTGGGCATGCTGACCACGATCGGCCTCGCCAGCAAGAACGCGATCCTGATCGTCGAATTCGCGAAGCTGAACCTCGACGCCGGCAAGGGCCTGATCGAGGCGACGCTGCACGCGGTGCACGACCGCCTGCGCCCGATCGTCATGACCTCGCTCGCCTTCGGCTTCGGCGTGCTGCCGCTGGCGCTGGCGCACGGCGCCGGGGCCGGCGCACAGCGCGCGATCGGCACGGGCATCTTCGGGGGCATGCTCGCCGGCACGATCCTCGGCGTGCTGTTCGTCCCGGTGCTGTTCGTGTCGATCCAGCGCCTGTTCAGCAGGCGGCGCGGAGCCTCGTCGCCCTAAAGATCCGCGCGAACCTGCCGTTGGCCTCTTCGGTGACATATTGCCGGAGCCGGCCATGAGCCCGATTTCATCGCTTTGCGACGGCGCTGGGGCGCTGCCCAGCGTGCGCGGAACCGCCACGGGCGCCGCGGCGCCCGCTGCCACGACCACGACCACGACCACGACCCCGGCCCAGGCGCCGGCCGCCTGCGGCGCTCCCGCCGTGCCGGCGGCGGCCTGCGCCATGGCGGCCCAGGTCGTCAGCGCGCTGCGCGCGAGCTTCAGTTGCGCGCCGGCGGCCACGCCAGCCGCCGCGGCGACTTCCTCGGCGCTGACGCCGTCCGAGAATGCCGGCCAGAGCTTCACCTCCGCCGTGGCGCGGGCGGTGCAATCGGGTGACGGGAGCGATTCATCGCTCGATGCCGTGCGCCAGACGGTGTTGCAGGCCATGGGAGATGTGTCGCAGTTCCTGCTCGGCATGGGCGCCGCGCCCGCCGACGTCAGTGCGGCCGGCGGCTCGCTGCAGTCGCGCCTCGAGGCGCTGCTGTCGGCCGTGGCCCCGGGCGCCGGTGTCGCCGGGCAGGCGACGCTCGTGCAGAAGGAAAAGGCGACGCTGCAGATCCGCACGGCCGAGGGCGATGTCGTCACGCTGCGCATCCGCGCCCGCAGCAGCAGCACGGCGACACTGGCCGCCGGCGCGGGCGCCGATGGCGCCGCTGCCGGAGCGGCCGGCGTGACCACGGTGGACGGCGCGCGCATCAGCGTCGACGTGCACGGCAACATCAGCGCCAGCGAAGCCGCGGCGATCGGCGACGTGGTGAAGCAGGTCGAGGCGCTCGCCGATCAGTTCTTCGGCGGCGATGTGGCGCAGGCATTCGCCAGCGCGGGCTCGCTCCAGATCGACAGCACGCAGCTCGCCTCCGTGGCCCTGAGCCTGCGCTACCAGGCGACCTGCAGCGTCGCGGGCGTGGTCATCGCGCCGCCGCCCGCATCGGCGCCGGCCGCAGGCAGTGCCGGCACAGCCGGCGCGACGGACGGCACCGGTGCGACGGGCGCGGACAGCGCCGTGGCGCCGGCGACGACCGCGACGCCGGCAGCGCCGGATGCCAGCGCCGCCACGACCGCGGGGACGTCGCCTGCTGCCGCACCGGCCAGCGATGCCGCGCCCGCGCCACCAACGCCATCGACGCCGCCGACGCTGTTGTCGGTCCTGCAGGATTTCCTGCAGCAGGTGCTCGACCTCGCGCTGGGCAGCGCCGGTGGCGCCAGCGGCAGCGCCGGCACCGGGAGCGAACCGGGCACGCTGACCAGCGCGCACGTGCGCCTGAAGCTGTTGCTGGCCGCGACGGAAACGCTGGCCGCGAGCGCGCCCGCGACGACCGACGCGGGCTCGGGCAGCGCGCTCGCCAGGCTCGGCTCCGTGGTCGGCAGCATTTCCACGCAGCTTTCGCAGCGGCCGGCGCGTCCGGCCTACTGGCAGTAGTCGCCGAGCTTGCGCGCCTCGCGCGCGCTCGCGGCCCAGTCGAAGCTGGCCGGTTGCGCATCGTCGGCGAAGTTGTAGTACACGACGCCGTTCGGGAACAGCACCACCGAGATGCCCCCGAACCCCGACATGAACGGCACCCAGGTGTCGTGCGCGCAGCCCAGTACCGTGCGCACGTTGCGCGCCCAGAAGCCATGCTGGTAGCGCAGGTCCGGGAAGCCGGCCACCGGCAATCCGCGCGCGCCCGGGTCGCGCTGCAGCGCCTGGTCGAGCAGAGCGGGATCGAGCAAGGGCTTGCCATCGATGGCGCCGCGGTCCACCGCGTAGAACCGGCCGAGCCGCGCGATGTCGCCCGGCTTGAAGGTCAGGCCCCAGCCCGTGAACGGCTGCGCCACGGCATCGTAGGTGCGGCGCGTGACGGCTGTCGTCGCGCTGAGTCCGAGCGGGGCATAGACCTGCTCGTACACCAGGTCGCGATACAGGTCGTCGGCCTGCCTGCCCGGGAGGCTCCGCAGGTAGTGCGCGAGCGCCGTGCCGAGCAGGTATGTGTCGGAGGTGTGGTAGACCCAGCGCGTTCCGGGCGGGTCGTGGTGCGCCCAGGCATTGCAGGCAAAGCGGATCTTGTCGCGATGGCCGAGCGGCAGGAAAAGGCCGGCGGACTTCGCACCGAGCTCATCGGCCTCGAAGCGATCGGAATCGTAGTTGCCGGTGGCCATGTCGAGCGCGTCGATGAAGCGCACGCCGCGCCACGCGGCGCCACGGCACTGCGGCACATGCGCGGCGAGCGACTGCGCCGCCGCGCCCGGGTGCTGCAGCTGCAGCCGCATCAGCGCGGTCGCCGCGAACAGCGACTTGGCGAGGGAGTAGGAGGGCAGGTCGAGCTCGTCGCAGTACGGATAGGCGCCGCTGCGCGTCGCGCAGTCGGACACGTAGTTGACGCCGTCGACGACGAGCCCGTGCACGGTGCTGGCCGAGGGTGCGCCGATCGCGAGCGCGGCGACGTCGAGCTGCGGATGATCGGCGTGCAACTGGGCCAGCGTGCGCCGCGGCAGCCGCGCCGCCAGCTCGTCCCGGTAGGCGCGCACGGCGGCTGCGCCCTGCGCGGGCGTGCCGGGCCGGTATTGCGTCTGCAGCAGTCCCCACAGATCGACCTGCAGGTACAGGCAGGTCTCGCTCGTGACCTGCATCGCGGTGCGTGACACGGCGCCGTCATCGCCGAACAGGAACATCAGCACCCCATTGTGAGTGCAATTCGCGTTGCGCTCCTGCAGCGCGAACGGAATCGCGGCGCGCGACAGGCCGTGGTCGCCGGCTTCGTTCCAGGCCCGGCCGGGCTCCAGCACCAGCTCCCACCAGGCGTGGCTGCCCGGAATGGCGCCGCGCCGCACCGGCAGCAGCATCGCGCCCTGCTGGACGAATTCATAGGCGAAATCGCCGGGCCAGGTGAGCGCGCTGGCGAGGTCGGCGGCATCGACGTAGGCCGGATCCGCGTGCAGGGTGTGGTGCGGCAGCGTGCCGTGGAACCACAGCCGCAATACGCCGCTGAACTCGTGGGTCGGCGCGCTGGCGCCCGCCTCGGGCGCGTAGGCGGAGAAATCGACCGGTTGCGGATAAACGCCGCCCATCAGCGTGGCGTAGTCGAGCGCGCTGCGCGCCTGCGCGGGCGGCGGCGCCAGCAGCACGGCGCAGCACAGCGCGCTGGCCAGTCCGGCGCCGCGCCGCAGGATGCGGATGATGCCGCCGGGGCAGGCCGCGCGCCTCATGCGCGCGCACCGCGGCGGCGCACGATCACGGCGGTGTCGATGAACAGGCCGTCGGCGTTGTACCAGCGCAGCTGTTCGCCTTCGATCACCGTGACCAGCCCGAGGCTCTCGCCGTAGGCCCAGTGCTGCCATTGCCGGTACCAGCGATCTCCCTCGACCCACCAGCGGCCGCTGTCGCGGTCCTCGTTCGAGTAGCCGGCGCGCCCGCTCAGCGTGCCGTCGGCACCGAGCCTGATCGTGCAGGGTTCACCGTAGACGGTGTTGTAGAGCAGCGTCGCGCCCGCCAGCGCGCGCTGCAGCGCCGCGCCCGCCAGCGGCGCGACGGTCTCTTCGCGCAGCGTGCGCGATCCCAGCTGCGGATCGGCGCGCACGATGCGCGCCAGTTCCTGCACGCCGGCGCGGATCCGCTCGG
>DATKLZ010000090.1:0-9069 GCA_035542135.1 Steroidobacteraceae bacterium | reverse complement strand
TTCGCCGGGTTCTGGTCCGTGACCTCGTCGAACCACAGGTACAGGTCGTTGGTCCAGGAGCGCAGGAAGTTGTTCTCGTCGAGCAGCGTGCCGGCCTTGTCCGGATAGGCCATGTTCGTGTAAGGGTCAATGCCGGTGCGCGGCGCGGCGCACTTGTTGGCAAACGTCGACTCCGGCTGGAACACGCCAGCCGTCCAACCGACCGGGGTGAATTGGCCACCGCTGCCACCGCCCCCGCCACCGCCACAGGCAGTCAGGAGCAGTAACCCGATGGCTGGAATGCAGATCGAACGCATGTGCTGGCACCCTCGCTTGGGTCGGATGGAGCCAGCGTTACAGTTTTATTTCATGCCCGCAACTTACAAGCCCGTTACCTGCCCGCCTCGCGCACCGACGCGGCGCAGGCTGTCGCCGATTTGCGCCGTTTTCGGGCAGCGGGGTGCCGGCGACACGGCCCATGCCCCCCGCCGCGGCGACACCGGCTCGCGGCCGTGGCATGAAAGAAGCTAGTGTAGCGTCCATGCCCAACCGGCCGTACGACGAGATGCACGATGCGGACGGGGCAGCCCGCCCTCATTGCCGTGCCTACCTGGAATGGCTCCGCCGGCAACCGGCTGACCTGCTCGCGGCGAAGCGCACCGAGGCCGACGCGCTGTTCCACCGCGTCGGCATCACGTTCGCCGTGTACGGCGAGGAAGCCGGCGCCGAGCGGCTGATCCCGTTCGACATCGTGCCGCGCGTGCTGCCCGCGCACGAATGGGCGCAGCTCGCGGCGGGACTCCGCCAGCGCGTGCGCGCGCTGAACGCGTTCATCGCCGACATCTACCACGACCAGGACATCCTGCGCGCCGGCCGCGTGCCGGCCGACTACCTGCTGTGCAACAGCCAGTACCGTCCGGAGATGCAGGGCATCGATGTGCCGGGCGGCATCTACGCGCACATCGCCGGCATCGACGTGGTGCGGGCCGACGACGGCGCCTTCTACGTGCTCGAGGACAACCTGCGCGTGCCCTCGGGCGTCTCGTACATGCTCGAGAACCGCAAGATGATGATGCGGCTGTTCCCCGAGCTGTTCGCGCAGCACGCCACCGAGAGCGTCGAGCATTACCCGGACGTGCTGCTGGAGAACCTCAAGAGCGTCGCGCCGCAGGGCGTCACCGACCCGACGGTCATGCTGCTGACGCCCGGCGCGTTCAACAGCGCCTATTTCGAGCACGCCTTCCTCGCGCAGCAGATGGGCATCGAGCTGGTCGAGGGCCAGGACCTGTTCATCCGCGACGACTACCTGTTCGCGCGCACGACCCGCGGCCCGCAGCGCGTCGATGTCGTGTACCGGCGCATCGACGACGATTTCCTCGACCCGCTGGCGTTCCGCTCCGACTCGATGCTCGGTGTGCCGGGCCTGCTGACCGCCTACCGCGCCGGCCACGTGACGATCGCGAACGCGATCGGCACCGGCATCGCCGACGACAAGTCCGTGTACCCGTACGTGCCGGAGATGATCCGCTTCTATCTGGGCGAAGAGCCGCTGATCGCCAACGTGCCGACCTGGATCCTGCGGCGCGAGGAAGACCGCGCGCACGTGCTCGCGCACCTGCCGGAACTGGTGGTCAAGGAAGTGCATGGCGCCGGCGGCTACGGCATGCTGATCGGGCCCGCCGCGACGCAGGCGCAGATCGAGGCGTTCCGGCAGAAGATCATCGCGCACCCGGAACGCTACATCGCCCAGCCGACGCTGGCGCTGTCGACCTCGCCGACCTTCACCGAGCGCGGGCTGGCGCCGCGCCACATCGACCTGCGGCCGTTCGTGCTGTCGGGACGCGAGATCACCATCGTGCCCGGCGGGCTGACACGCGTCGCGCTGCGCGAAGGCTCGCTGGTGGTCAACTCCTCGCAGGGCGGCGGCACCAAGGACACCTGGGTGCTGGGCGCATGAGCAGCGCGATCGCAACGCTTGCGGGGCGCGCGGCATGCTGAGCCGCACGGCCGACCACCTGTACTGGATGAGCCGCTACGTCGAGCGCGCCGAGAACCTGGCGCGCATGCTCGACGCACACTACCGCCTCTCGCTGCTGCCGCGCGCGCCGGAGGTGCTGGAGCAGGGCTGGAACGCCACGCTCACCTCGCTCGGCATGATCGACGAGTACCGGCAGCGGCACGAGGCCGTGAGCGCGCGTGACGCGCTGCAGTTCCTCGCCTTCGACCGCGGCCACGCCGGCAGCATCCTCTCCTGCCTGAACCGGGCGCGCGAGAATGCGCGCGCGGTGCGCGGCACGATCACCTCGGAGCTGTGGGAGACGCTCAACGCCACCTACCTCGAATCGCGCGCCTTCGGCGGCAACGCCGAATACATCGACGTCGCGAATTTCGTGGAGTGGGTCAAGTACCGCTCGCACCTCACGCGCGGCGTCGCCAACGGCACGATGCTGCGCGACGAGGCCTATCACTTCGTCTCGCTCGGCACGGCCATCGAGCGCGCCGATGCGACGACGCGGCTGCTCGAGGCGCGCTGGCGCGATCCGGGCGGGCGCGGCGAACGGCTGATCACCGAGGCCTCGGAGTGGGCGGTGCTGCTGCGCGCGCTGTCCGCGTTCGAGGTGTACCGCAAGGTCTACCGCGAGTCGGTGACGCCGTGGCGGGTCACGGAACTGCTGCTGCTGAACGCCGGCATGCCGCGCTCCGTGCACTGCTCGCTCACCGACCTGCTGCGCAACCTCAACGCCGTGCAGCACGACAGGTCGGGCGAGACCGAACGCTACGCGGGCGAACTGCACGCGCGCTTCCGCTACGGGCGCCTGGAGGAGCTGTGCGCGAGCGGCGTGCCGCAGTTCCTCGACGAGGTGCAGCGCCGGCTCAACGGGCTCGCCGACCGAATCGGCGCGGACTTCCTGGTTGCCGGCCACTACGGCTGAGGACGACGGCCATGATGCTGCACATCCGCCACGAGACCCGCTACGAGTACGCCGTCGCCGTCCACCAGAGCGTGCAGAGCCTGCGGCTGACGCCGCGGCGCGAGCGCGGCCAGCGCACGTTGTCGTGGCGGATGAGCGCGCCGGGCCGCCGCACCGAGCAGCTCGACGCGCACGGCAACATCAGCCACCTGCTGACGGTGGACGAGCCGCACCGCGACATCACGATCATCGTCGAAGGCGTTGTCGACGTGCTCGACGAAGGGCCGCTGATCTTCGAGCGCGGCCCGATCGCGCCGCTCGCCTACCTCGCATCCACGCCGCTGACGGCTGCCGACGAGGCGATCGCGGCGCTGGCCGCCGCGCACCTGCCCGGATCCGGCGCGGACGGCGCGGCGCTGCTGGCGCTCGCCTCGGCGGTGCGCGCGGCCGTGCAGTACCGTCCGGGCACGACGACGGTGGCCGACACCGCGGTGTCGGCGCTGCGGCGCGCCGAGGGCGTGTGCCAGGACCAGGCGCACGTGTTCCTCGCCTGCTGCCGCGCCGCGCGCGTGCCCGCGCGCTACGTGAGCGGTTACCTGCTGGCCGGGAGCGGGGACGATGCCGCAAGCCATGCCTGGGTCGACGTGTGGCAGGAAGCGCAGGGCGCGTGGCTCGGGCTCGATGTCACGCACGCCTGCCTGGTGGGCGCCGATCACTGCCGCCTGGCCGTCGGGCGCGATTACCTCGACGCGGCGCCGGTGCGCGGCGTGCGCCGCGGCGGCGGAAATGAGACACTTGAAGTCAATGTGCACGTCGCAGTACAGGCCGGACAGCAATAGCGCGGCCACGCCGGAAGCGCCATGACCTATTGCGTGGGCATGCTGCTCGACACCGGGCTGGTGTTCCTGTCGGACTCGCGCACCAGCGCGGGCGTCGACCAGATCGGCACGTTCCGCAAGACCATCGTGTTCGAACAGCCCGGCGAGCGCGTGCTGGTGCTGCAGACCTCGGGCAACCTCGCGGTCTCGCAGGCGGCGATCAGCATCCTGCGCGAGCGCATGCAGGCCGGCGGCGATGCGCCCAACCTCAACAACGTGCGCTCGCTGTTCGATGCCGCGCGCTGCGTCGGCGAGGCGCTGCGCGAGGTGTACCGCAACGACGCCGAGGCGCTGCGCAGCTTCGCGGTCGACTTCAACGCCGCGCTGCTCCTCGGCGGGCAGATCGCCGGCGAGGCGCCGCGGCTGTTCTCCATCTACGCGGCCGGCAATTTCATCGAGGCCACGCCCGACACGACCTATTTCCAGATCGGCGAATCGAAGTACGGCAAGCCGATCATCGATCGCGTGATCCGCCGCAGCAGCAGCCTGAACCAGGCCGCCAAGGCCGCGCTGATCTCGATGGACTCGACCATCCGCTCCAACCTGTCGGTGGGATTGCCGCTCGATCTGGTCATCGTCAGGCGCGACCAGCTGCGGGTGGCGCGCCACGTCACGATCGGCGAGGACAACGCCTATTTCTCCGGCATTCGCGACACCTGGAGCGAGGCGCTGCGCCACGCGTTCGCGCAATTGCCGGAACCGGACTGGCTCAAGGCCGGCCCCTGATCCCAACGTCCCGCCGGGACGGCACATCCTCGAGGAGCAACGCATGGTCTGGGTCGATATCGTCGGGTTGCTGGCCGTCATCCAGCTGGTCGTGTTCATCACGCTCGTCGGCGGCGCGCGCGGCCGCTATGGCGTCGTCGCGCCGGCGACCACCGGGCACCCGGTGTTCGAGCGCTACTACCGCGTGCAGATGAACACGGTCGAGATCCTGCTGGTGCTGCTGCCGGCGCTGTGGCTGGCGGCGAAATACTGGTCGCCGAAGTACGCGGCGATACTCGGCGCGATCTACCTGGTGGGGCGCGTGGTGTACCTCGTCAGCTATGTGCGCGATCCGGCCAGGCGCTCCTTCGGCTACACGCTGAGCAGCGCACCGGCCATTGCGCTCCTCGTCGGCGCGCTGATCGGCGCCATCCGCAGCGCGCTGCAGGGCTGAGGGCGCCGGCACGCCGGCCGCTGCAGGCGCATGGCCAGACGCCGCACTCCGGAGCGTGACGCCGCGGCGGCCTTCGACCGCCTGCCGTTGAACGCGCTGCGCGTGTTCGAGGCGGTCGCGACGCGGATGAGTTTCGCGGAAGCGGCCGAGAGCCTGCACGTGACGCCCGCGGCCGTCAGCATGCAGGTGCGCACGCTGGAGGAATACCTGCGCGTGCCGCTGTTCCGCCGCAAGGGACGCAGCATCGAGCTGACGAGCGAGGGCGCGCTGCTGCTGCCGGGCGTGCGCCGCGGCCTCACCGACCTGCAGACCGCGCTGCACCAGCTGCGCCAGAGCCGCTCCGCCGGCACGCTCAACATCTCGACGCTCGCCTCGTTCCTGCAGAAATGGCTGCTGCCGCGCCTGCCGCAGCTGCACGACCGGCATCCCGACGTGCAGCTGCGCATCCACACCTCGCGCGAGAAGGTCGATTTCGGCCAGAGCGACTTCCACGGAGCGATACGCATGTCGCCCGGCCCCGAGCCGGGCCTGTTCAACGAGAAACTGCTGGATGAATGGTTCGTGCTGGTGGCGAGCCCCGAGCTCTACAAGCGCCACGGGCCAGTGCGCGAGGCCGCCGACCTGAAGCGCTATCCGCTGCTGCGCTCCTCTGACGAGCCCTGGCAGCTCTGGAACCGGCCGGACGCCGAACGCGACTGGCGCGAGCACGGCACGGCCTACGACGATTCGGTGGCGGTGTTGACGGCGGCCGAGCAGGGCCAGGGCCTGGCGCTGACGCGCTGGTGCCTGGCCGCGGGAGACATCCGCATCGGCCGGCTGGCGCTGGCAAGCGTTGCGCAGCTGCCCTGCCCGCGCGCCTACTACTTCGTTTGCCCCGAAGCCTACCTCGCGATGCCGAAGCTGCAGACGCTGCTGAAATGGCTGCGCACGCTGGCACGCGAGTTCGCGAACCCGCCGGGCATCGCCGCGCCCGCCGCTCCCGCCGCGGCGGAGCCTGCCGCGGCACCGGCGCACCGGGCCAGGCGCAGGGTCGGATGAATCAGCGTACGGTGCGTTCGTTCGTGCGCCGCAGCGGGCGGCAGACGCCGGCGCAGCAGCGCGCGCTGCTCGAGCTGTGGCCGCGCTACGGCGTGCCGAACGCGACCGGGCTGATCGAATTCAGCGTGTTGTTCGGCCGGATCGCACCCGTCACCCTCGAGATAGGCTTCGGCAACGGCGATCACCTCGCGGCCCGCGCGCAGGCCGAACCGGAGCGGAACTTCCTCGGCATCGAAGTGCACCGCCCCGGCATCGGCCACCTGCTGCGCAGCGCGGCAGCCGCGGATCTCGCCAACCTGCGCGTCATCGAACAGGACGCCGTCGAGGTGCTGGCTTCCCGCATCGCGCCGGATTCACTGGACGAAGCGCAGATCCTGTTCCCCGACCCCTGGCCGAAGAAGCGCCACCACAAGCGGCGGCTGATCCAGCCGGAGTTCGTCGCGCTGCTCGCGAACCGGCTGCGTATCGGCGGACGGCTCCACCTGGCCACCGATTGGGAACCCTACGCGCAGCAGATGCGAGCGGTTCTCGATGGCTGTCCGCAGCTGGCGACCGCAACCGGCGGGCATGCCCCACTGCGCGCCGCGACGCGTTTCGAGCGCCGCGGCCTGCGCCTCGGGCACGGAGTGTGCGATCTGGTGTTCGAGCGCGTACGCTGATGCGGCGCATCACGCAAGGACAGCAGGAATAACGCTTGATCCCCACCGGTGCCGGGCGCAACATCGTCCTGGAGGCCAACTCATGAGCATGCAGCGTCCCGGCGTCGGCGAGTGGTACCGCCTGAGCAGCGGCGAGCTGCTCGAGGTCGTGGCTTTCGATGCCGCCGATGGCACGGTCGAAGTGCAGCACTTCGACGGCACTGTCGAGGAAATCGATTTCGATGACTGGCGCTCGCAGCGCGCCAGCGGCGAGATCGAGACGGCCGAAGCGCCCGAAGACTGGAGCGGCTCGGTCGATGTCGAACCCGAGGACAGCCGCACCGAATCCGATCCGCTCGAGGAAGACGATCGCCGTTTGCGCGCCGATCAGCTCGGCGGCCTCGACCTGTTCGAGTGAGCGCGCAGGGAATACGGCAGCCAACGCTGCGCGTGGCCTGCCTCAGCTGAAGCGCACCGCCAGCGCGGCGACATCGACCTCATCGGCGAGCATGACGCAACCGGCTTCGACCTGCACCGGCACGCGCTGGAGCGATTGGCCAATGCACGGCCCCGCCACGCAATAGCCGGTGCCCTTCTCGAACAACGCGCCGTGCGCCGTGCACAGGATCAGGCTTCCGTCGTGCGTCAGGAACCGGTCGGGCAGCAGGTTCAGCGGCAGCGCCAGGTGCGCGCAGCGGTTCAGGTAGGCGTGCACCGCAGTGCCCGCGCGCACTACGAATCCGCGCACCGGCCAGTCGCCGCCGCCGAGCCTGAATTCGCGGCAGCCGGTGGCGCCGAGTTCCTCGAGGCGGCACAGCACGCGCATGAGGTCGATCTCGGCCACGGCCCCGAGCCCGCCTACCGCCGGAAGTCGAGCGCCACGATGCGCGCGCGCATGAACCACACCATCGCGAGACCGGGTATGCCGACCAGGAAACACACGATGTAGTACGTGCCCCAGCCGCCGTGGTCGGCGAGCCAGCCGGCCGGGCCGCCGAGCAGGTAGCGCGGCAGCAGCGCCAGCACCGACAGCAGCGCGTACTCGAAGGCGCTGAAGCGCGAATTGCACAGCGCCATGATCAGCGCGACTTCGGCGATGTTCCCCATCGAGGCGGTGAGGTTCTCGATCGCGGTGGCGGCGATCATCAGCGGGAAATTCCTGCCGGTCAGCGCCAGCACGTAGAACGCCAGGATCGTCACCGTCTGCAGCACGCCGAACAGCAGCATCGAGCGCAGCAGGCCGAGCCGCACCATCCACAGGCCGCCGAGCACGCCGCCGGCGATCGCGCTCGAGGTCAGCACCGCCTTCGCCACCAGCCCGATCTCGGTCTTGGTGAACCCGAGGTCCATGAGGAACGGCGTGAACAGCTTCAGCGCCATCGCGCCGCCGATCTTGAAGGTGACGATCAGCACGATCAGGCCGATCGCGCCGGGCGAGCCCAGCAGCTCGCGCAGCGGCACGAGCACCGATTGCCTGAGCGAGCTCGGCGGCGGCGCGCGGTACTCGGGCTCGGGCGCGAGCCACGTGACGATCGTGAAGGCCGCCATCGCCGCGGCCAGGGCGAGAAACGCGGCGCGCCAGCCGTATGCGTCAGCGACCACCAGCGCGGCGGCGAAGGCCAGCCACGCACAGGCGCGGTAGCCCAGGTTGTTGGCCGCCGCCGCCAGGCCTCGTTCCTCGGGCAGCGACACGTCGGTGCGGTAGGCGTCGATGACGATGTCCTGCGAGGCGGAGAAGAACACGATCACCAGCGCAGTGGCCGCCACGGCCGACAGCGACAGCGCGGGATCCTGCAGCGCGAGCGAGGCGATCGCGACGGCGAGCGCCAGCTGGATCGCGAGCAGCCAACCGCGGCGCCGGCCCAGCCACGGCAATGGAAAGCGGTCGAGCAACGGCGCCCACAGGGGCTTGAGCAGGTACGGGATGGCGACGTAGGTCAGCAGGCCGATGCTGGTGTTGCTGATGCGCGCGTCCTTGAACCAGGCCTGCAGCGCGCTCTCGGTGATCTGGTTCGGGAATCCGGACGCGGCCCCCAGCGCCATGATGACGAGCAGCTTCGGGCTGGCGAAGATCTCGCGGAACCCGGGCTTGCGCGCCGGCGCGGCCTCAGAGCTCATAGTCCATGACCAGCGGCGCGTGGTCGGAGAAGCGCTCGGCCTTGTAGATGTGCGCGGCGCGCGGCGCACCCGCGAGCTGCGGCGTGGCGATCTGGTAGTCGATGCGCCAGCCGACGTTCTTCGCGCGCGCCTGGCCGCGCTGCGACCACCAGGTGTACTGGTCCGGCTCCGCATTGACCTTGCGGAACGCGTCGACGTAGCCGACTTCGTCGAACAGCTCATCGAGCCAGGCGCGCTCGTGCGGCAGGAAGCCGGAGTTCTTCTGGTTCGATTTCCAGTTCTTCAGGTCGATCTCGCGGTGCGCGATGTTCCAGTCGCCGCACAGGATGTACGGCCGCCGCCGGCGC